>DAISXL010000186.1:0-4628 GCA_036825855.1 Yoonia sp.
GTTTCCACCGCAACGGCGGCATCGCGGCAATAGGCATCGGCGCCGATGGCGCGGCCGAATTCCTCGTTCAGGGGGGCACCGCCCACCAGCACGATGTAATCGTCGCGCACGCCCTTTTCGACCAGCGTGTCGATCACGACCTTCATGTAAGGCATCGTCGTCGTCAGCAGCGCGGACATGCCAAGGATGTCGGGCTGTTCAGACTCCAGCGCGCCCATGTAGGATTCGACCGAATTGTTGATGCCAAGGTCGATGACCTCGAATCCCGCACCTTCCATCATCATGCCGACAAGGTTCTTGCCGATGTCGTGGATGTCGCCTTTGACGGTGCCGATCACCATCTTGCCGACGCGCGGTGCGCCTGTCGCGATCAACAACGGTTTCAGGATGAACATGCCGCCTTTCATCGCATTGGCGGCCAGCAGCACCTCTGGCACGAACAGGATCCCGTCGCGGAAGTCATGGCCCACGATGGTCATGCCGCCGACCAGCGCCTCTGTCAGCACGCGGTAGGGGGTCCAGCCGCGTTCGATGAGGATGTTGACGCCTTCCTCGATCTCTTCCTTCATGCCGTCGTAAAGGTCGTCATACATCTGCGCGACAAGATCTTCGTCGCTCAGTTCGGACAGGATGATTTCGTCGTCTTGGTCGGACATGGGAACCCTCATGAAAGTCGTTGATCCCGTAGTGCGCTTAATTGCGCCGGTCCACCCGATGAATTGCGACATTCACCGTCGCAGGACCGACGCGGGCTTGCCAGTGTTCTGCATTTGTTCCAGAATGCGGAATGACCCATGATCTGACTCTCCGTTCCCACCGCGCCAAGGGGCGCGCCGCCCTTGGCAATCCGGCTGTCCGGTTCAACCGTCTGGCGGCCGAGGCGGTGGATGACGGCTGGTATCAGGACGACGATCTGCCCGTGTTGCGCACCAGTGTCAGCGAGGAGACGATCGGCAAGGTCATCACGCGCAACACATCGCCCGACCTGTCGTTCGACCGCTCGATCAACCCTTACCGCGGCTGCGAACATGGCTGCATCTATTGTTTCGCGCGGCCCAGCCATGCGTTTTTGGGGCTATCACCGGGGCTCGATTTCGAGACGAAACTGATCGCGCGCCCCAATGCGGCAGAGCAGTTGCGCAAGGAGCTGTCCAATCCGCGCTATCAACCTGCGACCATCGCCATCGGCACCAATACCGATCCTTACCAGCCGATTGAAAAGGAACGGCGAATCATGCGCGCTGTGCTGGAGGTGCTGCGCGATTTCAATCACCCCGTCGCCATCGTGACCAAGGGCACGCTGATCGCGCGCGATTGCGATATTCTGGGCGAGATGGCGGCCAAGGGGCTGGTGCGGGTGGGTGTGTCCGTCACCACGCTGGACCCTGCGATTTCCCGCGCGATGGAGCCGCGTGTGCCGCTGCCTGCCGCACGGCTGCGGGTGATCCGCACGCTGACCGATGCGGGGATACCGGTGCGCGTGATGGCGTCACCCTTGGTGCCTGCGCTGACCGATCACGAGCTGGAGGCGATTTTGGAGGCGGCGCACGCCGCAGGTGCGGTGGCCGCATCCTGCATCATGCTGCGCCTGCCGCGCGAGGTGGCGGGGCTGTTTCAGGACTGGCTGGTCACGCATTTTCCCGACCGTGCCGCGCGGGTGATGGGGCGGGTGCGCGCCTTGCACGGCGGGCGCGATTACGATCCGGAATTCGGCAAGCGGATGACGGGGCAGGGTGTCTGGGCCAAGATCACGCAGGAACGGTTCAAGCTGGCCGCCGCACGGCTGGGGCTGGACCGGACGCTGCCGCCCTTGCGCACGGACCTGTTCGCCAGACCGCCGCAGAAGGGCGATCAGCTGGCGTTGTTTTGAAAAACTTCTATGCCTTCGGCGAGGATATTTGGGCTCGGAAGATGGGGTCAGTCGCGTTTTGCGCGGCGGCCACGGCGGGGGGCGGCCTCTGGCCCTGCACCATCGGTGCCGTCAGAGGCTGAGGAGAAACCGCCCAGTGCGGCAGTGATTGCCTCAAGCGTGGGGGCTGACCCTTTGGGGCGGGTTTCCAAGGCTTCACGCATCGCGCGCAGATGCTCGGGCGTCGTGCCGCAGCAGCCGCCGATGATCGTGGCCCCGCTGTCGCGCGCCAGCACCGCGTAATCGGCCATCAGCTCTGGCGTGCCGTCGTAATGGATATGCCCGTCGTGGTATTTCGGGATGCCCGCATTGCCTTTGGCGATCACGGGCAGGGTCGGGCCTGCGGCTGCAAAGCCCAGCACCGTGCGCAAAAGGTCCGATGCCCCGACCCCGCAATTGGCACCAAAGGCCAGCGGCTGATGCGCGAGCTTGCCGACCTTCTTGACCATATCGGCCGAGGTCAGGCCCATCATCGTGCGGCCTGCGGTATCAAAGCTCATCGTGCCGCACCACGGCATGTCTGCCAGCGCAAAGGCTTCGGCGGCGGCGGCGAATTCTTCGGCAGCGCTGATCGTTTCCACCCAGAGCACATCCGCGCCGCCCGCTTTCAGCCCTTCGGCCTGTTCGTGGAACATTTCCACGGCGCTTGCGTGGGTCAGCGTGCCCATCGGCGCCATGATCTCGCCCGTGGGGCCGACGGAGCCTGCGACGACGATGGTCCGACCGGAGGCATCCGCAATCTCGCGGCCCAAGGCGGCTGCGACCTTGTTGAGTTCATGCACCTGACCTTCCGCGCCATGCAGTTTCAGCCGCGAGGCATTGCCGCCAAAACTGTTGGTCAGGAAAATGTCGCTGCCCGCATCGGCGGCACCCTTGTAGAGCGTGCGGATCTTGGCGGGTTCTTCAAGGTTCCACATCTCGGGCGCATCGCCCGACATCAGACCCATGTTGAACAGATTGGTCCCTGTCGCCCCGTCGGCCATCAGCCAGTCGCGGGTTTCAAGCAGCTTGGAAAGAGCATCGGTCATGACAGGGACTTTTCAGGTCAGAGTTCGGTCATCAGTTGGGCCTTGGCCTCGGCCATCAGCGTGACCATCTTGGCGCGGATCGTGGCCTCGTCGGCGCGGCCGGCCAGATCGCCCGATACCTTGCGAAACACGTCTTCGTCGCCGGCTTCCTCGAAATCGGATTTGACGACTTCGACAGCATAGGCGGCGGCTTCGTCGCCGGATTTGCCCATCAGCTCAGCGGCCCAAAGACCCAGCAGTTTGTTGCGCCGCGCTTCGGCCTTGAACTGCATTTCGGCGTCATGGGCGAATTTGGCCTCGAAGGCCTGTTTGCGGTCATCGAAGGTGGACATGGCAGATACCTCGGCTTTGGTGGAACGGTTGCGTCAGATATGCCCGCACAGGTGCTTGCCCGCAAGGGGTGCTTGCACTAAGAGGCGAGGATGACAGCGCCGCGCACGGGCGCACAAGTGGTAAGGGGTCAGCATGGCGCGCCGCAAAAAGATTTATGAAGGCAAGGCAAAGATCCTGTATGAAGGCCCCGAGCCGGGCACTCTGGTGCAGTATTTCAAGGATGACGCCACAGCCTTCAACGCGGAAAAGCGCGCGGTGATCGAAGGCAAGGGCGTGTTGAACAACCGCCTGAGCGAATTTTTCATGACCGGCCTCGGCCAGATCGGAATCCCGACGCATTTCATCCGCCGCCTGAACATGCGCGAACAGCTGATCCGGCAGGTCGAGATCATCCCGCTGGAAATCATCGTGCGCAATGTCGCCGCCGGCTCGATGGCAAAACGCATGGGGATCGAGGAAGGCATGCAACTGCCGCGCCCGATCGTCGAGTTTTCCTACAAGGACGACAAGCTGGGCGATCCGCTGGTGCCCGAGGAATATATCATCGCCTTCGGCTGGGCCAGCCAGCAGGACATGGACGACATCGTCAGCCTGGCCTTGCGGGTGAACGACTGGATGTCGGGGGTCATGTTTGGCGTCGGCATCAAGCTTGTCGATTTCAAGATCGAGGTCGGCCGCGTCTGGGACAATGAATTCCCCCGTCTGCTGTTGGCCGACGAGATCAGCCCCGACAGTTGCCGGTTGTGGGATATCGAGACGGGCCAGAAGCTCGACAAGGACGTGTTCCGCCGCGATCTGGGCAACCTGACCGATGCCTATACCGAGGTCGCAAAGCGCCTCGGCGTGATGCCGTCCAATGTCACGCACCGCCCCAAACCCACATTGATCAACTAAAGCGAGGCGAGGCCATGAAGGCGCGTGTGTATGTGACGTTAAAGACAGGCGTTCTGGACCCGCAGGGCGAGGCTGTGCGCCACGCGCTGGCCAATCTCGGCTTTGACGGGGTGCAGGGCGTGCGGCAGGGCAAGCTGATCGAGCTTGATCTGGCCGATGGCACGGACGAGGCCACGATCGCGCAGATGTGCGACAAGCTGCTCGCCAATACCGTGATCGAAAGCTACCGGATCGAGGTGCTTTAAGATGCGCGCTGCCGTCGTCGTTTTCCCCGGTTCCAACTGTGACCGCGACATGGCTGTCGCCCTGCGGGCTGCCGGTGCCGATGTGACCATGGTCTGGCACAAGGACGCGAGCCTGCCCGATGCGGTCGATCTTGTCGCCATTCCGGGCGGGTTTTCCTTTGGCGATTACCTGCGCTGCGGCGCGATTGCGGCGCAATCGCCGATCTGTCGCGCGGTCGT
>DAISXL010000187.1:0-4620 GCA_036825855.1 Yoonia sp.
ATGACCGTGTCGCCCGTGCGCAACCCGACCTTCGTCGTGCTCAGCGACGGGACGGTGCGCAATATCTATGACATCCGCCTGCTCAACAAACTGGGCGAGGACCGCGAATTCCACCTCTCGCTGCGCTCGGACGATATCCTGCGCATCGCGCTGGAAGGGACCGACGAACGCACCGTCACCGTGCCCGCCAACGAGACCATGCTGCAGCGCGTCTATGTCTCGGCCCGGCCGGGCGACCCTGCGGCCAGTGCCGACCGCACCGACCTGCGGTTCTGGCTCGAGGACCAGATCACGGGCGAACGCGCCTATGTGGATACGATTTTCAACGGAAGGGCTGCGCAATGACCGCACAGACACACCACCCCCGCGAGTTCACCGGCAAACATATGCTGGCGCTGATGATCGGCGGGTTCGGCACAATCATCGCCGTCAATTTCGGCATGGCCTATATGGCGATTTCGACCTTCCCCGGTGTCGAGGCGCGCAGCACCTATGTCGCAAGCCAGACCTTCGAGGTGAACCGCGATGCGCAGGACGCGCTCGGCTGGGATGTGGTGGCGACACTGGATGACGGGTTGCTGACGCTGACGATCCGCGATGCGGATGGCACACCCGTGCAGCCATTGGTGCTGAAAGCAATCTTTGGCCGCGCGACCCATACCGGCGAGGATCACACCCCCGATTTCGCATGGACCGGCACGGCGTTGACCGCGATGGTCCCGTCGCGCGACGGATACTGGAACCTGAGACTGGAGCTGGAAGCAGCGGACGGCACGATTTTCCGCCGCCGTATCCAGTTGCGTGACCGATGAGCGATACAGCCGCCTGCCCCGCCTGCATTGGCATCCCCGAAGCGACGCTGCAAAAAGCGGCCTCGCGCGGGGTTGAACAGATCATGCTGTCCTTGCCTGCAATCCATTGCGTCGCCTGCATCACCGGCGTGGAACGCGCGCTGGAACGGATCGACGGCGTCGCCTCTGCCCGCGTCAACCTGTCGATGAAACGCGTGACGGTTGGCCTTGACCGGCCCGTCGCACCCGAGACGCTGATCGACGCGCTGGAACTGGCCGGGTTCGAGGCGCGCAGTCTGGATCAGAGCCTTTTGAGCGCGGAAAAAGACCCTGTCGGCAGCGCGCTGATGACCCGCATCGCAGTGTCGGGCTTTGCCATGATGAACGTCATGCTGATGTCCGTGGCGATCTGGTCGGGGGCGATGGGTGCGACCCAGCACATGTTCCACCTGATCAGCGCCGCGATTTCCATCCCCGCCGTGGCCTATGCGGGCCAGCCGTTCTTTCAGCACGCTTGGTCGGCCTTGCGCGTGCGACGGCTGAACATGGATGTGCCGATCTCGCTCGCGCTGATCCTGACCACGGGCATGTCGCTGTTCGAAACCGTCTATGGCGGCGAACATGCCTATTTCGAGGCTGCGGTATCGTTGGTGTTCTTCCTGCTGATCGGCCGCTATCTGGACCACCGCAGCCGCAAGGCCGCCGCCTCTGCGGCAGCACAACTGGCAGCACTCGAAGTGCCGCGCGTCATGCGCCTGCGGAGCGGTGTGCGCGAGATGGTGGATTTCGGCGACCTTGCCGTCGGTGATCTGGTGCTGGTCCTGCCCGGCGGGCGTATCCCCGTGGATGGCACCGTGACCGAAGGTGCCAGCCAGATCGACCGGTCCATGTTGACCGGCGAAAGCCGCCTGCACCATGCCGCCATTGGCGCGCAGGTCACGGCGGGCGAGGTCAACATGACCGGCCCGCTGACGATCCGTGCGGCGACCGTGGGCATGGACACGACACTGCGCAAGATGGTCACGATGGTCGATGCCGCCGAGGCTGTGCGCAACAAATACACCGCCATCGCCGACCGCGCGGCGGCCTTTTATTCGCCGATAGTACATCTGTTGGCGCTGGTCACCTGCACCGGCTGGATCATCGCATCGGGCGATGTGCGCCTGTCGATCAATATCGCGGTGGCCGTGCTGATCATCACCTGCCCCTGTGCGCTGGGGCTGGCCGTGCCTGCAGTGTCGACCATCGCGGCGGGGCGGCTGTTCCGCGCAGGGTTGCTCGTCAAGGACGGCACCGCGCTGGAACGTCTGGCCGAGGTGGACACGGTCGTGTTCGACAAGACCGGCACGCTGACGATGCCGGTCGCTGCGCGCGACGCGCTGACAGCCGATGAACAGGCCATCGCCCTTGCCATGACGCAAAACGCCAGCCACCCCGTGTCGCAGGCCATCGCCGCCGTCTTGGACGGGGTGACACCTGCCAGCCTCACCGACCAGAAAGAACATTCCGGCAAAGGGCTCAGCGCGGTCTGGAACGGCCAAACTGTGCGGCTCGGGTCGGGCGCATGGCTCGGGGCCGGTGTCGGCACCTATCTTCAGGTCGGCCACAATGCGCCGCGCAAGATCAAGCTGCAGGCCGGTCTGCGCGACGGCGCGCAGGAACTGGTTGCAGCCTGGCAGAAACAGGGGCTGGCCGTGCATCTGGTGTCCGGCGACGACCGGGGCGAGACAGCCCGCATTGCACGCATGCTGGGCATCGACCGCTGGCAAGCCGAAACCCAGCCCGAGGACAAGGTCCATTATGTCGAAGCCCTTTCTGACGCGGGCGCCAAGGTGCTGATGGTGGGCGACGGGCTGAACGATACTGGCGCGCTGAGCGCGGCCTACACGTCGCTCTCGCCTGCAACGGCGGCGGATGCATCGCGCGCGGCGTCCGATATCGTGCTGTTGAACGACAGCCTTGTGCCGCTGATCGAATTGCCGCTGGTAGCGCGCGCGGCCAAGAAACGGATCGTGGAAAACTTCGCGATTTCGGCGGCCTATAACCTGATCGCCATCCCGATTGCGGTTGCGGGCTTTGCCACACCGCTGCTGGCCGCGATTGCCATGTCCACCTCGTCGATCACCGTTCTGGTGAACGCGCTACGCCTGAAAGGACGGGTATGAACGTTCTTGTGATCCTGATCCCCGTGTCGCTGGTGCTGGGCGCGCTTGGCCTTGTCGCCTTTCTGTGGAGCCTGCGGGCCAACCAATACGAGGACCTCGAAGGCGACGCATGGCGCATCCTGTCGGATGACGACACCCGCCCGCCGACCTGAGTTAAAAGGCGGCGACGGTCTGGTCGATCATGCCAAAGATCGACTGGCCGCCCGCATCCTCCATCCAGATCTGCACGCGGTCGCCCGGTTGCAGAAAGCGCGTGACCGGCGCGCCGGTATCGATCACTTCGATCATGCGCTGCTCGGCGATGCAGGCATAGCCCGCGCCACCTTGGGCCACGGGCTTGCCCGGCCCGCCGCCCTGCTTGTTGGACACGGTGCCTGACCCGATGATCGTGCCAGCGGCGAGAGTGCGCGTCTTGGCCGCATGCACGATCAGATCGCCGAAATCGAAGGTCATATCCTGCCCCGCTTCGACCCGGCCGAAAGGCTGGCCGTTGAGGTCGATGTTCAACGTACCGTGAAGCTTGCCGTCCTGCCAGCCGGGCAAGGCGTCAGGCGTCACCGCGACAGGTGAAAAGGCGCAGGCAGGTTTGGATTGCACGAAACCGAACCCTTTGGCGAGTTCGGCAGGGATCAGGTTGCGCAGCGATATGTCATTGCACAGCATGACAAGCCGGATCGCGGCCAATGCGGTTGAGCGGTCCGCCCCCATCGGCACGGGTCCGGTGATGACGGCCACTTCACCCTCGAAATCCATGCCCCACTCAGGGTCACCCACGATCGGGGCGGTGGGGGCCAGGAAACTGTCGGACCCGCCCTGATACATCAGCGGATCGGTCCAGAACGTCGCGGGCATCTCCGCGCCCCGTGCGCGGCGCACCAGTTCGACGTGGTTCACATAGGCGGAGCCGTCGAGGAACTGATAGGCGCGGGGCAAGGGCGACAGGCATTTGGCGGGGTCGAAAGGGCCGTAGATGTCTGGCTTTGTCGTGGGCTGGCCGTCCAGATAGGCCTGCAGATTTGCAGGGCCTGCGGGCCACATATGCGCCAAATCGTCCGATACGCCGACCATTTCCCCGTCGGGCGTGCCATTTGCAAGCGTTGCAACTTTCATTTCACCCCCGGCGTGCCGTCGAATTTCTTGTCGAGATCCGCCCAGCAATCGATGTAGTCGTCCTGCAACGGCGCCTCGCGCGCGGCAAAGGCAGTCAGGTGCTGGGGAAAACGGGTCTCGAACATGAAAGACATGGTATTGGCCAGCTTTTCAGGGCGCAGGTCCGCGTTGCTGGCCCCTTCAAAGGCGTTCCGGTCGGGGCCGTGCGGCAGCATCATGTTGTGGAGGCTCATTCCGCCAGGGACAAACCCCTTGGGCTTGGCATCATAGATGCCGTGGATATTGCCCATCAGTTCGGACATGACATTCTTGTGGTACCATGGCGGGCGGAAGGTGTTTTCCGCTACCATCCAACGGTCGCGAAACAGCACAAAGTCGATATTGGCCGTGCCTTCGACACCGCTGGGGGCCGTCAGCACAGTGAAAATCGACGGATCGGGGTGATCGAACAACACAGCACCTACAGGACAATAGGTGCGCAGATCGTATTTGCAGGGCGCGTAATTGCCATGCCAAGCGACCACGTCCAAGGGGCTGTGGCCGATGCGGGTTTC
>DAISXL010000188.1:0-1942 GCA_036825855.1 Yoonia sp.
CCGCGCGAAGGTGCCAAGACCAAGGACATCACCGGCGGTCTGCCGCGTGTGGCCGAATTGTTCGAAGCGCGTCGCCCCAAGGATCACGCGATCATCGCCGAAATCGAGGGCTATGTACGCTTTGGCAAGGACTACAAGAACAAGCGCCGGATCACGATCGAAAGCGCCGAAGATCCGAACGTGAAGGTCGAATACATGGTGCCCAAGGGCAAGCACATTCCCGTCGTGGAAGGTGACTTTGTCCAGAAGGGCGACTACATCATGGATGGCAACCCGGCCCCGCATGACATTCTTGCGGTTCTGGGGGTCGAGGCCCTGGCGGATTACATGATCGACGAAGTGCAGGACGTCTATCGCCTGCAAGGTGTGAAGATCAACGACAAGCACATCGAAGTCATCGTGCGCCAGATGCTGCAGAAATGGGAAATCCAGGACAGTGGCGATACGGTTCTGCTGAAAGGCGAAACCGTGGACAAGGCCGAGTTCGACGAAGCCAACGCCAAGGCACTCAAGCGCGGCGACCGTCCGGCAACGGGCGAGCCGATCCTGCTTGGGATCACCAAGGCGTCGCTGCAGACACGGTCCTTCATCTCGGCAGCCTCGTTCCAGGAAACCACGCGTGTGCTGACCGAAGCATCCGTGCAGGGCAAGCGGGACAAGCTGATCGGCCTGAAGGAAAACGTCATTGTCGGTCGTCTGATCCCGGCTGGTACCGGTGGTGCCACCCAGCAGATGCGCAAGATCGCCGCAGACCGCGACAATGTCGTGATCGAAGCGCGCCGCGAAGAAGCCGAACAGGCCGCCGCCTTGGTAGCCCCCGTGCGGAACGAGGAAACCGATGTCTTTGGTGCGCGTAGCGCCGCATCGGACGATGGCGAGGCGTAAGCTTTTGACATGAAGACAAAAAGGCCCCCGGCAACGGGGGCCTTTTTTATTTGTGGCAGAATGTCGTCTTGGATGGCGCAAACGCTCTGGCGGCGGTCACATGGCGCTGATACCTCGGTGGCATGGCGGTCATGTCTGACAATATCCGGGGTGCGTTATTGATGACGGGAGGCATGTTCGCCTTTACGGTTAACGATGCCTTCATGAAATCCGTGTCCGACCAGATCCCGCTGTTTCAGGCGGTCCTGTTTCGCGGCACGGGGGCGATCGTCTGCCTGACGATCATGTGCCGGATGATGGGTCAGCTGCATTTCAATCTGCCGCGGCGCGACTGGGGGCTGATCCTGTTGCGCACTCTGGGCGAGGTTGGCGGCACCTATTTCTTTTTGACCGCGCTGTTCCATATGCCCATCGCCAATGTCAGCGCGATTTTGCAAGCCCTGCCGCTGGCGGTCAGTCTTGCCGCGACCTTGTTTCTGGGCGAGGCCCTGGGCTGGCGCAGGTTCGCTGCCATCGCCATCGGTTTTGTGGGCGTGGTGTTCATCATCCAGCCCGGCGGGGCGGATTTCAGCAGCTACAGTGTCTATGCGCTGATCTCGGTGGCCTGCATCACGCTGCGAGACCTGGCGGTGCGGCGCATGTCGGTGCAGGTGCCGGTGGTATTCGTGGCCCTGATCGCCGCCATCGGGGTGACATCGCTGGGCGCTGTCGGCTCGCTCTTTATCACCTGGCAGCCGATGACCACGACCGCAGGACTCCAGATCGGCAGCGCGACGGTGTGCCTGATCTTGGGTTATATCTGTTCGGTCGCCGCCATGCGCTCGGGCGAGATCAGCTTTGTGGCCCCTTTCCGCTATACCAGCCTGTTGGTCGCGCTGATCCTCGGGATGGCGGTGTTCGACGAATGGCCGAATGCGCTGACGTTGTTTGGCGCCGCGATCGTCGTGGCGACGGGGTTATTCACGCTTTGGCGCGAACGGCGGTTGCGGATCCGGCACAACCTGTCGCCGGACCGCATCCGCTGATCCGCCTAGCGCGTGCCGAAGAACACGCCGTC
>DAISXL010000188.1:2042-4590 GCA_036825855.1 Yoonia sp.
TGTCCCGATATCACATCTGTCGTGGCCAAGAACCGGGCGATTATTGCCTTGTTCCTCTGGATACAGACCGCACCGAACCTCCGGTAAGGGTTCGACGCGGAATTTCTGTGTTTTTCAGTCTCGAAAGGCACGTTTTGAAACCCGCGTTTGCCGGACGCATACATGTGAATAGATGGGAACATCACACGATGCCAACGATTCAGCAGCTGATCCGCAAGCCGCGCCAGCCGAAAATTGTCAAATCCAAGTCGCAGCACCTGGAATCCTGCCCACAGAAACGCGGCGTCTGCACGCGCGTTTACACCACCACACCAAAGAAACCGAACTCGGCCATGCGGAAAGTCGCCAAGGTGCGTCTGACCAACGGCTTTGAGGTGATCTCTTACATCCCCGGTGAAAGCCACAACCTTCAGGAACACTCTGTCGTCCTGATCCGCGGCGGCCGTGTAAAAGACCTTCCCGGTGTGCGTTACCACATCCTGCGCGGTGTGCTTGATACCCAAGGCGTCAAGAACCGCAAACAGCGCCGTTCGAAATATGGCGCGAAGCGTCCGAAGTAAGGGAAAGATCACATGTCACGTCGTCACGCCGCTGAAAAGCGCCAAGTTCTGCCAGACGCCAAGTTTGGTGATATCGTTCTGACCAAGTTCATGAACAACCTGATGGTCGACGGCAAAAAAGCCGTTGCCGAACGGATCGTCTACAACGCGTTCGACCGCGTTGAAGGCAAGCTGAAAAAGTCGCCCGTGGAAGTGTTCCACGAGTGTCTGGACAACATCAAACCATCCGTCGAAGTGCGTTCGCGCCGCGTCGGTGGTGCGACCTACCAGGTGCCCGTCGAAGTCCGCCCCGAGCGCCGCGAAGCGCTGGCGATCCGCTGGCTGATCGCCGCTGCGAAAAAGCGCAACGAGAACACCATGGAAGAACGTCTGGCAGGCGAACTGCTTGACGCGATCCAGGGCCGCGGCACAGCCGTGAAAAAGCGCGAAGACACCCACAAGATGGCCGACGCGAACAAAGCGTTCAGCCATTACCGCTGGTAAAAGGGACGATCTGACATGGCACGCGACTATCCACTGAACCGCTACCGCAACTTCGGTATCATGGCGCATATCGATGCAGGTAAAACTACCTGCACCGAACGGATTCTTTTCTACACCGGCAAATCCCACAACATCGGCGAAGTGCACGATGGTGCGGCGACGATGGACTGGATGGAACAGGAACAGGAACGCGGCATCACGATCACCTCGGCTGCGACCACGACTTTCTGGCAGCGCCAGGATGACCCGACCGCCGAAGGCACGTCGGACACCAAGTTCCGCATGAACATCATCGACACCCCCGGCCACGTGGACTTCACCATCGAAGTGGAACGTTCGCTGGCCGTGCTTGACGGTGCGATCTGTCTCTTGGACGCCAACGCCGGTGTCGAACCCCAGACCGAAACCGTCTGGCGTCAGGCCGACCGTTACAAGGTCCCGCGGATCGTGTTCGTCAACAAGATGGACAAGATCGGCGCTGATTTCTTCAACTGCGTGCGCATGATCGCGGACCGGACCGGTGCTGTGCCTGCGCCGATCCAGCTGCCCATCGGCGCAGAAACAGAACTCGAAGGCATCATCGACCTCGTGACCATGGAAGAATGGGTCTATCAGGGCGAAGATCTGGGCGCATCCTGGGTGCGTCAGCCGATCCGTGACAGCCTGAACGACATGGCGCTGGAATGGCGCGGCAAGCTGATCGAGCTGGCCGTCGACATGGATGACGACGCCATGATGGCCTATCTCGAAGGCGAAGAGCCCGATGTGGACACATTGCGCAAGCTGATCCGCAAGGGCACGCTGGCAATGAAATTCGTCCCCGTTCTGGCCGGTTCCGCGTTCAAGAACAAAGGTGTGCAGCCGCTGC
Source organism: Yoonia sp. (assembly GCA_036825855.1). Lineage (GTDB taxonomy): Bacteria > Pseudomonadota > Alphaproteobacteria > Rhodobacterales > Rhodobacteraceae > Yoonia. Next base: position 3,954 of record DAISXL010000188.1, read on the forward strand.
TGAACGCCGTGATCGACTATCTGCCCAGCCCGCTGGACGTGGTCGACTACATGGGCTTCAAACCCGGTGACGAGACCGAAACACGCAACATCCCGCGCCGTGCGGATGACAGCATGCCGTTCTCGGGCCTTGCGTTCAAAATCATGAACGACCCTTTCGTGGGTTCCTTGACCTTCACCCGTATCTATTCGGGCAAGCTGGGCAAGGGCGATGCGATGCTGAACTCCACCAAAGGTGGCAAGGAACGCGTCGGTCGCATGATGATGATGCACGCCATCAACCGCGAAGAAATCGACGAAGCCTGGGCCGGTGACATCATCGCGCTTGGTGGTCTGAAGAACACGACAACCGGCGACACCCTGTGTGATCCGTCCGATCCTGTCGTGCTGGAAACGATGACCTTCCCAGAGCCCGTGATCGAAATCGCGGTCGAGCCAAAGACAAAGGCCGACCAAGAGAAAATGGGCATCGCGCTGGCACGTCTGGCTGCCGAGGATCCATCCTTCCGCGTGGAAACTGACTTTGAATCCGGTCAGACCATCATGAAGGGCATGGGCGAATTGCACCTCGACATTCTGGTCGACCGCATGAAGCGCGAGTTCAAGGTCGAGGCGAACATCGGTGCGCCGCAGGTGGC
>DAISXL010000189.1:0-2735 GCA_036825855.1 Yoonia sp.
CCAAGGCCTATGCCTGCTATGCGCTCAAATGCGCGATTGCGCCGGAAATCCCCAACAACGCCGCATCGCTCGCGCCGTTCGAGATCACCGCCCCCGAAGGCAGCATCGTCAACGCGGTGCACCCGGCGCCCGTCGCCCTGCGCCATATCATCGGGCATATGATCCCCGATGTGGTGTTCGGCGCGCTGGACAAGATATTGCCTGCGACCGTCCCTGCCGAAGGGGCGGGGTGTCTGTGCAATTTTCAGGTCAGTCTGCGCCCCGCCACCGGCCAAGGGCGCAGGGCCGAGGTGCTGACCTTCAATTCCGGCGGTGCTGGCGCGCGGCCCGCCGTGGACGGGCTGAACGCCACCGCCTTTCCCTCGGGCGTGATGACCATGCCGGTCGAGGCGACCGAACACACCGGCCCCGTCATCATCTGGCGCAAGGAATTGCGCCCCGACAGCGGTGGGGCAGGCCAGTTCCGTGGCGGGTTGGGCCAGTTCATGGAGGTTGGGCCTGCCGCAGGCTTCGAGGCTGACTTTTCCGCCATGTTCGACCGTGTGCAGCATCCTGCGCGCGGGCGGCAGGGGGGGGCCGATGGTGCCGCGACCACCATTGCGCTGGATGATGGCGGCACGATGCAGGGCAAAGGCAAGCAATTCGTGCCCGCAGGGCGGCGCGTCATGCTGGGGCTGCCGGGCGGGGCGGGGTACGGGCCTGCGACTGACCGCGACCCTGCCCTCATCAAGCGCGATCTTGCGCGCGGCTATATTTCTGCGAAAGCTGCGATGCGCGATTACAGCCTGTCCGAGGCCGATGTCGCCGCCGTGCAAGCCCAAGTCACCAAGGGAGAAACCGCCTGATGCAAACGCCTTCGCAAACCAGCTATGACGTGGTCATCATCGGCGGCGCGATGCTGGGGTCAGCGGTGGCGTGGTTTCTGACGGACACCCCCGATTTCGACGGATCGATCCTTGTGGTGGAACGCGATCCGACTTACGCGCAGGCCGCCACATCGCTGACCAATTCCTGCATCCGCCAGCAATTCAGCGCCGCGATCAATGTGCAGATCTCGCAATTCGGCGCGGATTTCGTCAAGAATTTCCCCCGCTACATGGGCAACGACCCCCGCGTGCCACAGCCGCGTCTGCACAGTTTCGGCTATCTCTATCTGGCAGACACGCCTGCCTTTGCCGCAGCCTTGCGCGATGCGCAGGCGGTGCAGGCCGCTTGCGGAGCTGCGACCAAGCACATGACCCGCGATGAAATCGCCGCGGCCTATCCGTTCTACCGGCTCGACGATATCATCGCGGGTAACCACAATCTGGTGGATGAGGGCTATTTCGACGGCAACACCCTGTTCGACTGGTGGCGGCGGTCCGCGCGTGAACGCGGCGTGGAATACGTGCAGAACGAAGTCACCGCGATCACCCGCGATGCCAGCGGCACCCGCGTGCAAAGCGTCACGCTGGCCACCGGCGACACCATCGCCTGCGGCCAAGTTGTGAACGCCGCAGGCACGCGCGGCGCGCAGGTGGCGGCGATGGCGGGGATCAGCATTCCGGTGGAACCGCGCAAACGCTATACCTTTATCTTCGAGGCGGCCCAAAGGCTGGACCGTGACCTGCCGCTGACGATTGACCCATCAGGCGTGCATGTCCGCACTGACGGGCAATACTACATGGCCGGTTGTCCGCCGCAGTATGACCAGCCCGTCGATCCCAGTGATTTCACCGAAGATCACAGCATCTGGGAAGACCACGTCTGGCCCACCATCGCCACCCGCATCCCGCAGTTCGAGGCGGTCAAGCTGCGCAATTCATGGGCGGGGCATTATGATTACAACACGCTCGACCAGAATGCGATTGCGGGCCCGCATACACAGGTGACCAATTTCATCTTTATGAACGGGTTTTCGGGGCATGGTTTCCAGCAATCGCCCGCCATGGGGCGCGGCATCGCGGAATGGATCACCTATGGCGCATACCGCACGCTGGATTTGACCCCGTTCGGCTATACCCGCATCGCAAAGGGTGAGAAGTTCATCGAAAAAGCGGTGATCTGAACCGCGACGAAAGGAAATGCCATGAAGAAACTTGTCCTGACAGGGGCCGCGGGCCGGCTTGGGTCGTACCTGCGTGAACCACTGACGCGGATGTGCGATGAACTGGTCTCGACTGATCGCGCGTCGGAGATCGGCAAGCTTTATGACGGCGAGTCCTATGTGCAGGCTGATCTGACCGATCTGGCCGCGATGGAGGCGGTGCTGGAAGGCGCAGACATGGTCGTGCATTTCGGTGCCATCGGGGACGAGGCGCCATGGGACGAGATCCTGCAATCCAACATCATCGGCGCTTACAACGTCTGGGAAGCGGCCTATCGCAAGGGCGTCAAACGGGTGGTTTACGCCAGTTCCGTTCATGCCGTGGGGATGCATCTGAAAACCGACACGATCGGGCTGGACGCGCCGCACAGGCCCGACACGTACTACGGTCTGGCGAAGTGTTTCGCCGAGGATCTGGCGAGTTTGTACTGGGACAAACGCGGCATTGAATCCGTCTGCATGCGCATTTTTTCCTGCGCGCAGGCGACCAATGCGCGCAGCATCGGCACATGGCTGTCCTATGACGATCTGATCCATCTGGTGGAACGGTCCATCGACAGCCCTGTCGTGGGCTTCACCAAGGTTTGGGGCATATCCAACAACGACCGCGCGGTGGTGGATAACAGCAAGGCGGGGCATCTGGGTTACC
>DAISXL010000189.1:2835-4531 GCA_036825855.1 Yoonia sp.
GCGGCAGGCCGAACAGCCCGCGGATATCGGCGAACAGGCTGAACACCATCTGCCCCGCCAGCCCCAGCGCGATCGTGCCCGACAGCGCCAGCGCCGAATTCATCGTGGCCGAGGTCAGCATGACCGTCACGCCGCCCGCGATGCCGCCCAGATAGGCCCAGAGCGGCGGGCGCGCGACCTGCGCGCGCTTGGGCCGCAAGACCAGCAGAAACACGATGGCCGCAAGCGTTCCGGTGAAATGCGGCACAAAGGACGAAAACAGCAGCGACCCATAGCTCGCCAGCGTCCCGTTGAACAGGACAAGCAGCGACAACAGGCATCCCGCCGCAAAAGCGGCCGCCAGATGCAAAAAACGCGGGGCAGGGGCAAGATCGGACATGCTGCGATCTATCGACCGATCCGCGGGGGAAGGCAATTGGTCTTGCGGCGAAAGAAACTGGCGATTGTCTCGCCCTGAAGGTCATGTGATGTTTACCGCAGACACGGAATGGGTGCAGAGCGGACATGTTCAATCAACTGATACGCCAGCTGCGACAGGCCGCTTTGTGTGGTCTCGTCCTTGCGATTGGTGCCGAACGAGCGGCTGCGCAGACTGCCGTTGACGGCACGACCTTCACCTATGGCAACACTGTGTTTGACATCGCGGTCGATCCGGATAGCGCCGTTCTGGATGATCGCATTTTTGTAGCGCGGACCGTGCCGTGGATCCGCGATCTGTATCGGAGCGTTCCTGAACTTGCCACCGTTCACAACTTTCAGATTCAGTACCTCGAACCGCGCAAGGGTGTTTTCTATCCTTGGATACCGGACAGAGCCTTGCAAAATGACCTCGCGCATCTGCCTGACAATTTTCGTCCGGACAACTACACAACGGCCACGGAAAATAGCGCTTTTCTGTATTTTACTGAAGAAAGCAGTGCTTACTTCTTAAGTTGCGTTTGGGGACCTGGCGGCATTCCTGGAGGGTTGATGAGCTGTAGCGTCATCATAAAGTACGCTCTTGACACGGATATAAGACTTATCGTCCGGCTGGATCCCGTCGATCGTTTGGACCGGCACGACTTTCGCGAAATCGCGATCAAGGCCCATCGCTTTGTGCGCTGTGAGCTGGATGTGACCGATCCGGCGTCTCTGCGAACGTCCCGCCCTGCATCCGAAACCATCCCAGAGTTTCTCGCGCCGTGTGAAGCGGTCATTTCCTGACGCGCAACCGGCCTCTCCCTCTCGGGTGGGACAGCAATCGCAGACTGGCAAGCGGCGGGCGATCCAGTGCGCAATGTGCGGGGCCGAAGCCCCTTCACGACTGCAACACGGGCCTCACGGCTGCCAGACTGATCAAACGGAAAACTCACTAACAAAAGGCGCTTGGGTCGTCGTTGCTGTCCCGTTGCCCATTTGACAGGCAGTTGTGGTGACAATTTGGCAAAACTTTTACATTCCTGCGTTCGTTGCAAAGTCGGGGGCCGTTGACACCACCTGATTCCCGTCTATAAGCCGCCACTTCATTGGTGTTGGTGGACCGCGCAAGCGGAACCCTGTCGGCGTGGCGCAATCCACGCAAAGGACAACGCCCTTCGTAACATATAGAAGGAGATCAGCGCGTGACCAAACGTACCGCTGCCAAGTACAAAATCGACCGCCGGATGGGTGAAAACATCTGGGGCCGTCCGAAATCCCCCGTCAACCGTCGTGAATA
>DAISXL010000190.1:0-4499 GCA_036825855.1 Yoonia sp.
CTGTCGCGCGACGATGCGGGGCGGTTCATGTCGACCTATGTCCAGCAAGGTGTCTATGCCGAGGACCCGTTCCACACGCTTGATATCGAAGGCGTGGGCGAGCTGGTGGCGATGGGTGCTGAACGCGGACGCCGCGGGCGGCCCGATGTCGTGCTGTCGATTTGCGGCGAACATGGCGGCAGCCGCAGCGCCATCGCCTTTTGCCGCGATCACAAGTTCGACTATGTCTCCTGTTCGCCGTTTCGCGTGCCGGGCGCCCGTCTGATGGCCGCGCAACTGGCCCTGAAGGATCGCATCACGGTTTCGTGAGCTACTACATCTAGCGGCGTGGTTTTGGAAACTGGCACCATGTGGTGCGGTTTTATCAAGTTTTTAATGATTTTCGGCGATCTTCCGCCGCATGGGCCACTAGGGGTAGACCTTTGATCCCGATTGCCCTAACCACTCCGTTGCCTCCGCGGGGCTTTCCGCGTGGTTGCCTTGGTTTGAAAAATGTCGCCTTTGAAAAAGATTGCCGCCGCTTTTCTGGCGGCTCACCTGGCCCTTGGGGCCAATCCCGCCCTTGCGAATGATGACATGGCCAGCCGTCTGGCCGCCGTTCTGGGCGATGAGCGTGCAGCGCTCGCCGTGGTCCCCGATGCCCGTATGGCGCAACTGACCAGCCTTCCCCCCGCCAGCGAGCGGGGCATTCCGACGGAACCCGTCGTGATCTATGACACCGCTTTTCTTGACGCCCTGCCTGCCGCCTCTGGCGATGCCGAATGGCAATGCCTGGCCGAGGCGTTGTATTTCGAAGCGCGCGGCGAATCCGTGCGCGGCCAGTTCGCCGTGGGCGAAGTCATCCTGAACCGCGTCGACAGCGCCTCTTATCCGCCCTCGCTTTGCGGGGTCGTGACACAGGGCACAGGGCGCATGCACGCCTGCCAGTTCAGCTATAATTGCGACGGCAATGCCAATGTGATCCGCGAACAGGCGGCATGGGAACGTGTGGGCAAGATCGCGGCGATCCTGCTGGATGGCACATCGCGCGACCTGACGGGCGGTGCCACGCATTTCCACACCAACGCCGTGAATCCGTCGTGGTCGCGCCGTTTCACCCGCACCGCCACAATCGGCGCGCATCTGTTCTACCGCGAACCTGTCCGCACCGCCTCGAACTGAGGTCGCAACCGCCCGCCGCCCTGTCGCGGGCGTCCTTGTCCTGCGGGCGGGGGCGGGGTATCGCTGGGGCCATTGCCGCCAGTTGACCGGACGACCTGATGACCGATGACATCCGCCTTGCCTTTGCCCATCCCAGCGAAAGGGCCGAGGCCAGCACCACCACCCCCTGCGACCGGATTTCCCTGCGCGACTATGTCGTCAGCGTGGAAATCGGCGCGTTTCAGCAGGAACGCGGCACCTTGCAGCGGGTGCGTTTCAACGTCGTGGTCGAGGTCCCGCGCCTGTCCGGCCCGATCGACGACGATGTCGACCGCATCCTGTCCTATGACCGCGTGACCGAAGCCATCGGGATCGAACTGCACGCCGAACGGCTGAACCTGCTTGAAACCCTCGCCGCGCGTGTGGCCGACCGCATCCTGCTGGAGCCGCAGGCGCAGCGCGTGTTCGTACGGATCGAAAAGCTGGATCGCGGCCCCTTTGCCTTGGGTGTCGAGATTGTGCGCGCCCGCGATGGCCGCGCCGCGGGCGGGCAGGCGCATATCCCCGTGCCGCATCCGCGCGTTGTGTTCCTGTCGAATGCCGCTATCGCCTCGCCTTTGCTGTCGGGCTGGATCGACCAGCTTGCCGCCATGCCCGCGCCTGTCATCATCTGCGTTGGTGCGGGTGACACAAAGGCACCGCAGGTGGGCAACAAACTGGCGCAACGCCGCATTGATCTGCTGGCCATCGAACAGAACGCATGGACCTTGGCCGTGCGCGATGCGCGCTGCGTCGTGGTCCAGACGCGGACCGAACTCGACTGGGCGATGAAGAACGGCCAGATCAGCGTCTGGGCGCCGTCCAAGATCGTGCTTGATGCCGTTGACGGACCCTCCGCCAGCCCTGCCGATGCCGCGCCTCTTGTCGCATGGTTCGCAGGCCAGATGCAGGCGGCCGAACTGGTGTGCGTGGGCCATGATGCCCCTGTGACCGATCTCCCCGTGCGGGTCCTGCCGGTCGATCAGGCGGTGCTGGCATGACGCTCTATTACCGGCCGCGCGTGCTGGCGGAACCGACCGATGACGCGCTGCCACTGGCCGGTGGCCCGTGCTGTTTTCGTGAGGTCGCCGTTCTGGAACGCGGGCAACCAAGCCGGATCATTCCGGCACGCGACGTGCCCGCAGCGATTCTCGCCCGTCTGACGGCGGCGCGCCCTGCGATTGCGGGGCTTGCGATGGACCGCCCGCGCATCATGGGCATCCTGAACGTCACACCTGACAGTTTCTCGGACGGCGGCGATCACGCCGATCCCGCCAGCGCCACAGCCCGTGCTCTGGCGATGCAGTCCGACGGGGCCGAGATCATCGACATTGGCGGCGAAAGCACGCGGCCCGGTGCCGTGACCGTGCCCAATGCCGAGGAAATCCGCCGCACCGCCCCTGTCATTGCCGCGATCAGGGCGCAGTCCGCGGTCGCCATTTCCATCGACACGCGCAAGGCCGATGTGGCGCAAGCGGCCATCACGGCGGGGGCGAGCATGGTCAACGACGTCGCAGCCTTCAGCCATGACCCCGCCTTGGCGCAGGTCACGGTGGATGCGGGCCTGCCTGTCTGCCTGATGCATGCGCAGGGCGATCCCGCCACCATGCAGAACGACCCGCGCTATGATGATGTGCTGCTCGACGTCTACGACTTTCTCGCCGCCCGCATCGCCTTGGCCGAGGCCGCTGGCATCGCGCGCGAGCAGATCGTGATCGACCCTGGTATCGGCTTTGGCAAGACGCAGGACCATAACCTGACCCTGCTCAAGAACCTGTCGCTGTTCCATGCGCTTGGCTGCCCGATCCTGCTCGGGGCTTCGCGCAAGCGGTTCATCGGCACCATCGGCGGCGGACAGGACGCCAAGGACCGCGTGGCGGGTTCCGTCTCAGTGGCGCTTCATGCCGTATCGCAGGGGGTGCAGTTCCTGCGGGTGCATGATACCTTCGCCACAAAACAGGCGCTGGCCCTCTGGTCGGCGATCAACGGGACAGACAGCAGATGACACGCAAGTTCTTTGGCACCGACGGGGTGCGCGGCACGGCGAACGTCTCTCCGATGACGGCCGACATGGCCTTGCGCATCGGGGCGGCGGCAGGACGCTATTTCCGCAATGACGGATCGAACGGTCACCGCGTGGTGATCGGCAAGGACACGCGCCTGTCGGGCTATATGTTCGAAAACGCGCTGACGGCGGGGCTGACCAGCACCGGCATGAACGTGCTGCTTTTGGGGCCTGTGCCGACCCCGGCGGTGGGGTTGCTGACCACCTCAATGCGCGCGGATGTCGGCATCATGATTTCTGCCAGCCACAATCCTCACCACGACAACGGGATCAAGTTTTTCGGCCCTGACGGGTTCAAACTATCGGATGCTGCCGAAGAACAGATCGAAGCGCTGATCGCCTCCGAGATTGAACCCGCCAAGGCCGGCAATATCGGGCGCGCCAAGCGGATCGACGACGGGCGCTTCCGCTATGCCGAACGGCTGAAATCGACCTTTCCATCGGGCATGCGGCTGAACGGCCTGAAGGTCGTGGTGGATTGCGCCAATGGCGCCGCCTACAAGGTCGCCCCCGAGGTGCTGTGGGAACTCGGTGCCACCGTCATCAAGGTCGGCGTCGACCCTGACGGGTTCAACATCAACGACGGCTGTGGATCAACGCACCCCGAGCGCGCCGCACAGGTGATCCGGGACACGGGGGCCGATGTGGGCATCTGTCTGGATGGCGACGCAGACCGCGTGATGATTCTGGACGAAACCGGCGCTGTTGCCGATGGCGACCAGATCATGGCGCTGATGGCCGCGCGCTGGGCGGCGCAGGGCCGGTTGCAGGGCGACACTTTGGTGGCGACGGTCATGTCCAATCTGGGGCTGGAACGGTTCCTTGGGGCCAAGGGGCTGCATCTGAAACGCACCGCCGTCGGCGACCGTTATGTGGTCGAGGCGATGCGCGCAGGCGGGTTCAACCTTGGCGGGGAACAATCGGGCCATATCGTGATGACCGATTATGCCACGACGGGTGACGGTCTGCTGGCGGGATTGCAGTTTCTGGCCGCGATGATCGATACGGGGCATAAAGCGAGCGTGCTTGCCCGCAATTTCGACACCGTGCCGCAGATGCTGAAAAACGTGCGCTTCACCGCTGGCACCGATCCGCTCGCGACCAAAGGCGTCGCGGCCTCGATTGCGGATGCCGAAACCAAGCTTCACGGCAAAGGCCGCCTCTTGATCCGCAAATCCGGCACCGAACCGCTGATCCGCGTGATGGCGGAATGCGAGGATGATACGCTTCTGGCGCAGGTCGTGGACCAGATCGT
>DAISXL010000191.1:0-4492 GCA_036825855.1 Yoonia sp.
TTCACGACACCTGGGAATTCGAGCAGTTCTTCCTTGGCCATGTGATCTCCTGTATATCTCGTCCGCTGTTTGCGGACCGCTGCTAAATGCGCCTGTCCGGTCCGTTTTTCAAGGGCAAATATGCGTCCACGGCGAATGGAACCCGCGTCACGCGGCGGTATCGTTGGTTGCGGGGCCAAAGCGGGCGACAAGCCGGTCGTGAATCTGGTCGCGGGCCTGACGGTAAAGCGCCAGACGCGCCTCGCGGTTGTCGCCCATGCCGGTGGGGTCAAGGATCGGCCAGTATTCGACATCCATGTGAAAGAACTGCGTCAGGTCCAGCGCGCGCCGCTGGCTGGCGGGCGACAGCGCCAGCACCAGATCGAACGACGACAGATCATCGCCCCATTGTTCCATCTCGTCAAAGGACCGCGAGCGGTGGCGCGACACCTCGACCCCGATTTCCGCACAGACGGTGACGGCGAAACCGTCGATTTCCATATCGTTCTTGACGCCGACGGACTGGACGTAACACCGCTTGCCATAAAGCTTTTTCATGATACCCTCGGCCATCGGGGATCGCACAGAATTGTGGTCGCAGCAAAACAGCACCGATTGGGGCAGGGGTGCGTATTTGCCGGTATCGTCCACATCAGCCCCCAAAATGCAGCACGCAGATCAGCGTGAACAGGCGGCGGGCGGTGTCGTTGTCCACGATGGCCTTGCCTTCGAGCCGTTCCTGCAACACCCGCGCGCCTTCGTTGTGGATACCGCGGCGGGCCATGTCGATGGTTTCGATCTGGCTGGGGGGCAGGGTTTTGACCGCGTCGAAATAGCTGGCGCAGATCTGGAAATAATCTTTCACCACCTGCCGGAAGGGACCAAGCGACAGGTGAAACTCTCCCGCAGGTGTCCCGTCCTCCAGCTGGATATCGAACACCAGTCGCTTTTCGCGGATCGACAGGCCCAGTTGGAACGGCCCTTCTGGCATCGCGCGGTCGTCGCGCGGCGGCATGGCAAAGCTGTTGTCTTCCAGCAGGTCGAACATGGCGACCTTGCGTTCCTGGTCGATCTCGGGCGTGGGGGCGGGCAAGCCGCTGTCATCAAGGGTGATATTGACGATCCGCGGCATCTCAGACCCCCCGGTTAAGCCGGTCAAGCCGCGCGCGCACGCTCAGCCCATGGGCTTGCAGGCTTTCGGATTTCGCCAGCCGTTCGGCGGCGGGGCCGATGGCGGCCAGCGCGTCGGGCGTCATGCGCGACAGGGTGGTGCGTTTGATAAAGTCCATCACTGATAATCCACTCGAAAAACGGGCCGACCGGGCTGTCGGCAGAACATGGTTGGGCCCGCCTATGTAATCGCCGATCGCCTCGGGTGTCCAACCGCCAATGAAGATGGCACCCGCATGGGTGATCCGGCCGGCCAGTGCATCGGCGTCTGCTGTGCAAAGTTCCAGATGTTCCGGCGCGATCCGGTCGGACAGGGCCACAGCCTCGTCCATATCCGCGACCGTGATGATCGCGCCGAAGTCGCGCCAGCTGGCGCCTGCAATCGCGCGGCGTTCCAGCGTTTGCAGGCGTTTGTCCACTGCCTCTGCCACCGCGCGCCCGAATGCCGCATCATCGGTGATCAGCAGCGATTGCGCGCTTTCGTCATGTTCGGCCTGCGACAACAGATCAAGCGCGATCCAGTCGGGGTCGTTGTCCTTGTCCGCGATGACAAGGATTTCGGACGGCCCCGCGATCATGTCGATGCCGACCTTTCCGAACACCCGCCGTTTGGCGGCGGCGACGAATGCATTGCCCGGCCCTGTGATCTTGTCCACGGGCGGGATGGTCTGGGTGCCATAGGCCAGTGCCGCAATCGCCTGCGCGCCGCCGATGCGGTAAATCTCGTCCACGCCTGCGATCTGGGCCGCCATCAGGACCAGCGGATTGGTCACGCCATCGGGTGTGGGCACGACGATAGCCAAGCGCTGCACCCCCGCAACCTTGGCCGGAATCGCATTCATCAGCACCGATGACGGATAGCTGGCGAGCCCACCCGGCACATAAAGCCCCGCCGCCGACACCGGCGTCCAGCGCCAGCCCAGCATGGCACCCGTCTCATCCGTCCAGCTGGCATCCTCGGGCATCTGGCGGCTGTGATAGGCGCGGATGCGCGCGGCGGCGAGTTCGAGTGCGGCGCGGTCTTCGTCCGAGACCAGCGCGCATTCGGCGGCGATTCCTGCGGGCGTAAAGCGCAAGGTTGCGGGCGTCAGGTCCAGCCGGTCGAACCGCGAGGTCAGATCAATGACCGCCTGATCGCCGCGTGCGCGTACATCGGCGATGATCTCGGCCACGATATGATCGACATCGGGGCTATCCTCGCGTTTGGCACCCAGAAGGGCGGTAAAGCGGGCCTCGAAATCGGAATCGGTCGTGGACAGGAATTGCGGCATCGGTGTCTCCTTGATGTCAGGGGACATAGCGGGGACCGCGACCCGCTTCAATGGGATCAGTCGGGGTGCTTTGGAGCCTTGCCCGACGGGGCAGCATAGGGTTGCGTGACATCGCGCAGCACAGCCTCCAGCGCCTCGACCTGCAAAGCGATGGCACCGTCGCCCGCCAAGGTCAGTTCGACCCGGCCGGCGCCGTCATCTGCAGGCGTAAAGCTGATCGACAAAAGCGAACAGACAAGATCGCTGTCGGCCTTGGCGATGCCCTGGCTTTGCACGGCCATCACATCCTCGAAGGCCAGCACGGATTGCACGCGCTCGGGCTGCTGGTGCCCGTTTTCCCAACGAAAGCGGTTGATGAGCAGGGCAAAACGGCGCGCCTTGCGGTCCCAGCGCATTTCCGCAACGGGAAACACGGCATCCTGCGTGATCGCGGCGATCACCGCCAGATCATCGGCGTCCAGCGCGCGGAGGCGCAAAGGCTTGTCCGCCCCGTCGCGGAAACTGGCGTCCTTGGTCATCCGGGCACCCGTTCGATATTGGCGCCCACGGCGCGCAGCTTTTCCTCGACATGCTCGTACCCGCGATCAAGGTGGTAAACGCGGCTGACCAGCGTCTCACCTTCCGCCGCCAGCCCCGCAAGGATCAGCGACACCGACGCGCGCAGGTCCGTCGCCATCACAGGCGCGCCTTTCAAGCGGTCCACGCCCTGCACCGTGGCGGTGCCGCCCTGCACGTCGATCTTTGCCCCCATGCGGATCAGTTCGGGGGCATGCATGAAGCGATTCTCGAAAATCTTTTCTTCCAGCACCGAGGTGCCCTGTGCTGTGCACAGCATCGCCATCATTTGCGCCTGCAGGTCGGTCGGAAAACCGGGGAACACGGCCGTTGTGACGTTGACGGCCTTGGCACGGCTGCCGTTGCGTTTGACCTTGAGGCCGTCAGGGGTTTCGGTGACCTCGACCCCCGCTTCTGCCAGTTTTTCCGCGAATGCGCCCACAAGGTCCATCCGCCCGCCGATACATTCCACCTCGCCCCCCGCAAAGACCGGGGCCAGCATATAGGTGCCAAGCTCGATCCTGTCGGTGACAACAGGATGGGTCGCAGCGCCAAGACGGTCGACGCCCTGAATGGTGATCGTGCTGGTGCCTTCGCCGTCAATCTGCGCGCCCATGCGGCGCAGACATTGCGCGAGGTCCACGATTTCCGGCTCGCGCGCCGCGTTTTCGATGACCGTCGTGCCTTTGGCCAAGGTGGCGGCCATCAGCACGTTTTCGGTTGCGCCGACGCTGGCAAAACGCAGCGCCACCCGCGCGCCTTTCAGCCCGCCTTTGGCGGTGGCATGCAGATAGCCGTCCTTCAATTCAATCGTCGCGCCCATGGTTTCAAGCGCTGTCACATGGATATCCATCGGCCGCGCGCCAATGGCGCAACCGCCGGGCAAGGACACGATCGCCTGATGATGCCGCGCCAGAAGCGGGCCCAGCACCAGATTGGACGCGCGCATCTTGCGCACGATTTCATAATCCGCGCGGGTCGATGTCATCGCATGCGACGACAGCACCTGCACCTTGCCCTTCTGCATCGACGTGACCTCGACGCCCAAGGATTGCAACAGCGCCGTCATCGTCTTGATATCGGACAGACGCGGCGCATTGGTCAGCGTCAGCGGTTCTTCTGACAGCAAGGTGGCAGGCATCAGCGCCAATGCGGCGTTCTTGGCCCCCGCGATCTGGATCTTGCCGTTGAGTGCCGCGCCGCCTTTGACCAAAATGGAATCCATGGCTAGTCTTTCTCTTGTTTGTCTGGTGCATCGGCGCGGGCGCGCGCCTGTGCCTTGCGCTTGGCCATATTGGCCTTGAGCGCGGCTTTCAACCGTTCTTCGCGGGTTGTGCCGGTCTTGGCAGGCTGTGGCTTGCTGTCTTTGCTGTCCATGCACCCCTGTTACCAAGACCCGCAAAAACCGTCCAGAGAGGGCTTGCACGCGCGGGCGAATGTCGGTAATCCCCCGCCTCACGGATGCTGTGGTAGCTCAGTGGCAGAGCACACCCTTGGTAAGGGTGAGGTCGAGAGTT
>DAISXL010000192.1:0-4473 GCA_036825855.1 Yoonia sp.
CGGTCATGACCTTCATGTCCGACATCCAGACCACCGCCGCGATGACGCGCCGCCGCAAGGCCGCGATCGTTGTCCAAATGCTGATTGCCGATGGCGGCACCATGCCTTTGGCTGACCTGCCCGAATCCTTGCAGGAAATCCTGACTGGCGAACTTGCCATGCTGCGGCGGCTGGACCGTGTCACGATGGACGCCGTCGCCGAGGAATTCGCAGCCGAACTTGACGCGATGGGCATGGCCACCCCCGGCAACCGCGACAATGCGATCACCGCACTGTCCGGTCATCTTAGCCCCGCCTTGGCCAGCCGCCTGCAATCGCAACTGGAAAGCGTGCGCAACGGTGACCACTGGCCCATGGTCGTCGACCTGTCGGTGCCGGTGCTGGCGCGGATCATGCAGTCCGAAAGCATCGAAATCTGCGCTGTCACCCTGTCCAAATTGCCCGTCGCCAAGGCGGCAGAGGTGCTGGCAAAGACCCCCGGTGACCGCGCGCGCCGGATCACCTATGCCATGTCGCTGACGGCGGATGTGACCCCCGACGTCGTGCGGCGCATCGGACGGGCGCTTGCTCAGGATTACGGGCGCAGCGCGGCCACCGCCTTTGAAAAGGCGCCAGTGCAGCGGCTGGGCGCGATCCTCAATTCCGCCACCACCGACACCCGCGAGGACGTGCTCGAAGGATTGGGCGCCAAGGACCCCGTTTTCGCCAGCGACGTGCGCAAGGCGATCTTTACCTTCAAGGACATCGCCCCGCGCGTCAAACCCACCGACATTCCGACCTGTATCCGGTCAGTCGATGCCTCTGTGCTGACCACGGCCATTGCGGCGGGTCTGGCGGGCGACGCGGCCGTCGTTGCCTCGGCCGAATATCTGCTGGCAAATGTGTCGCAACGCATGGCCGCCCAGATGCGCGAAGACGCCGCCGAACGCGGCACCATCAAGAAAGCCGATGCCGAAACGGCGATGGCCGCCATCACCACGGCCGTGCGCGAACTTGTGGATGCAGGGATGATCGTGTTGCGCGATCCGGATGAGGCGGAGTAGGCGCCGCGCAGCCCTGCCCCGCCTGTGGACCCCTGCCTTGGCGGGGTAGCCGTTTTATCGCGTGGACAGGGCCGCCTGATCTGCTTAAATCTGTGGCATGACAGATCACAACCTCACCACCGGCCGTCGCTGGCATGACATGGGCGGGCTTCCCGCCGGACAGGTTCCGCAGGATCAGCATGATTTCGCCCTGTGGGAAAAACGTGTCGATGCGCTGATGGTGATCGGCAGCAGCAAAGGGCATTTCACCGTCGACGGGCTGCGCCGCGTGCTGGAAGACATGGGCGCCGAGGCCTTCGAGACGATGAGCTATTACGAACGCTGGATCGCCGCGATCAACCAGAACCTGATCGAGGCGGGCGTCTATACCACCGACCAACTGGCCCGCAAGATGACCGAGGTCGCCGCCCGCGGGCCGACCTATGGCGATGCTTGCCGTGACTGACCGGACCTATCTGCGCGTGCGCGCCGACATGCCCCCCGGCCATGTGCGCACTCCCGCCTATCTGCGCGGCAAGACCGGCTGGGTCGAACGCGACCTTGGCGCCTTTCCCAACCCCGAAGACCTTGCCTATCGCCATCAGGGCCGGATGATCCCGCTGTTGCGCGTGCGTTTCACCATGGCCGAGGTCTGGGGCAGCAGTGCCGAACAGGCCAGCGACACGATCGACGCGGAAATCTATGCCCATTGGCTTGAACCGGCAGAGGCGCCCCATGCCCCATGACCACCACCACCACCATCCTCACCGCCCCGACGACGACCATCCGCTGACCTATGCGCAGCAGATGGAAATCGCCGTGCGCGAGTTGCTGATCGCCAAGGGCGTCACCACTGCCGCCGACATCAGCGCCCAGATCGCCACGATGGATGCGCGCAGCCCGGCCAACGGGGCCGCCGTGGTGGCCCGCGCCTGGACCGACCCCGCTTTTCGCGCAGCCTTGCTCGATGATGCCGCCGAAGCCAGCCGCGCGATGGGCTTTGACATCGGCCCTTTGCGTCTGATCGCGGTCGAAAACACGGCGGATGTGCATAACGTCATCGTCTGCACGCTCTGTTCCTGCTATCCGCGCAACCTGCTCGGCCTGCCGCCCGACTGGTACAAATCCCGCGCCTATCGGTCGCGCACCGTGCGCGAACCCCGCAAGGTCCTGTCCGAATTCGGCCTGCACCTGCCAAAGGATGTGCAGGTCCGCGTCCACGACAGCACCGCCGACATGCGTTATATCGTGATCCCTGCCCGCCCCGCCGGCACCGAAGGCTGGTCAGCCGAGGCGCTGGCCGCCCTTGTCAGCCGCGACAGCATGATCGGCACGGCTCAGGCCACGGCGCCCCGTCACCCGTGACCGAGGAGTCCGAGATCACCGGCAGCATGGCCGACCGTGCTGCCGACCTGGCCTTGCGCGGGCTGATCGGCACCGCCAAGCGCCTGCCCTATGCCGCCCGTGTCCGGTTCATGGGGGCAGCCCTGGCGCATGGCATCGCCCCGCTGGCGGGCTATCGCAGCCGGGCGGAACAGCATCTGGCGCTGATCTATCCCGACATGCCCAAAGCCGAGCGGCAGCGCCTCGCCCGCGCCTGCTGTGACAACTTCGGCCGCACTCTGATCGAGAATTATTCCTGGCGCGACTTTGGCGCGCATCTGGCAGGCACCTTGCCCGTCGGTCCCGGCATCGCGGCGCTGGAACAGGCCGCTGCCGACAAACGCCCCGTGATCTTTGCCACCGGCCATTTCGGCAACCACGAAGCCCCGCGTCAGGTGCTGACCCGCATGGGCTATGACGTGGGCGGGCTTTACCGTCCCATGCAGAACGCCTTTTTCAATGCGCATTATTCCCGCACGATGACGTCATGGGGCGGGCCGGTGTTTGAACAGGGCCGACAAGGGACGATGGGTTTCGTGCGGCATCTGCGCGGCGGCGGCATGGGGACCCTGCTGTTCGATGTCGCGGCCAAAGGCCCTGCGATCCCGTTTCTGGGGCGACCCGCGCATACGGCGACCTCCATCGCCGATATCGCCTTGCGCACCGAAGCGCTGGTCATTCCCTATTTCGGGATACGCCAGCCGGACGGGCTGTCCTTCGCAATCGTGCTCGATGCGCCCGTGACGCCTGACACGCCCGACGCGATGATGCTGGCGCTCACAGCCTCGCTGGAACGGCAGATTGCGGCGAACCCCGCGCAGTGGTTCTGGGTGCACCGGCGCTGGAAAGCGCGGCAGGATTAACGCAGGCGCGCTGCCCCGACGATGGCGCCATGCCCCGTCTGCTGGATGATCGCAACGACAGCCTCCGGCCCTTCCGCGGGCACGCTCACGTCAAGCGGCATCAGCCCGTCCCATTGGCCGAGCACCGTCCAGGATGTGACGATATTGGCGTAATCGATCTGGCTGCCGGCATTTTCGCCGCGCCGGATATCGACGGTCTGCGACGGCATGTAACGGACCAGTTGCACATCGTAACTGCCGGGCTGACCCGGCGCGGCGGTGATCGTGACCATGTCACCGGACCGCATCAGCTGCACATCGAAGGGGCTGGGCTTGTCGGCATGGGCCTGCAAGGTATCCATCACCTGCATCGGGCGCGATCCGACCATGTGGTCGATCCCGCCCACGATCATCTGCGGCGTATAGATCATCGCCGCCTGCGCGGCATGGGCATAGGCCTGCTGGCGGGCAGTATGTTCAGGCTTGCCAAAAACATCGACCCACCCCAGATAATCCCAGTAATCCACATGCAGCGCCAAGGCGATGACATCATCGCGTTTGGCAAGTTCGCGCAAGATATCATCAGCGGGCGGGCAGGACGAACAGCCCTGCGATGTATAAAGCTCCACCACCACCGGATTGTCCTGTGCCACCGCTTGCGCGGCGTTGAAAAGACCGGCCAACCCGACTGCTGCTAGTAAAAGGCGCATGTTCCATCCCAACTGAGGCTGCTCAAGCGGTTTAGGCAAAATCGGGCCGAAATGCCAATCAACCAATTGCGACTGTCTTGGTCGCAATGTTTCACTCTGCTGGGCAAGATTCTGATCAATTGTGTGCAATGGTATACAAATTTTCGCCTGACCCCCTTGATCGGCAATCGCGCATGGGGCAAAAGCGCGGCAATAGCCTTGCTTTGCATAAGCCATGAAAGGGATAGCCATGACCGTCACCGTCGGCAAAGACACCGCCAAGACCCGCAAAACGCTGAAAGTCGGGGACCAGTCGGTCGCCTACTATTCGATCGCCGCCGCCGAAGCGGCAGGCTTGGGCGATTTCTCCAAACTGCCCGCCGCCCTGAAGGTGGTGCTGGAAAACCTGCTGCGTTTCGAGGATGGCGGTTTTTCGGTCAGCGTCGATGACATCAAGGCATTTTCCGACTGGGCCACGATGGGTGGCAAGAACCCCCGCGAAATCGCCTATCGCCCGGCCCGCGTGCTGATGCAGGA
>DAISXL010000193.1:0-4458 GCA_036825855.1 Yoonia sp.
CGGCAGCGTCTGCGCGGGATCGAGCTTGACGGCACGCCCCCATGGCAGACGCGGCCGCGTGCCTTCGCTGACCAGACGGCGGAGGTGGTAATGGTCATGCCCCGCCCAATCCTGCATCCGTTCCAGCGTCGCGTCCGGCCAGCGGTTCAGAAAGGTGCGGATCGAAAACTCCATCGAAAAGCGCTGCGTGATCTCTGCCAGCAGATCAAGGCTGCGGTCACGGTGATCCTCCAACCCGTGGTTTTCGACGAAAACGCCCAAGGGCGCATGGATGAAATGCCCGAAATCATCGTCCGTCAGGCCGGGGTCCAGCGGCGGCGGCAAGGCCGCGCGGATTGCATCGGCGGCGGCGGGAAAATCACGCGGCAGATGGTCGGCCAGCACATCGGCGATCATCTGGATCCGCGCCATCAGCTCCAACGCGGGCATCCGCGCCATCACGTCACGCACAAAGGGGTCAGCCCGAAACACCCCCGCCGCCGCGAACTGGCCGCCCAAAAGGGCGACGGTGCCCGCGTTGAACAGATGGTCTTTCAGGCTGAACCTTTCCGCCATCAGATTGTCGCGTTGATCGCGCCGCCATCAAGGACGATGTTCTGCCCCACGATGAACCCCGCATGCTGGCTGCACAAGAACGCGCAAGTTGCGCCGAATTCGGCCGCCGTGCCATAGCGGCGGGCGGGGATCGTCGCCTCGCGCTGCGCCTTGGCGGTGGCCATGTCGATGCCCTGCGCCTTGCTGACGCCCTGATCGAGGCTGACCGCGCGGTCGGTCGCATGGATGCCGGGCAGCAGGTTGTTGATCGTCACGCCATGGGGCGCCACCTGCCGCGAGGTGCCTGCGACATAGCCCGTCAGCCCCGCGCGCGCGGCATTGGACAGGCCCAGTTGCGGGATCGGCGCCTTGACTGACCCCGAGGTGATATTGACCACCCTGCCCCAGCCTTTTTCGATCATGCCGGGCAGCAGCGCCTTCATCAGCGCGATGGGGGCCAGCATATTGGCATCAAGCGCCTTGATGAAATCGTCCCGGTCCCAGTCCGACCACAGGCCCGGCGGTGGGCCGCCCGCGTTGTTCACCAGAATATCCACATCGCCTGCCTCCGCCAGAAGCCGCGCACGGCCGTCCTCGGTTGCCACATCGGCGGCGACGGTCGTGACCTGCACGCCGTAACGGGCGCGGATATCGGCGGCGGTCGTCTCGAGCGCGTCAGCGCCGCGCGCGTTCAGCACAAGGTTCACCCCCGCTTCTGCCAAAGCCTCGGCACAGCCGCGCCCCAGCCCTTTGGACGATGCGCAGACCAGCGCGGTTTTCCCTGAAATTCCCAGATCCATTGCTTTTCCCCTGTTTTGCGCCCTTGACCTAGCATTCCCGGTGACGGCGGGCAATTTGATCTTACCCCTGCGTGGCCTGCGGTGTAGACCACTGGCATGGCCAGCAACCAGATCACGATCGACGTTTTCCGCGCCGAGGATGTGACCGTCACCGACGGCGTCCTGATCGGTGAACCGCTGGGGTTTGCCGATGAACTGGTGCTGGATGATGTCTATACGCTGGCGCAAAAGGCCCTTCCCCTGCCGCTGGACCTGCTGACCGAGGACAGCGGTCTGCGCCGCAGAGCCGGCGCGCAGAACGCGGTGCATCTGGATTGCTGCCTGACGCTGATGGCCCCCGACGGCACCACCCATGATGCGCTGGTGCTGGTC
Source organism: Yoonia sp. (assembly GCA_036825855.1). Taxonomy (GTDB): domain Bacteria; phylum Pseudomonadota; class Alphaproteobacteria; order Rhodobacterales; family Rhodobacteraceae; genus Yoonia. The sequence goes on from DAISXL010000193.1 coordinate 1,707, forward strand.
GAGGAAAGCGGTGGCCTTGCCGTCGCGATCTACCTGATGGCCTTGGGCGATATCGTGCCGGACCGGCGCTATCGCCTTGTCGGGATCGCGCGGGAAACCGCAACGCGCCGCTTTGCCGAAGCGGCGGCAGGGTCGTTTGCGCGCGGCACGCGGATCACGATGGGCGATGGCCGGATGCAGGCGGTCGAAACGCTGGCCCCCGGCGATCTGGTGCTGACGCGGGATGCAGGCAAACAGGCCTTGCGCCATGTCGCACAGGCTACGATGCGCGCGACGGGGCGCTTTGCGCCGGTCGTCATCACGCAAGGTGCCTTGCACAACGACGCCGATCTGGTGCTGCGCCCTGACCACCGGATCTTTGTCTATCAGCGCAGCGATCTCTTGGGCACGGGTCAGGCCGAGGTGCTGATCCGCGCCCGCCAACTGGTCAATGACACCACTGTCCTGCGGCGGCGCGGCGGCTATGTGGATTATTTCCAGCTGGTGTTCGACGACCATCACATCATCTATGCCGAAGGGATCGCCGCGGAATCGCATCTGGTCGATGCCACGACGCAGCACGCCATGCCGGCAGGCGCCGCCCTGCACCGCCACCGCCCGCATATGGATTACGAAGTGCGCGACAGCCTGATCGACCCCGCGACAGCGGCGGCATTGCTGCGCCGCGCCTCAACGTCCTGAGGAGGCGCGTTCTGCGGCGAAACTGCCGTCGAAAATGTCAATTTCGTCGCCTTGACGTACAGCCCCCCGCGCGATCACACCTGCGATGCCCGCGCCTGCGGGCCCAAAGAAATCGCCTGACATCTCTGCCGTAATGACATGCGGCACCGCGTTCTGCGTCAGCGTGCCGGACAGTTCGGCGGTGAACTGGTAATCCCGCTCGGGCGCTGCGGGATAGAACACACCGTCGCCGATTTGCAGGCTGCCGGTGACAGCACCCCCCGCGCCTTGCAGGTTGCCGATGCTGCCGGTGACCGGATCGGGCGTTGTCCCGAAGCTCATACGCAGGTCCAGATCACCATCATAGCGGGCGGGCGCTGCTCCGCCCAGCGGCAAGGTCAGCCGCACGCGGCCGTCATAGGCCACATCCCCCGTCTCGGGCAGGGTCGCAAAAGGCGTGATCCCCTGCACCGTCACGCGGTCCTGCAAGGCGGCAAAGGCATCGCCGGGCGCGGGATTGCCCGGACCACCGCCGCCCCCGCCAGAGCAGGCCGCCAGACACCAGACAAGAGACAGGATGCGTTTCATCCCGCCTTGTCGCGCAGTTTGGTTAACAATCCGTTACGATGCGGGGGTCGGCGTCACGGCACCCCCTGTTCCGCGACCAGCACCAGCGTGCCGGTCCTGGTGATGCCGTTCTGAACAACCACTGGTTCCAGATCAGCCGCCGACAGCGCAGTGACCGGATCGCCCAGAAACGCCCCCGTCATGCTGCCTGACAGCGCCAGTTGCTGCCCGCCGCCCGACAATGCGCCGCCATAGGTCAGCCGCAGGTCGCGCGCGACGGTGCCATCCGTCACTGTCACCTCTCCCGCGAAATCCTGCACGCCCGCCCCCGGCACCGTGCCGAAAAAACCCGTCATCGCACCGCTGACGGCCCTTGCACCAAAATCGACATCCAAGCGCGCATCGCCGAACAGCACCAAAGGCTGCGCCCCTTCGACACGCAAGGTGGCGAAACCGGTAAGTTGCGCGCTGCCGTCCACGGGCAGATCGCTGGTCGTGGGTGCGATGCCCATCACCCCCGCCCCCGGATCGCCCAGCACCCTGATGCGCTGCGCATCATAGATATCGAGCCGCGCCAGACGCGGGTCGATCCCGCTGCCGGGGCTGTCACCGCCACCGCCGCCACAGGCCGACAGGACCAAGCAGACCACCAGCATCCGTGCCCAAAAAATCATGCCACCGCCTTTCACGCCCTGTTTGGCAGGCAAACATGAATCTTGCGTCAAGACAGGCGGACACATTGCCCTTTGAGCGCGAAACACCTAAAGCCATTGGCCATGACAAATCGCCCCGCCTTGCCGCCCGAAATCGCCCGCCGTCGCACCTTTGCGATCATCTCGCACCCCGATGCGGGCAAGACGACGTTGACCGAAAAGTTCCTGCTGTTCGGCGGCGCGATCCAGATGGCCGGACAAGTCCGCGCCAAAGGCGAGGCGCGGCGCACACGGTCCGATTTCATGCAGATGGAAAAGGACCGCGGCATTTCCGTATCCGCCTCGGCCATGTCGTTCGATTTCGGCAAATACCGGTTCAATTTGGTCGACACGCCCGGTCACTCGGACTTTTCGGAAGATACCTATCGCACGCTGACCGCCGTTGACGCCGCGATCATGGTGATCGACGGGGCCAAGGGTGTCGAAAGCCAGACCCGCAAACTGTTCGAGGTCTGCCGTCTGCGCGACCTGCCGATCTTGACCTTTTGCAACAAGATGGACCGCGAAAGCCGCGATACATTCGACATCATTGACGAAATCCAAGAAAATCTGGCGATCGACGTGACCCCTGCGTCATGGCCTATCGGGGTCGGGCGCGATTTCATCGGCTGCTATGACATCCTGCGCGACCGGCTGGAACTGATGGACCGCGCCGACCGCAACAGGGTTGCCGACAGTATCGAGATCAACGGGCTGGATGACCCCAAGCTGGCCGAACACGTGCCTGCCGACCTTCTGGCCAAGTTCCGCGAAGAGATCGAGATGGCCAAGGAACTGCTGCCCGCGCTCGACCCTGCCAGCGTGCTGAACGG
>DAISXL010000194.1:0-4431 GCA_036825855.1 Yoonia sp.
GGGGCCGCTCTTTGCGTTTGCGGGTATAGCCATCGCCGCCGCGCCGGATTATGACGGGGCAACGCCTTTTTGCCCCCGAGAAAGACCCAAGCGATGACCCCCTACTCCCCCGCTGCGATCGAACCGAAATGGCAGGACATCTGGGCCGAGGCCCAGATCTTCAAGGCCAGCCGCAGCGCGGACAAACCCAAGTATTACGTGCTGGAAATGTTCCCCTATCCATCGGGGCGCATCCACATCGGCCATGTGCGCAACTACACGATGGGCGACGTGATCGCGCGGTATAAGCTCGCGACAGGCCACAACGTGCTGCACCCGATGGGTTGGGACGCGTTCGGGATGCCTGCCGAAAACGCGGCGATGGCGTCGGGTGGCCACCCCAAGGACTGGACCTACCAGAATATCGCCGACATGCGCGCGCAGATGAAACCCTTGGGTCTGTCTATCGACTGGTCCCGCGAATTCGCCACCTGCGACCCCGAATACTATGGCCAGCAGCAGGCGCTGTTCATCGACTTCCTGTCCAAGGGCCTGATCTACCGCAAGAAAGCGGTGGTGAACTGGGACCCTGTCGACATGACCGTGCTGGCCAACGAACAGGTGATCGACGGCAAAGGCTGGCGGTCCGGCGCCGAGGTCGAACGCCGCGAACTGGTGCAATGGTTCTTCAAGATTTCGGATTATTCCGAGGAATTGCTGAGCGCGATTGACGGGCTGGACAACTGGCCCGCCAAGGTCAAGCTGATGCAGGCCAACTGGATCGGCAAATCGCGCGGGTTGCAATTCAGCTTTACCCGCACCGATGGCGGCGAGATCGAGGTTTACACCACCCGCCCCGACACATTGCTGGGCGCGTCCTTTGTCGGCATCTCGCCCGACCATCCGCTGGCCAAGGAATTGGAAGCCAAGGATGCGCAAATCGCTGCCTTCTGCGCCGAATGCCGCAAGGGTGGCACCACGGCCGAAGCCATCGAAAAGGCCGAAAAGCTGGGCTATGACACTGGCCTGACGGTCAAGCACCCGATGGCGGGCCAGCCCGACCTGCCTGTCTATATCGCGAATTTCATCCTGATGGATTACGGCACCGGCGCGATCTTCGGCTGCCCCGCCCATGACCAGCGCGATTTCGATTTCGCCACCAAATACGGCTTGCCGATCATCGCGACCTTCCTGCCGGATGCGGATGCGCCCACCGATCTGACCACCGCCTATGTGCCCCCCAAGACCGAAAAGGTGTTCTACACCAAGGGCTTCGCGGGCGACCAATGGCAGACCGGCGAACAGGCCGTCGACGCCGCCATCGCCCATTGCGAGGCGCATGGCATCGGCCAAGGTGTCACCAAATTCCGCCTGCGCGACTGGGGCCTGTCGCGCCAGCGCTATTGGGGCTGCCCCATTCCCATCGTGCATTGCGATACCTGCGGTGCCGTGCCCGAAAAGAAAGAAAACCTGCCCATCGAGCTGCCCTATGACGTCACCTTCGACGTGCCGGGCAACCCGCTGGACCGCCACCCCACATGGCGCAACTGCGCCTGCCCCGCCTGCGGCAAGCCCGCGCTCCGCGAAACCGACACGATGGACACGTTCGTCGATTCGTCGTGGTATTTCGCCCGCTTCACCGCACCCCATGCGCCGACGCCCACCAATATGGACGACGCGGCCTATTGGATGAACGTGGACCAATATATCGGCGGGATCGAACATGCGATTTTGCACCTGCTCTACAGCCGCTTTTTCGCCCGTGCGATGCAGATCACAGGCCATCTGCCCGACACCGCGATTGAACCGTTCAACGCTCTGTTCACCCAAGGCATGGTGACGCATGAAATCTACATGACCCGCGACGATGCGGGCCGCCCTGTCTATCACTTCCCGCAGGATGTGAAGAACGGCAAGCTGGCCGACGGGACAGAGGTCGAGGTGATCCCCTCTGCCAAGATGTCGAAGTCCAAGAAGAACGTCGTCGATCCCGATGACATCCTTGCGCAATATGGCGCCGACACCGCGCGCTGGTTCGTGCTGTCCGACAGCCCGCCCGAGCGTGATGTGGAATGGACCGCCTCTGGCGCGGATGCCACCAACCGCCATCTTGCGCGGGTCTATCGCATCGCGTCCGAGATTGCGGCGGCCCCCGATGCGACGGGCACCGGCGACGACGACCTGTTGCGTGCCATGCACCGCTGCATCGATGATGTGACGATGGGGCTGGAAACTTTCGGCTTCAATGCGGCGATTGCAAAGCTTTATGCCTTTACCAATACCTTGGGCAAATCCGCGGCCTCTGGCGCTGCCAAACGGCAGGCGGCGCTGGTACTGGCGCAGCTGATGTCCCCCATGACCCCTCATCTGGCCGAGGAAATCTGGGCCAGCCTTGGAGGGGAAGGCTTGATCACCACCGCCGCCTGGCCTGTCGCCGACCCCGCCATGCTGGTCGATGATCACGTCACCCTGCCCGTGCAGATCAACGGCAAGCGCAAGACCGAGATCGTCGTCGCCGCCGATGCCAGCGTGCAAGAGGTGGAATCCGCCGTGTTGGCGCTGGACAGCGTGCAAAGGGCGCTGAATGGCGCTAGCGTCAAGAAACTGATCGTGGTGCCCGGACGGATTGTGAACATTGTCATCTAGGACCCCTTCCCGCCGCCTGTTCCTGCTGGGCCTTCTGGCCCTTGGCGGCTGTGGGTTCGCGCCGGTCTACGGCACGGAAAATGCCCTGCGTGGCAAGGTCGCCTTTGACACCCGCGACACCGTTCCCGGTTTCCGCTTGCGCGAAAGGCTGGAACAACGGCTGGGCGTCGCGGATGCCCCGGTCTATGTGCTGCGCGCCCAGATCACCGACAGGCGGCGCAGCCTTGCAATCACGACATCGGGCGACAATACGCGGTTCAACGTGATCGGCACCGTCACTTGGGTGCTGACCGATGCCGCGACGGGTGCAACTATCGCCAACGGCAGCCATGAGACCTTTACCAGCTATGCCGCCACCGGATCGACCACCGCCACGCAAGCCGCCGAGATGGACGCCACCGCGCGCCTGTCCGTGGCGCTGGCGGATATGATCGTCAGCCGCCTGTTGCTGCTGGCACCGGACCTGCCGCGATGAAACTGGCAGGCGACGCCGCTGCCGGTTATCTGCGCAAGCCCGATCCGGCCCATGCGGGCCTGCTGATCTTTGGTGCGGACCCGATGCGCGTGGCGACCAAACGCCAGCAGGCAATCGCCGCCCTTGTCGGCCCGCAAGGCGAAGAGGAAATGCGCCTGACGCGCATCACCGCCGCCGACCTGCGCAAGGACCCCGCTCTGCTGGACGATGCGATCAAGGCGCAGGGGTTCTTTCCCGGCCACCGTGTCGCCTTTGTCGAAGATGCCACCGACACCCTGTCCAAGCTGGTCGAGGCGGCGCTTGCCGACTGGCGGCAGGGCGATGCCCAGCTGGTCGTGACCGCAGGCCAGCTGACCGCCAAATCGCCTTTGCGCAAGGTGTTCGAAAGCCACCGCAACGCCATGGCCATCGGCATCTACGATGACCCGCCCAGCATGTCCGACATCGCCCGCGCCTTGACGGATGCGGGGTTGGACCAGCCGGGCCGTGATGTGATGGACGCGCTGTTTGCGCTGGCGAATACGCTGGAACCGGGCGATTTCCGGCAGACGGTGGAGAAGGTCGGGCTGTATAAACAGGGCGATGCCGCCCCCTTGACCATCGCCGATATCATGGCAAACGCGCCCCAATCGGCCGAGGTGGACGTCGACGATGTGCTGGATGTTGTCACTGCCGGTCAGGTCGACCAGCTTGGCCCTGTTCTGCGCGGGTTATACGCGCAAGGCGTGACGCCTGTGACGCTGTGCATCGGGGCGATGCGGCATTTCCGGCGGCTGCATGTCGTGGCGTCCGATCCGGGCGGGGCCAGCGCCGGTGTCGCGCGGTTGCGTCCGCCGGTCTTTGGGCCACGCCGCGACAAGATCGCGCGGCAGGTCAGTCAATGGGGCCGCGACCGTCTGGAAAAGGCGCTGACCGCGCTGACCGATACCGACCTGCAACTGCGGTCTGCCAACACGGCCCCGCAGGCGGCGCTGATGGAACGCACGCTGATCCGGCTGGCGATGATGGCCCGTCGCTAACGAAAAAAGGCAGACCCGAAGGTCTGCCTTTTCCTGATCCGGCCTTGCGGTCGGGGTCAGATATTATTCGGCAGCAGCTGCGATCAGCAGAGCGGCCAGAACGCCAACCACGACGAACGCTGGGTTGATGGACGAACCGGCAGGTGCTGGCTGCTCTGCCACGACGACAGGAGCTTCCATGGTTGCTGGGGCCAGGCTGCCTGCATTTGCGGCAACAGCGGAAACAGCGAGAACTGCGGATGCAGCGAGTGTAGTTGTAAGGCGCATGTCGGTACTCCAGTTAATGCACGGGTGGTGCGTCACGACGTGACT
>DAISXL010000195.1:0-4424 GCA_036825855.1 Yoonia sp.
AACCATCTTTATGGCGGTATGGACGAACCCGAGCTGAAAATCATCGACGTGTTCATCTGCAAACTGCGCAAGAAACTGTCCGAGGCTGCCGATGGCGAAAACAACATCGAAACCGTCTGGGGCCGTGGCTATGTGCTGCGCGATCCGGAACCGGTGAAATCCACCACCAAGCTTGCCGTCGGCGCCTGACCACGACCGCCCGGGCGCGGCTTTGCCGACTGGACCTTGGCGGGCGGGCTGCGTAACACTATCTGGCGCGCCAATGATGACGCGCGGCATGTGGGGGCACGCGGTGAGCCGGACAGGACAGGATCAGGACACGGCAACGATACAGGTTGCGGATTTGACGCAGGCCGATGCGGTCATCGAACTCGCGCGGCTGTCGGATGCCTTGCAGCAGGCCAATACCGCCTATCACCGCGATGATGCGCCCGACATCAGCGACGCCGCTTATGACGCGCTGAAACAGCGCAACGCCGCGATCGAGGCGCGCTTTCCCGACCTCAAGCGCGACGACAGCCCAAGCGAGCAGATCGGCGCGGCGGTGGCGGATGGGTTTGGCAAGGTGCCGCATGTGGTGCGGATGCTCTCGCTGGGCAATGCGTTCCGCGATGATGATGTCACCGATTTCGATGACCGGGTGCGCAAATATCTGGGGCTGACCGCGGACCAGCCGTTGCGCTATACCGCCGAGCCCAAGATCGACGGGCTGTCATTGTCGCTGCGCTATGAGGATGGCGTGCTGGTGCAGGCCGCAACACGTGGCGACGGTGCCGTGGGCGAAAACGTCACCGCCAATGCGCGCACCATCAGTGATATTCCCCAGAAGCTGACAGGCGCCCCCGCCGTGCTGGAAGTGCGCGGCGAAGTCTACATGAGCCACGATGATTTCGCGGCCCTGAACGTGCGCCAGGCGGAAAAAGGCGGCAAAACCTTCGCCAATCCGCGCAATGCGGCTGCCGGGTCCTTGCGCCAGCTTGACGCCAGCATCACCGCCGCGCGGCCTTTGCGTTTTTTCGCCTATGCCTGGGGCGCGCTGTCGGACCCCTTGGCCGCGACGCAGTCAGGGGCCATCGCGCGGCTCGCGGAACTGGGGTTCGTGACCAATCCGCTGACCGCGACCTGCGACACGCCCGCCGACCTGATCGCGATCTATACAAGGATCGAGGCGCAGCGCGCGCGCCTTGGCTATGACATCGATGGCGTTGTCTACAAGGTCGATGATCTGGCGTTGCAACAGCGGCTGGGGTTCCGGTCCACGACCCCCCGCTGGGCGATAGCGCATAAATTCCCCGCCGAACTGGCATGGACCACGCTGGAAGCCATCGACATTCAGGTCGGGCGCACAGGCGCGCTGTCACCTGTCGCGCGGCTTTCGCCGGTGACGGTCGGCGGCGTCGTCGTGTCCAACGCGACCCTGCATAACGAGGACTATATCGCAGGGCGCGGTGGCGATGGCCAACCCATCCGCGATGGTCGCGACATCCGCGTGGGTGACTGGGTGCAGGTCTACCGCGCCGGTGACGTCATCCCCAAGATCAAGGATGTGGACCTTGCGCGCAGGCCCGCGGATGCCATCCCCTTTCAATTCCCCGACACGTGCCCCGAATGTGGATCACCCGCCATCCGCGAGGCGGGCGATGCCGTCCGCCGCTGCACGGGCGGCCTGATCTGCCCCGCGCAAGCCGTTGAAAGGCTGAAACATTTCGTCTCGCGCGCGGCTTTCGACATCGAAGGGCTGGGCGCCAAGCAGGTCGAACAGTTCCACGCCGATGGCTGGATCACAACGCCGGTCGATATTTTCACGCTGCGCGCGCGCTATGGGCAGGGGCTGCAACAGCTGAAAAACCGTGAAGGCTGGGGGGCCAAAAGCGCCGACAACCTCTTTGCCGCCATCGACGACAAACGCGCGATCCCGCTGAACCGGCTGATTTATGCGCTGGGGATCCGCCATGTGGGCGAAAGCTCGGCCGCGCTTCTGGCCAGTCACTACGGATCATGGACCGCCTTTGCGACCGCCATGCAAGAGGCCGAAATCGGGCAGGGCGCCGCTTGGGACGAGTTGACCAGCATCGATGGCGTGGGTGCCGTGATGGCCACATCGCTGATCACGACGCTGCAGAACCCGTCAGAGGCCGCGTCAATCGCCGCTCTAGTGGCCGAGCTTGATGTGCAAGACGCACCCAAGGTCGCCACCGACAGCCCCGTGTCCGGCCTGACCATCGTTTTCACCGGCACGCTGGAAAAGATGACACGGGCCGAGGCCAAGGCGCGCGCGGAATCGCTTGGCGCCAAGGTCGCGGGATCGGTCAGCGCCAAGACCGATATTCTTGTCGCGGGGCCGGGGGCCGGGTCCAAGGCCGCCAAGGCCGAGGCGCTTGGCGTCCGCACCATGGACGAGGACGGCTGGCTTGCGCTGATCGGCGGCGCATGACCGGCCGGCCAGAGGCGCTTTTCCCGCTGTTCGGCACGCTCACGCGGCTGGACGGGGTGGGGGCCAAGACCGCACAGGTCATGACGGACGCGGGCATCGCGAAACCCGCAGACCTGCTGCTGACCTTGCCGATGTCCGGCGTGGACCGTCGCCGCCGCGCCTCCATCCGCGAGGTGATCGCGCCTTGCGTTGTCACGGTCGAGGTCACGGTCGGCCTGCATATGCCGCCGAAATCCAAGGGCAAACCCTACCGCGTCACGGTGCAGGATGCGGACACGTCGTTCCAGCTCGTGTTTTTTCACGTGCGCGGCGATTATCTGCAGAAACTGCTGCCCACGGGCCAGCGGCGGGTGGTGTCGGGCAAGCTCGAACTTTTCGACGGGATCGCGCAGATCGTGCATCCCGACCATGTGCTGCCCCCGGTCGAGGCTGATACGATCCCGGCCTTTGAACCTGTCTATCCGCTGCATGCGGGCCTGACGCAAAAGGCGATGTGGAAAGCGACGCGGTCGGCGCTGACACTGTTGCCGGATTTGCCCGACTGGATCGACCCCGCGCAAAAGGCGCGCGAATGCTGGCCCGATTGGGCAGAGGCGCTGCACCTTGTGCATAACCCGCAATCCACTGTTGACCTGTCACCGCATCATCCCGCGCGCGCGCGGCTGGCCTATGACGAATTGATGGCGCATCAGATCACGCTGGCGCTGGCGCGCGCGACCGCGCGGCGCGGCAAAGGTGCGGCATCGGCCGGCGACGGACGGCTGCAAACCCGCGTGCTGGGCGCCTTGCCCTATAGCCCGACAGGTGCGCAGACCCGCGCCATTGCCGAAATCGGGGCCGATCTGGCCGCACCTTTGCGGATGAACCGGCTGCTGCAGGGCGATGTCGGGTCCGGCAAGACGCTGGTTGCGATGATGGCGCTGTTGCAGGTCGTGGAATCGGGCGGGCAGGGCGTGATGATGGCCCCCACCGAAATCCTCGCGCGGCAGCATTATGCGGGGCTGGAACCTTTGGCCGCTGCCGCCGGTGTCCGGCTGGAGGTTTTGACAGGCCGTGACAAAGGCAGTGACCGTGCCGCGAAACTGACAGCCCTTGCGCAGGGCGAGATCCAGATCCTTGTCGGCACCCATGCGGTTTTTCAAAAGGACGTACATTTCCACGACCTGCGGCTGGCGGTCATCGACGAACAGCACCGTTTCGGGGTGGCGCAGCGGATGGAACTTGGCGCCAAGGGACGCGCCGTCGATGTGCTCGTGATGACCGCGACGCCGATCCCGCGGTCACTCGCGCTGGCGCAATATGGCGATATGGATGTGTCGGTGCTGGATGAAAAACCGCCCGGGCGCAAACCTGTGCAGACAGCGCTCGTCTCTGCCGCGCGGATGGATGAAGTTGTCGCCAAACTGCGCGCCGCAGTCGCGGACGGGCGGCAAGCCTATTGGGTCTGCCCCTTGGTCGAGGAAAGCGAGGTCATCGAGATGACCGCCGCCGAAGAGAGGTTCAAACGCCTGCGCGCGGCCTTGGGTGACGGCGTCGTGGGGCTGGTGCATGGCCAGATGCCTGTCGCCGAAAAGGACGCGGCCATGGCGCGGTTCATCAGCGGCGAGACCCGTGTGCTGGTGGCGACCACCGTGATCGAGGTAGGCGTGAACGTGCCCAATGCGAGCATCATGATGATCGAAGGCGCGGAGAGTTTCGGGCTTGCGCAATTGCACCAGTTGCGCGGCCGCGTGGGGCGCGGGGCTGCGGCCTCGACCTGTTTGCTGATCTATCAACCGCCCCTGTCCGAGAACGGGCGCAAGCGGCTGGAGATCCTGCGTGAAACCGAGGACGGGTTCCGCATTTCCGAAGAAGACCTCGCCATGCGCGGCGCGGGCGATGTGATCGGCACCGCGCAATCGGGCCTGCCACGGTTCCGCATCGCGGATCTGGAACGGCAGGCGGGGCTGATGGCAGTGGCGCAATCGGACGCGCGCAAGCTGCTGCACGA
>DAISXL010000196.1:0-4371 GCA_036825855.1 Yoonia sp.
GCCGCATCCCAATGGCGCATGTCGTTGAAGACCGCGATATGATCGACGTGATGGATCCCGCGCGCGCGGACCTGTGCCACCATGTCCTGCCGGTGGTCGATCACGTGGTCGGCCCCGAGGTCTGTCACCCACGCAATCGTTTCAGCCCGCGACGCCGTGGCGATCACCACAAGCCCCGCCGCCTTGGCCAGCTGGATCCCGATGGACCCGACGCCGCCCCCTGCCCCGATGATCAGGATGGTCTGGCCCTTGTTGGCCCCGTCCCGGTCGATGCCCAGCCGGTCGAAAAAGCTCTCGTAGGCGGTGATCGTGGTCAGCGGCAGGGCTGCGGCCTGCGCAAAGCCCAAGGTCGCAGGCTTGCGCCCGACGATGCGTTCATCGACCAGCTGGAATTCCGCGTTCGAGCCTGACCGCGTGATGTCGCCAGAATAATAAACCTCGTCACCCACGGCGAAAAGTTCGACATCCGGCCCCACAGCTTCGACCACGCCGGCGGCGTCGTAGCCCAGCACGCGCGGGGGGTTTTCGACCACATCCGCCCCTTTGGATTTGCGCACCTTGGTATCGACCGGATTGACCGACACCGCCTTGACCGCGACCAGAATGTCGCGCCCCGCAGGCACAGGCATGGGCAGATCGACATCGACAAAACAGGCAGGGTCTGCCACCGGCAGGTAACGGGTCAGGGCGACGGCTTTCATGGGTTCATCCTTTGGTCAGTCATCAAGGGTCAGTTGGGCGAGTATCTCTTCGCTGTCCTGTCCGCAATGCGGCGGCGGCAGGCGGTAGGTGACAGGCGTGCGCGACAGTTTCAGCGGATTGCCCAGCAGACGCACCTGCCCTCTTTGCACGTCGTCGCGCGGCATCGCCACGACCATGTCACGCGCCTGCGCCTGATCGGACCCCAGCGCCAGATCAATCGTGTTCACAGGCCCCACGGGCACCTTGCGCGCCTCGAGCCCCGCGATCACATCGGCCAGCGGGCGCGCGGCAAGCCTTGGGCCGATCACGGCAAGCAAGGCATCGCGGTTCTGCGTCCGCGCAAGGTTGGTGGTGAAACGCGCATCCTGCACGATCTCGGCGCATCCGAGATAATCGCAGAACCGCGCGAACTGGCTGTCGTTGCCCACCGCGATGATCGCATGGCCATCGGCCACGGCAAAGACGTGATAGGGCACGATATTGGGGTGCCCGTTGCCACGCCGCTGCGGTAGGTCGCCCGATTCAAGGTAATTCGTGCCTTCGTTGATCAGCCACGCCAGCTGGCTGTCCACCAGCGCGATGTCGATATGCTGGCCTTCGCCGGTGCGTTCCTTGTGGCGCAGGGCGGCCAGAATGCCGACAGTCGCATACATGCCGCACATCACATCGGCGATGCCGACGCCCACCTTCATCGGCGCGCCGTCGGGTTCGCCCGTCAGGCTCATGATGCCGCCAAAGCCTTGGGCCATCAGGTCATAGCCCGGCTTGTCGCGGTTCGGGCCGGTCTGGCCAAAGCCCGAGATCGAGCAATAGATCAGCCCCGGCTGCCGTGTCAGCAGATCGTCCGGCCCCAGCCCGTATTTCGCCAGACCACCGGGCTTGAAGTTTTCCACCACGATATCGGCATGCCGCGCCAGCGCGCGGACCTGCTGCTGGCCCAGCGTCGTGCTGATGTCGATGGCGACGGATTTCTTGTTGCGGTTGGCAGCCATGAAATAGGCCGACAGATCGGTGGGTTGGCCGTCCGTGTCACAGACATTGGGCGGCCCCCAGCCGCGCGTGTCGTCACCCCCCGTCGCGGGGTTTTCGACCTTGATGACATGCGCGCCCAGATCGCCCAGCAACTGCGTGCAGGTCGGCCCCGCCAGAATGCGGGTCAGGTCCAGCACCGTGATCCCGTCGAGTGCGCCTGCCATGCCTGTTCCTCCGCTGCGATATTTTCGTCGCGACTGTCCTTGGCAGGACGCGCGGCGTCAAGGGCTGGCGGCGCAGGACAGGCGCCATCGGCGATCCCGTCTTTGCTGGCCATCGCGTGACACACCGCACGGTTGAATGGGGACCTGCCATCGCCTTCACCCCTCGCGGGCATCGGAAAGCTGTGATCGCGTTTACGGGTTGGGTGCAGGCCGATCAACAGCCGCCTTCGCGGTCCAGCCCGGCGAGAACGGAACGCCATCCCCACAACGGCGTCAGGGCCCGAACGCATCGCGGCAGCAGTGATCTTCAAAGCGCTTCGAAAAGGCAAAATTGCGCGTGAGTCGCCACGCGCACGCCTGCTCCAAACCCCGCGATCTGTCGTTACCGAACGTCACATGCGCCAAACCTATCCTTTAGGTAAGGTTTGGCCAGATCGCCGCAGAAAATGTATTGACCGAATGAAATGTAAGGGATTAACGCTCAACCAAGCCGCGTGTGTGAGTGTTTGTTTTCAAAGGTTTCGCGGCTTGCAGACACCGGTAGGGTGGATGCGATATTGCTGGCAGGATCACGGTCCTGCCAGCAAATGTCTTTTAAGAAATTGCGTTAAAGTCCGACCACCCGCGCAGGTGCCGTGTCGGCAGCCATCAGGCTGACAGCTTGCCCCGTCCGCGCGCTTTCCTGTGCGGCGATCCCGATGGCAACGGCCTTGGCCCCGTCTTGCACTGTCACCTCGACCGCGCCGTCCCCGCGCACCACGGCGTTGAACCGCTGGTGCTGGTAGAACGTCGATCCGTTGTGATCGCCCGCTTCCAGCAGGGCCGGATCGACGGGAATTTCCGACACGAACGGCCCTTTGGGGTCACGCGGGCTGATGATCAGCTGCGGCACGGGTGGCTCGCCCAGCGCCAGCGGCCAGAACCGGCCAGGACCGGGCACCAGCGCCTCGATCTTGCCCAAGGGGCCGACGGCGCTGATCTCTTCCTGATAGCGCGACCCTTCCGCGAACATGCACAGTTCCAGCATGGCCCGCGCACCGCCCGCAAAATCGACGATCACATAGGCATTGTCCCAGATATCGGGCGCCTGCCCGTCATAGCGTTCGTCCCTATGGTTCACCGCCTGTCCCGCGCTGGCCATCACGCGCACAGGTTCGTCTTGCAGGATCAGGCGCATCAGATCGAAGAAATGGCAGCATTTCTCGACCAAAGTGCCGCCTGTCTTGGCGTTGAACCGGTTCCAGTCGCCGACCTTGGGCAGAAACGGAAAGCGGTGTTCGCGGATCGTCAGCATCTTGACGCCGCCCGTCGCCGCCTCGGCCTGCGCGATGAGGGCGGCGACGGGGGGCATATAGCGGTATTCCATCGCGACCCAGACGGGATGCGGGTAACCGGCGAACAGGTCTTCGACCAGCGCCGCCTCGGACGGGTTGGTGAACAGCGGCTTTTCGCACAGGATCGGCAGGGGCCGCGTCGCCACAATCTGCTGCAATTGCGGGACATGCAGGTAATTCGGGCTGACGATGACAATCGCATCCAGATCGGGATAGGCCAGCAGCGCATCGAAACTGTCCGCGACCTGCGCGCCGCCCGCCAACACCGCCCCTGCCTGCGCAAGCTCCGGCACCGGATCATAGACCACGGACACCCGCCCATGCGGCAGTAGGTTGATATTCATGATATGTTCGCGGGCCATCATCCCGCAGCCGACCAACCCATAGTTCACCATTTCCACGTCGTTCACCCTTTTCCCATGCGCGAAATGTATTGCGCCCGGTCCGCATCGAACCAGGTGCGCGAAAATTCGACAGGCACGCGCCCTGCCAGATATGAATTGCGTTCGATATATCCCGTCACCGCCCCCGCCCGCAGATGAAAGGCCGGTGGCGTCCAATCGGGCAGATCAGCGACCCCGATGCGGTCCTCGGCCGCGGCGATCACCAGCCCCAGCCGGTCGCGGTAAAACAGATAGAGCGAATCGAGCAGGTCGTCTGGCCCAATCGCAGGCGCATAGCCGCCGTCGAGCCAGATTTCCTCCAGCCCGACCAGCACACCACCCAGCCAGCGCAACCGCCGGATCCGGTGCCCGTGGCTGTGATCCCCGAAAGGTGGCGCATCCGCAGGCTTGGGCAGAAGATCGACCGACAGCACCTGCGCCGTCGGCAGACCGCCGCCGCGTTTCAGCTCCAGCCGGAAAAAGGCATAGACAGAATCGACCGCCTCCAGTCTGCGCACGTAATTGCCCGACCCCTGCACACGTTGCAGCAGCCCCTTGGCCTCCACATCAGCCAGCGCCTTGCGCAGGGTGCCGACGGCGACGCCCAAACTCTCGGCCATCTCGCGCTCGGGCGGCAGGCGCGCGCCATCGGCCAGATGTCCGGCGGCGATTTCGCGGATCAGCATTTCACTGAGCTGCACGAACTTCGGCAAGGCAGAGGTGGTCGCCATGGCCCTGCCCCTCCCCGGCGCGCCA
>DAISXL010000197.1:0-4364 GCA_036825855.1 Yoonia sp.
AGCGGCACCTCGATCTTCGTGATGCCAGCGGCGATCAGGGCGGCGGTGACGGATTCGGCCTCGTCCGGCGTGATGCCGCGCAGGATGGCGATCAGGGGGCGGTCCATCTTTATCCTTTCAACTGGCGATAGGCGGCCGTCAGACCCGCCAGCGTGGCGGCCTCGGCATTCACCTGTGTGGCAGGCGCACCATGCTGCGCCAAGGCTGCCACGTAAAGCCGTGCTAACGCACCCGCCCCGATCACAGCGATCTGCTGGCCCAGCCAGTAAGGCTTGGCCGAGGCAAGCTCCGCCCCGATCAGCAATCCTGACAGCCTTGCGCGGGCAGCGGCGCCGGACAGGTCGTGCAACAACCCTTCGGCGCGCAGCGAGAACAGCCGTCCGGCCAGTTTTTCTGGGCGCCCGTAAGCATCGGCAAGGCCGCTATCGAAAGCGGCATCGTCCCAGCCATCAGCGGCGATGGAATGGCGCAGCACGGTTTGTGTGGCCAGTGTCGCGAACAGCTCGCCTGTCATGAAGGTCTGGAAACTGACGATCTCGCCCGCGCTGACATGGACCCATTTGGTATGGGTGCCGGGCAGGCAGATCACACCGTCCCAGCCTTTGTTCTGGGCCAGATAGCCTGCGATCTGCGTCTCCTCGCCGCGCATGACATCGGCAGGCTGGAGCTGTTTGACGCCCGGGATGACATGGACGGACAGGCGCGGATCCTGGCTTTGTGCCACGGCAAGGGTGTTGCCCAAAGGCGGGCAGGGGACAGCGCCATAAGGCGCCTCGACCCAGCCCTGCCGCGACCCGACCATCCCACAGGCGATGACAGGCGTGGGCCCGTGCAGCCAGTCACCGACGAGTGCCAACAGCGCGGGTTCAAACCCCGCGCGGTCCAGCCCGCCCATGCCCTTGCCCGACCCGGCCTGCGCGAACACGGTGCCGCTGGCCGACATCGCCCAGGCGCGCAGGTTGGAGGTGCCCCAATCGACGGCGATCCAGGCGGGGGTGATCGGCGCGGTCATCCTGTCGTCACCACGCCGGCATCGACGACCATGGTCTGGCCGGTCATCATCCGCGATGCATTGGACGCCAGAAACAGCACCGGCCCGACCATATCGGCGGGCTGCATGAAGTCCTGCAGACACTGCCGTTCCAGAAAGGCGGCCTTGCTTTCGGGGGTCGCCCACATGGTTTCCTGCTTTTCGGTAAAGACCCAGCCGGGGGCAATGGCATTGACCCTGATGCCGCGCGGCCCCCATTCGCGGGCGAGCGACCGTGTCATCCCCGTGATCCCCGCATTCGCGGTGGTATAGGCGATCATATCCGCCGCCCCGAACATATAGCTGATCGAAGAGAAATTCACGATCGCCCCCTGTGGGGCCATGACGCTGGCGGCCTTTTGGCAGGCAAAGAAATAGGCCTTGAGGTTCACCGCCTGCATGTCGTCCCAATAGGCGGGGGTGATGGTTGCCGCTTCGTGGCGGGCGTCATTGGCGGCGTTGTTGACCAGCGCTTTCAACGGGCCATGGGTCTGGGCGGCCTGCGCGATGGCGCCTTGCAAGGCATCCGTATCGGTGATGTCGCAGCGGATGAACAGCGGGCGGTTGCCGTGTTTCTCGGCCATTTTGTCGACAAAGGCGGTCGCATCCGAGCGACCGACAAAGGCGACCTTGGCGCCTTGGGCCAGAAACCCGTCGGTCAGTGCCGCACCGATACCGTTGCCGCCGCCGGTGATGAACACCGACGCATGTGCAAGATCGTGAAAGGTGGCGGTCACAGGCGTTCTCCTTCCAGCACCCACATCCGTTCCGGGAACGACCACGGAAGTGTCACGCCGTGATGCATCAGATAGGTGCCGCTCGCAACCAGCGGCGCGGATTTGAGCAAGGGTGCGCCACGCGACAGACGCGGGGCGGTATCGCGGTTCACGAGCGTCACGCGATAGCGCGCCTCGGGGTCGAGGCCTGTCAGCCGCAAGGGGCGCGGCACGATCTGCGTGCTGGTCGCGGCCTTGCCTGCGAAAACGACGAAACGGTCCTTGTCCCGCGCCAGTTGCTGTTCGGCGATCACCGCCGGATCGGCGCTGTCGAGCCGCAGGATGTCGGCACTGTGCAACCAGTGGCGCTGGTGTTTCCACCAGCCTGTGACCTCGGCCAGCACAGCCGCTTCGTGGTCGGTCAGTTCGCGGGGGTCCATCTCGAAGCCCATATGGCGCTGGG
Source organism: Yoonia sp. (assembly GCA_036825855.1). GTDB lineage: Bacteria > Pseudomonadota > Alphaproteobacteria > Rhodobacterales > Rhodobacteraceae > Yoonia. Next base: position 2,210 of record DAISXL010000197.1, read on the forward strand.
CGGCGACCCATGCGCGGAAGGAAATATCCAGCGTCCGCCCCGAGGTGTGGCAGACGCGCGGGCCGACATGGCTGCCGGTCACGGCCATCGGCAGGAACAGGGCCGCGTCATGCTGGATGCGCAGCCGTTCCAGCGCGTCGTTGCTGTCGGACAGCCAGACGCGTTGCGTGTGCTGCAGGATGCCAAAATCGATCCGCCCGCCGCCCGAGGCGCAGCTTTCGATCTCGACCAACGGGAAATCCGCGCGCAGCCGGTCGAGCAGCGCATAGGTCCCCCGCGTCTGCGCGGCATCGGGCGACGGCAGCACGCGGTTGTGGTCCCATTTGATATAGTCGATCTGATGATCGGTCAGGATCGCGGCGATCCGGTAATAGAGGTAGTCGCGCACCGCAGGCAGCGCCATGTTCAGCACCAGTTGTTGCCGCCCGCGGGTCTGGTCTGCACGGCCCAGCACCCAGTCAGGATGGGCGCGGTGGGTGTCGCTGTCCTCGTTTACCATCTCGGGTTCGAACCAGAGGCCGAAGGTCATGCCCAGCCCATGGATATGATCAATGAGCGGGTGCAGCCCGTCGGGGTATTTGCGCGCGTCCACCGTCCAATCGGCAAGGCTGGTCGTGTCATCGTCACGCCTGCCGAACCAGCCGTCATCGAGCACGAAGCGTTCCGCGCCAAGCGCTGCGGCGCGGGTGGCGATGTCCTTCAGCACAGGCAGTTTATGGTCGAAATAGACCGCTTCCCAGCAGTTGTAATGCACAGGTCGCGGTGTGTCGGGCTTCGGCCAAGTGACGATCCGGTCGCGCAGATGGCGCTGGAAGGCAACCGCGCAGCCGTTCAGGCCGGTGTCGGAATAGGCGATGTAAAGTGGCGCGGTGCTGAAATGCGTCGCCGCTGCGGTTACGGAGCCTGCGGTGTGGCCCCACTGGATCTGCCGCCGCCCGTCGGGCAGTTCCTCGGCGATCATGCGGTGCCCGCCGGACCAGCCGTAGTGAAAGGCATAAGCCTCGCCTTGGGTATTGGTCGCGCCGCGGCAGGGCACGATCAGGCCGGGGACATGTTCATGCCCGCTGCGGCCTGTGCGGCTTTCGCGCAGCCGGATGCCGGGGGACCATGGCGTGCGGGCCAGTTGGAATTCCCCGCACCAGCGGCCGGAGATGTCGATCATCTCCTCGCTGTGCTGCGGGGCGGGCAGGACAGGGGCGGCGAGCCAGTCCAGATGCACAGGGCTATCTGCAGTCAGCGTGGTCTGGCAGGTGATGACTTGGGTTTCGGGGTCGGATTGAAACGTGCAAGTCAGGTCCAGCCCGTTGTCTGCATCGCGAAAGGTCAGGCGCAGGTCCGTGTCGGTCTGCACCGCATCCGCAAAGCGGAACATCGGCAGCAGCGGCGTGCCGCCTGCATCCCGCAGGGTCAGCCCGGGCTGGCCGGGAAAGCTGCGGCTGGCTTCGGGACACAGCGACAGGTCGGGGTTTTCATCAAGCATCCCGCCTGTGACATCAATCGCTTGGGCGGCGTGCAGCGTGGCAAGGTCCTCGTCTGCGGGCAGGCGCGCGCCCCAATAGACGACCTGCGGCAGGCGGGCATTTTGGGCCGCCAGCACAAGCGTCTGGCGTCCATCGTCGATCCGGTAGGTATTGGTCATGGTTTTCTTACTTTACAGCCCCAAGGGTGAGGCCCGCGATAAAGTGTTTCTGCATCAGGAAGAACATCAGCACCGGCGGCAGGGCGGCCACGATGGAACCTGCGCTCATCAGGTGATAGGCGGCGCGGAACTGCGAATTGAAACTGGTGATCCCTGCGGTGACGGGCTGGCTTTCGGGGCCTTGGGTCAGCACGATGGCCCAGAAATAATCGTTCCAGATGAAGGTGAAGACCAGCACGGCCATCGCAGCGATCGCCGGTTTCATCAGCGGCATCACGACGTAAAGGAAGATACGCCATTCGGCGACGCCTTCGACACGAGCAGCCTCGATCAGGGGAAAGGGCAGGGCGCGGATGAAATTGCGCATGAAGAGTGTCGCAAACCCCGTCTGGAACGCGATGTGGAACAGCACAAGGCCGGTCTTGGTGTTGTAAAGCCCCATGTCCACCGTCAGGTCGCGCACCGGCACCATCAGGATCTGGAAGGGCACGAAATTGCCCGCGATGAACATGAAGA
>DAISXL010000198.1:0-4328 GCA_036825855.1 Yoonia sp.
CGTGGCGAATGTGATGCGGATCGTGCGGTCGTCCACGGCTTCGACGGTTTCGACGCCGTTGTATTTGGACAATTGCGCGCAACCGCCTTCGGGATGCATGCAATATTCGGCGGTGAACACGGCGTCAGCCGCTGTCACGGGGGTGCCGTCGGACCACAGCAGCCCTTCTTTCAGGGTCCAGGTGATGCTGGTCAGGTCTTCGGACACGCCGCCGTTTTCGACCGTCGGGATGCTTTCGGCCAGATAGGGGACCAGCGCGCCGGTGTTGTCATAGCGTGCCAGCGGCTCGAGAATGATCGAGGAGGCTTCGACATCCTTGGTGCCGCCCGACAGGAACGGGTTCAGGATGGATGGCGCCTGCCAATAGATGATGTTGAGGTGGCCGGAACTGCCACGGACGCCATCATGCTCTTGGGCGAATGCCAAGGGCGTGAATGCGACCGCTGCGGCGGCACCCATCAGGGCTGTTTTCAGTTTCATTTCGTCTCTCCTTGTTGACGCTCTTAGGCCCCGGTCCCTGCCGTTGCACCGGCAGTGGTCGTGGTTTCGTTATACAGGTGGCACGCCACAAAGCGGCCGGGCTGGACCTGCCTGTAATCGGGTTCGATCTCTTTGCAGAGATCCATCACCGCCGGACAACGGGTGCAGAAATTGCAGCCCTTGGGCGGGTTCGATGGGGATGGCACATCGCCTTGCAGCACGATCCGCCCCGATTTGCGCGCAAGCGCGGGGTCGGGTTCGGGGACGGCGGACAAAAGTGCGCGGGTGTAAGGATGCAGCGGGTCACGATACAGCGCCTCGCGCGGGGCAAGCTCCATGATCTTGCCCAGATACATCACCGCCACGCGTGTCGCGATATGGCGCACCATCGACAGATCGTGGCTGATGAACAGATAGGTCAGGCCGAACTGTTCCTGCAGATCTTCGAGCAGGTTCACCACCTGCGCCTGAATGGACACATCAAGTGCCGCAATCGGTTCGTCGCAGACGATGAACTTGGGGTTCAGCGCCAGCGCACGCGCGATCCCGATCCGCTGCCGCTGGCCACCCGAAAAGGCATGCGGATAGCGTTTGGCGAATTTGCGGTTCAGCCCGACAGCATCCATCAGATCGGCGACCTTGGCGGTCTTTTCCGCCATGCTGAGGCTGGTGTGTTCATCGAGCGGTTCGCGGATGATCGCCTCGACGGTCATGCGCGGGTTGAGCGAGGCTTGCGGGTCCTGAAACACCATTTGCATCGTGGGCCGGATCGGGCGCAGCTTGGTCTGCGACATCGTCCCGATCTCGCGGCCGTCAATCGAAATCTCGCCCGAGGTGATATCGTAAAGCCGCAGCACCGCGCGCCCGCAGGTGGATTTGCCGCAGCCCGATTCGCCGACAAGGCCCAGTGTTTCGCCTTCCATGACGTCGAAGCTGACGCCATCGACGGCCTTCACCGCGCCCACGCGACGGCGCAGGATGCCCGCATGGATCGGGAAATGCATCTTGAGGTCGCGCACGCGCACCAGCGGTTTGGGTGTATCGTCAAGCATGGCGCGGTGCCCCCGTCCGTGCGTCATAGAAACAGGCAGCGTCATGGCCATGGCCCACGTCATAGCGCGGCGGGTTTTCCACTGCGCAGCGCGCAAAGGCCACGTCACAGCGCGCGCGGAACGGGCAGGCATCGGGCGCGGCCAGCATCAGGGGCGGTTGCCCTTCGATGACCGTCAGCCGCTTGGCCCGTTCGCCGCTGATCGACGGGATCGTTTTCAGCAGGGCGCGGGTATAGGGGTGCTGGGGGTCGCGGAACAGGTCCGCGACAGGCGCATGTTCGACGATCTGTCCGCCATACATGACCAGCACACGGTCCGCGATGCCCGCGATCACACCCAGATCATGCGTGATCCAGATCACGGCCATGCCCAGCTTTTCACGCAATTCCTGCATCAGTTCGAGGATCTGCGCCTGAATCGTCACATCAAGTGCGGTCGTCGGTTCATCCGCGATCAGCACCTTGGGGTCGCAGGCAAGTGCGATGGCGATCATCACGCGCTGGCGCATGCCGCCGGAAAACTGGTGCGGATAATCATCCAGGCGGCGCTGCGCATCGGGAATGCCGACCAATTCCAGCAATTCGCGCGCACGGCTGGCGGCGGCGCGCTTGCTCAGCCCCATGTGTTTGCGCAGGGGTTCCATGATCTGCATGCCGACGGTGTAGACAGGGTTCAGCGATGTCATCGGGTCCTGAAACACGAACCCGATCTGCCCGCCGCGCACCGCGCGCAAATCCTGCGGCCTGATCTGCAACAGGTCCTTGCCGTCGAACATCACGCGGCCATGCCGGATTTCGGCGGGGGGAGAGGGAAGCAGCCCCAACAACGACATCATGGTCACGGATTTGCCCGATCCGCTTTCGCCGACCACACCCAACAGCTCGCCCGGTTTCAGAGAGAAGCTTACATTGTTGACGGCATGCACTTCGCCGCCACGGGTTCTGAAAACAGTCTTCAATTCCTGCACATCAAGCACAGGCTGCGCCACATTGGGCATCAAGAACCTCCCCGGCGGTCCATTTTTAATTTTTTGCGTCAAGCCCGTAGTGGACCTGCGATTGACAGACGCTATCATCAAATTTTGTTCCCGCAAGTCGCTTTGTGTTTGAAGCCCGCGACGGCGCGCGCAACAGTGCGGGTGCTGGCTGTTTGCGCGATGCGGGTTGCAGATGGCGGATTAATCGGCACGAAAGGAAGGCCCCGATGACATGGACCGCACGCGAGCTGATGGACAGGCTGGTCGCCTTTCCCACGGTCAGCCGCGACAGCAATCTGGAACTGGTTGATTTCGTGCGGAATTATCTGGCGGATTGCGGGATCGACAGCACCATCGTGCCCAATGACGACGGCACCAAGGCGGCCCTTTATGCCCATGTCGGCCCTGCGGTCGCGGGCGGCGTCGTGCTGTCGGGGCATACCGATGTTGTCCCTGTGGACGGGCAGGCATGGGACTCCGATCCGTTCACCGTGACTGAAAAGGACGGCCGTCTTTATGGGCGCGGCACCTGCGACATGAAAGGGTTTGACGCGCTCGCCCTTTGGGCGATGGGGCAGGCGGCGACACGCGGGGTGAAACGCCCGTTGCAAATCGCGCTCAGCTATGACGAAGAGGTCGGCTGCACAGGCGCCCCGCCCATGATCGACCATATGGTCAGCCATGGCCTGCCGCGTGCGGATACGGTGATCGTGGGCGAACCGTCGATGATGAAGATCGTGACCAGCCACAAGGGCGCGGTCGGCTTTCGCATCCATGTGCGCGGGTTCGAGGTGCATTCCTCGCTCGCCCCCACCGGCGTCAGCGCGATCATGATGGGTGCGCGGTTGATCGACTGGGCGAATCAGGTGAATGCCGAGAATGCCGCAGCCGCGCCCACGGAACTGGCCGCGCAATTCTTTCCGCCCTACACGACGCTGCATGTCGGCACGATCAGCGGCGGTACCGCCAACAACATCACCGCCAAGGACTGCCGCTTCGTGCTCGATGTCCGGCTGGTCCCCGGCGAGGATATCGGCATGTGGGAAACCCGCATGCGCGCCAAGATCGCGGAAATCGAGGCCGACATGCAGGCCGTGCGGCCGGAAACCTTCATCACCGCCGAGAAATTCTTTCACGTCCCCAGCCTTGTCCCTGAACAGGATGGCAGCGCCGAAAATCTCGTCCGTCGCCTGACCGGTGAAAACGCCAGCAGCGTCGTCAGTTACGGCACCGAAGCCGGGCAGTTTCAGGACCGTGGTTATTCCGCCGTGATCTGCGGCCCCGGCGACATTGCACAAGCCCACCAACCCAACGAATATGTCAGCGTGACACAGTTCCAGCAGGGCGAGGCCTTCATGTCCCGCCTCGTCGATCTGCTGGCCGAATAACCCCCTAGGAGAAGATGATGCCCGTCAAGAACCGCTTTGCCGAATTGCTGCCCGAAATCACCGCCTGGCGACGGGACCTGCACGAAAACCCCGAAATCCTGTTCGAGACGCACCGCTCATCGGCGCTGGTCGCCGAAAAGCTGCGGGAATTCGGCTGTGACGAGGTGGTGACCGGCATCGGGCGAACCGGCGTTGTCGGCGTCATCAAGGGCAAGTCGGATACATCCGGCAAGGTCATCGGCCTGCGTGCCGATATGGACGCCCTGCCGATCCATGAGGCGACAGGCTTGCCCTATGCCTCCAAAACCCCAGGTGCGATGCATGCCTGCGGCCATGACGGGCATACCGCGATGCTGTTGGGTGCAGCGAAATACCTTGCCGAGACGCGCAATTTCGACGGGCAGGTCGTCGTGATCTTCCAGCCTGCCGAAG
>DAISXL010000199.1:0-4306 GCA_036825855.1 Yoonia sp.
TCGGTCGCGGTATAGCCGCGCGCATGGCGCTGGAACAGTTTCACGCCCAGCCGCTGTTCCAGCGCGTCGATATGGCGGATCACCGTGGCATGGTGCACGCCCAGTTCCTCTGCTGCACCGCTGACCGTGCCTTTGCGAGCAACCTGAAAGGCGGTACGGATTTCGTCCCAGTTTTCCATCACGGCTTTCGTGCGCTGACAAACATTCCACCGCGAAAGTCCTGCAAACCGTTCGTCAGCACAAGTGGAAACAGGCACCCTTGATAATCTTGGGCGCGGCCTAGCTGTCTGGCATGACCAATCCCGCTTTCCTGACCGGCCTGCGCGCCGCCCTGACCATTGCCTTCCTCTATTTCGGCCTGCGCAAGCTGACCGGATACAGCACTGATGTCGCCATCTATGACGCGATCGGCTTCGGACAGTTCCCCCGCTACGTGACCGGATCGGTGGAGGTCTTGGGGGCTGCCATGCTCTGGTGGCGCGGTTGTGAAGGGGTTGCGGGGCTCTTGCTGCTGGCCACGATGATCATCGGGCTGTCAGCCCTGCTGATCTGGGTCGGACCGCCCTATCTGCACATGCTGGCGCTGATCGCGGGCACGGGCACCGTCGCCTATGCCTATCGCGCCGACACCCTGCGCAAGATCACACAACTACGGGGCAGTTGACTCGCGCCGCCTGTCGGCATAAACGCGCAGCATTCCGGAACGCTTGTGCTTTCCGGTCCCCGCATTCAGGGGATCGCCCTCCGTCAGCGCGTTGCGCCCACGGGGGCGTTCCTGCTTTGGCCTGTCCGGTATAGGATCGGCCGCAACCGAAACGACAAAAGGGCCATGGCCTATGTTTGAAAATCTCTCCGAACGCCTGTCAGGTGTTTTCGACAAGCTGACCAAGCAGGGTGCGCTGTCCGAAGATGATGTCAAAACCGCCCTGCGCGAGGTGCGCATCGCCCTGCTGGAGGCGGACGTATCGCTGCCCGTCGCGCGCGATTTCGTCGCCGCCGTGCAGGCCAAGGCTATCGGTCAGGCCGTCACCAAGTCGATCACGCCGGGCCAACAGGTCGTCAAGATCGTACATGACGAACTGCAGCGCGTCCTGACGGGCGACGAAGACCCCGGCGCGCTGAAGATCGACAACCCGCCTGCCCCGATCCTGATGGTCGGTCTGCAAGGGTCGGGCAAAACCACCACCACCGCCAAACTTGCCAAGCGTCTGAAAGAACGCGAAGGCAAGAAGGTGCTGATGGCCTCGCTTGACACCAACCGCCCTGCGGCGATGGAACAGCTCGCCATTCTGGGCATGCAGATCGGCGTGGATACGCTGCCCATCGTCAAGGGCGAAACCCCCGTCCAGATCGCCAAACGCGCCAAGGTGCAGGCGTCCTTGGGCGGCTATGACGTCTATATGCTCGATACCGCAGGCCGGTTGCACATCGACGCGGAACTGATCGCACAGGCCGCCGCCGTGCGCGATGTGGCCAATCCGCGCGAAACGCTGCTGGTCGTCGACGGCCTGACAGGTCAGGACGCCGTGAATGTCGCGCAGGAATTCGACGACAAGATCGGCGTGACCGGCGTTGTGCTGACGCGGATGGACGGCGACGGGCGCGGCGGTGCGGCGCTGTCGATGCGCGCGATCACCGGCAAGCCGATCCGTTTCGTCGGCCTTGGCGAAAAGATGGACGCGATCGAGACCTTCGAGCCATCGCGCATCGCGGGCCGCATCCTTGGCATGGGCGATATCGTGGCCCTTGTCGAAAAGGCGCAGGAAACGATCGAGGCCGAACAGGCCGCGCGCATGATGAAACGGTTCCAGCAAGGCCGGTTCAACATGAACGACCTCAAGATGCAGCTCGAACAGATGCTCAAGATGGGCGGCATGGAAGGCATGATGGGCATGATGCCCGGTGCCGCCAAGATGGGTAAACAGATGGCAGCGGCGGGCATGGATGACGGTATCCTCAAACGCCAGATCGCGCTGATCAATTCGATGACCAAGAAAGAACGCGCCAACCCCGACCTGCTGGCAGCCAGCCGCAAAAAACGCATCGCGGCGGGCGCAGGGCTTGAGGTGTCCGAACTCAACAAGCTCATCAAACAGCACCGGCAGATGGCCGATATGATGAAAAAGATGGGCAAGGGCGGGATGCTGAAACAGGCCATGAAAGGCATGTTCGGCAAAGGCGGCGCCCCCGAAGGCATGCCCGACATGAACGATCCCAAAGCCATGGCCGAAGCCGCCAAAGCGCTACAAGGGCGCGGCGGCCTGCCGGGCCTGGGTGGGGGCATGCAACTGCCCGCCGGCCTGTCGGGGTTCGGCAAGAAGAAATGACATCTTCCGAGCCCAAATATCCCCGCCGGAGGCTTCAGGTTTGCCAAAACCTGAAAACCGACCGGTTGACCCTGCGCCGGCCTACGCCGGATGACTGGCCTGCCTTTCATGATTTCATGATGTCGGACCGGTCGACTGCTTTTGGCGGGCACAAGGATCTGGGCAAGGCGTGGCGCAGTTTCGCATCCGAACTCGGTCATTGGGAAATTTTCGGCTATGGCATGTGGGCGGTCACCAGTCACGATGACGACACGGCCCTCGGGCTTGTCGGCCCATGGACACCCCCCGACTGGCCAGAAACCGAAATCGGCTGGATGATCCTGTCGGATGCCGCCCAAGGCACCGGCGTCGCGACCGAAGCTGCACGCGCCGCCATTGCCCATGCCTATGACAGCCTCGGCTGGGACACAGTGGTCAGCTATATCGCGCCCGACAACGCCCGCTCGATCCGGCTCGCGGAAAAGCTGGGTGCCGCGCTTGATCCACAGGCCGCAGGCCCCAAGCCCGACACGCTTGTCTATCGCCACCCCAATCCAAAAGGACAGGCCCATGTCTGACGCCATCACCCGCGCCGCACAGATCCTGAAAGAGCATCGCGCCAGCATCGACCGGCTGGATGCGATCCTTGTCTATACATTGGGCGAGCGTTTCAAACACACACAGGCCGTGGGCCGGCTGAAAGCCGAACACGCCTTGCCCCCGTCCGATCCGGCGCGCGAAGCCGCCCAGATCGCACGGCTGACCGAGCTTGCGGAACAGGCCGATCTCGACCCTGAATTCGCCAAGAAATTCCTGAACTTCATCATTCAGGAAGTGATCCAGCATCACAAGCAACATCAATCGTAGGGCGGGGTTTACCCCGCCACCCCCAGACATTCTTAAAGGAGAAACACAATGTCTATGAAAATCCGGCTCGCCCGCGGCGGTTCGAAAAAGCGTCCTCACTATGCAATCGTCGCTGCCGACAGCCGCATGCCACGCGATGGCCGTTTCATCGAGAAGCTGGGCACCTATGCCCCCATGCTGCCAAAAGACAGCGAAGACCGCGTGCGCATGGACATGGACCGCATCCAGCACTGGCTGGGTCAGGGCGCACAGCCGACCGACCGCGTCGCACGCATGCTCGAAGCGGCTGGCGTGATGCCCAAAAAAGACCGTGCCAACCTGAAAAAAGGCACCCCCGGCAAGGCCGCCCAGAAGCGCGCCGACGAAAAAGCCGCCAAGGCCGCTGCCGCCGCTGAAGCTGCAAACGCACCCGCCGAAGACGCCGCCGCCGAATAAGCGGCGGATCGTGGCCCGGACCTGTGGTCCGGGCTGCCCCCTCACCCCCGATGTTCCGCTTGCTCCGCACCCTCATCCTTGTGATGGTCGCCTTCGTGGCGGGCATGCTGCATGAACGTCAGGGCCAGCAGACCGCCTGCGAAAGCGGCGGCGGCCTGTGGATCGAAGACATCTGTCTCGCAGCGGAGATGATCAATGACTGACCGCGTTACCGTAGGCATGATCGGCGGCTCTTTCGGGGTCAAAGGCGAGGTGCGGCTGAAATCCTTCTGCGCCGATCCCGCCGCCATCGCCGATTACACGCCACTTTACACCGAAAACGGCGATAGCATCGCGCAGGTGGTGCTGACAGGCCAGCTCAAGGGCGGGTTCACCGCGCGCCTGTCGGGCGTTGTGACCAAGGAAGATGCCGACGCCTTGCGCAACGTCGCCCTTTACGCCGACCGCGCGGCGATGCCGTCGCTGCCGGACGACGAATACTATTATGCCGACCTGATCGGGCTTGCCGTGCTTGACACCGGCGGTGCCGCCTTGGGCAAGATCAAGTCGGTCGTCGATCACGGGGCTGGTGCGCTTTTGGAACTGCATGTGCCCGGCCAGTCCGACACCGTGCTGTTGCCTTTCACCCGCGCCGCCGTTCCGACCGTCGATCTGGCTGCGGGGCGCATCATCGCGGACCCGCCTGCCGGGCTGTTTGC
>DAISXL010000200.1:0-4272 GCA_036825855.1 Yoonia sp.
AGGCAATTTCGGCCTGTTGTGCGGTGATGATCTTTTGGGCCAAGGCGCGGACCTCGGGGTCGGTGCCGTATTGCAGCACGACCTCGGCCATGGCGACCGCCCCTTCGTGATGCGGGATCATGCCACGGATGAAATCGACATCGGCGTTGCCGGTGAAGGGAATCGCCATCGCCGTATGCATCGTGTCGTTCACAGCCGCATAGGCGGCCGTCGAGGGGGCTTTGACGATGGCTTGATCCATTTGGCCGTGACCTGCGTGGTCGGTCTGAGTCCATCCTATCGTGGCAAGTGTCGTCGCCCCGACCAAAGCCATCCAGAAACGAGTCATGTTGCAATCCTTTGATACAGGTTCGCAGACAGCGTTAGGGTCCTCCAGCAACTGGAAGGCAAGTCAAGATTTGGACAAGGATCAAAGAAAGACCGGGCGCGCTAGTCCGACGTCGCGACACCGCCGACCGTCTGGTTGCGCAACAGGTCGACGTAATCCCCATCGGGTGCCGCCGCTGTGGTGGTGGCGGGTTCCAGGAACAGAAGGTTCAGATCGAAGATACCGGCCGTTCCGACAAAGGCATCCGGCAGGCGGCCCGAAAAGTTGCCCATCACGTGCACGAGGAAATACTGCCGGGCTTCTTCAGCGGTCAGCCCCAATTCTTCGGAAGAGATCGTAAAACGGTCGGCCATAGTGCGGGTTGTGCTCAGAAGGCTGGTCACACCTTGCTGGTCACCTGCCTCTTCGAGTGCGCTGATCGCGGAAATCTCCTCGACGATCTTGCCGGCGTAGAAATCAAGCCGGCGCTTGTCGCGATCTGTCAAAGCGTCAAGGTCGACCTGCACCAGATCAGGGGGCAGCTTTGCAGGAGAGATGGCAGGCGGCAGGATCGCCGCCATGGCCAGATGCGGGACAAGGACCAGTCCCATGAACAAAGTGACGCGCGACGCAAACTTGAACATGACACTGATCCTCCCTTTGCATTTTTGAAGAATTTATTGGCCAATCACCTCAACCGTCAGGCCAAGCGACACCCAGCCCTGCATGCCGGCACGATAATAGCGCAGCTTTTCGGCAGGATAACCGACTTTCAGTAGGTTATCGAGAGCCTGGTGCGACTGGCCGCACCAGGGGCCGTTGCAGAACAGAACCAGCTCGCGGGCCTCGCTCAGGTCCCATGTGCCGTCGCTTGCCTGTGTCCCGCCAAGGGCTGTCAGCACGGGGACGATGAACGGATTGTTCTCGGGATTGTCGAACATGGTGAACGACAGGTTGATCGCGCCGGGGATCGTGCCTTGCTCGAACCATTCGCTGAGACGGGCGTCGATGATGTGGCCCGTGCCGTTGGCGACATGTTCGCGCATGAAGTCGAGCACCTCGAGTTCACCGACCGTGGTCACGCCTTCGCCACCCGACATCGGCTGGATGCAGAAGGGCGGGCACTGGCGCGATGTCATGGTGAAGAAATCGGGCATCCGTGCGTCGGGGTTCTGGTTGCGTTCGATCACCAGAAAATCGCGGCCCGTGTCGAACTCGAAATAGGGCAGGTCAGGCGTGATATTCACACCCTGCGCCGCTACGGTCCCTGAAGTCAGGAGCGTTGCGCCCACAACCGCAAGCAGGCGTGTTGCATGTTTCTGGAACCGCCCGACGAGCGTATCCAAGGAGAGGGAGTTAAGGAAGGTCATGGACATTTCTGGACACCTATCTGTTGCCGCAAAGGGGATATTGACGGGAGTATTGCGTTGAAATCTTCATGTTCTGTTCATTAGCGTTCGACGCTGCGGTTGAACAAAGGCAATTTCATGGCAAGCTTGGTGCAATTTTTAGGGAATCGACACAACCATGGGGGCAAAGACGGCTTTTGGCCGTTTTGTCGCACTGAATCCCTGATTGGTCGTGTTCAGACGTTGCGGGCCTGTTGCAAAGCGTCCGGCAGAACGCGCGCAAAGGCCGCAATCTGGTCAGGCGTCCCGCAACTGACTCGGATGCAGCGGTCCTGCGGTGCGACGAACGGCATGCGCACGAAAATGCCCCCTGCGATCAGCCCCGAGAGCACCGCGCGGGCGAAGGCCCCGTCGCGGCCACAGTCGATTGTCACGAAATTCGTGGCCGATGGCAGGGCGGTCAGCCCATGCGCCGCGGCGATGCGCCCGATCTCGGCGCGCGATGCGGTGATGGCGTCGCGGACGTGGTCCATCCAGGCGCTGTCCTGCAAGGCCGCCAGCGCGCCTGCCTGTGAAATCCGGCACATGCCGAAATGGTTGCGCACCTTGTTGAAGCCCGCGATCACCTCTGCCGCGCCGATGGCATAGCCGACCCGCGCGCCCGCCATGCCATGCCCTTTGGAGAATGTCCGCAGGCGGATCACGTTGGGGGTATCCACCGCGATATCGGGGGCGGTGCCCTCGGGGGCAAGGTCGATATAGGCCTCGTCCAGAAGCAGCAGGCAATCGGCGGGCAGCTGTGCCGCCATGCCCGCGATGACAGGGCCTTGGTGCCAGCTGCCCATCGGATTGTCGGGGTTCGCGATATAGACCAGTTTTGCGCCGGTTTCGCGTGCCTTGGCGACCAAGGCCGCGGGGTCTTCGTGGTCGCCCGCGTACGGCACCTTGTGCAGCACCCCGCCGAACCCCGCGACATGGTAGTTGAAGGTCGGATAGGCCCCGTCCGATGTGACTGCGCCGTCACCTGCGCCGATGTAAAGCCGCACAAGCAGGCCCAAGAGCCCGTCGATGCCTTCGCCCACCATGATGTTATCGATGCTGACGCCGTGATGCTGCGCTAGGGCTGCGCGCAGATCGTGGCTTTCGGGATCGCCGTACATCCAGACTTCGGCCGCTGCCTGTTGCATGGCGGCGATGGCGCGGGGGGAGGGGCCAAAGGCGCTTTCGTTGGCCCCGAGCCGCGCGGTAAAGGCCTGCCCGCGGGCGCGTTCCTGCGCCTCGGGTCCGACGAAGGGCACCGTGGCGGGGAGTGAGGCGGCAAGCGGGGTCAGGCGGGGATGGGTCATGTTGAAACTCTTATGCGCTCCGCGCGGGGAGTATTTTTGGAAAAAAGAAGTTGGGGGGCCAAGAGGATGGCCCCCGCCTTGTTTAGCCCAGTTCCTGTAGTCGCGCGATGGCGGCCTTGATCTGGGTGTCCTCGTTTTCGCGCAGGGCCAGATTGGCGCGGGCTTCGGCCACGACATCATCGGGGGCGGAGGCCACGAAGGCGGGATTGTTCAGCCGCCCGCGCAGGCCACCCAGTTCCTTGGCGAGTTTCTGGGATGTCTTTTCCAGCCGTGCGATTTCGGCGGCGACGTCGATCAGGCCTGCGAGGGGCAGACCGAAAGTGCCGCCGTCCATCGGGATCGTGACGCAGCCTTTGGGGAAAGCATCCACACGGGTCAGGCTGTCGATGCGGGCAAGCCGCTGGATCAGGGCGGCGTTGTTGTCCCAAGCGGATTGGCCTTTGGCGTCGAGCCCTGTCACCAAGAGCGGCACCTGCGCGCCCGCGGGGACATGCACCTGGGCGCGGGCCGAGCGGGTGTTGTCGATCAGGCCGATCACCCAGTTCATTTCGCGGTCGGCATCCGCATCGACCAGTGCGCTGCCGTAGGTCGGCCAGTCGGCGTGGCAGAGCATTTTGGCGCGATTGTCGGCCAGCCCCCAGAGTTCCTCGGTGATGAAAGGCATGACCGGGTGCAGCAGGATCAGGCATTGATCCAGCACCCAGCGCAGGGTCTGTTCCGTCTCGGCCTTGGCAGCTGGGTCTTCGCCCTGCAGGATCGGTTTGGAAAACTCGAGATACCAGTCGCAGACCTTGCCCCATGTGAAGGCGTAAAGCGCATCTGCCGCATCGTTGAACCGGTAGGCGTGCAGGGCCGCATCCACGGTTTCGCGCAATTTGCCGGTTTCGCCGATGATCCATTTGTTCAGCGTCAGGGTCGCCTCGGGCCGTGCCGGATCACCCGGATAGGGGATGGCGTAATGGTCGGCAAAGCTGAAGGCGTTCCAGAGTTTGGTGCCGAAGTTGCGATAGCCCTTGATCCGGTCTTCGGAGATTTTCAGCATGCCGCCGATGGCGGCCATCTGCGCGTTGCTGAACCGCAGCGCATCCGCGCCATATTGGTCGATCATGTCGAGCGGGTCGATGACATTGCCCTTGGTTTTCGACATCTTCTCGCCCTTGGCGTCGCGGACAAGCTGGTGCAGGTAGATCGTGTGGAACGGGTCTTGGTCCAGCACGGCCTGTGACATCATCATCATCCGCGCGACCCAGAAGAACAGGATGTCCTGTCC
>DAISXL010000201.1:0-4190 GCA_036825855.1 Yoonia sp.
TATTCCTTCCACAGGTTGGTGATGGTCAGGGCGGTCATTTGCCGCCCTCCATGTCCGACCACGGGAACAGCCAGCGGCGCAGACGGTCCAGCCCGTAATCGGCCATCGCCGCCAGAAAGGTGATCCACGCGACATAGGGAAAGATGATGTCCATCGACAGATAGCGCCGCACAAGGAAGATGCGGTAGCCTAGGCCGCTGTCGGATGAAATCGCCTCTGCCGCGATCAGGAACAGGAAGGCCGCCCCCAGCTGCAGCCGCAGGCTGACGATCAGGCGCGGCAAGACTTGCGGCAGCACCACGCGCCAGACGACCAGCCAGCTGCTGGCGGACAGGGTTTCGGCCTTGACGATCTGTTCGCGCGGCAGGTCCAGCACGCGCTGCGCCATGTCACGGATCATGATGGGGGCGATACCGATCACGATAAGCGCGATCTTGGAAATCTCGCCCAACCCCAGCATGATGAACAGCACGGGCAGCAAGGCCAAAGGCGGGACCATCGCGACGAAGCCGACAAACGGCCCCAGCAGCGCGCGCAGTGCCGGAAAGATACCGATGCCGATGCCAAGCACCAAAGCCAGCGCCGTCGATATCCCCAGCCCCGCGCCCAGCCGTCGCAAGCTGGCCGCCGTATCGGCCCAGAGCAGATATTCCCCCGTGCGCCGGTCAGGGGTGAAGGCCATCAGATCAACCGCTGTTGCCATGCTCGACAAGGCGGGCAGGAGTTTATCCGCCGGATTGTCGGCCAGCCGCGCCGCCGACCCCGCCAGATAGGCGACGATCAGCAGCGCGAAAGGCGCAAGCTTCAGCGCAAGCAGCGCCGGCGGCGACAGCCGTTGGTTGATCAGGCGCATGGCGGCGGTCCTGTTTACAGCGCGCCGTCAGCAGCCATCTGCATGTAGTCGGTCGTAAAGCGAAGCTTGATGTTGTCGGGATCACCCAGCACCACGCCGCCCGGCAGTGCGATGCCGACGGCATCATCGGATGTGGCGGTCGGCGTCAGCAGCCCTTTGTCGAACAGGAAGGCACGCACAAGGTTCATCGTATCCGCCAGATCGGGGGACGCGGTAAAGGCCACCGCCCCTGCCGGATCGGCGAAAAGCTCTGTCGCGGCCATCTGCGCCTCGAACCCGGCCTGATCGGTGCCGGATGCTGCCCCCATCGCCGCGCGCGCTGCGGCGCCTTCGGGGGTGTCCGCAGTCATCAGGGTGACGGTTTCGTACCAGATGCCAGCCAAGGCCTTGCCGAAATCGGGGTTCGCCTCCAGCACTTCGGTATTGGCGACCATCAGGTCGATGATCTCGCCGGGGATCATGGAACTGTCGAACACCTGCACCGCATCGGGCAGGGCCGCGATTTCCGCGACCATCGGGTTCCACGTCACCATCGCGGTCACATCCGCGGTCTGGAACGCGCCGACCATGTCGGGGTCGGCCGTGTTGATGACGCTCACATCCCGTTCGGACAGGCCCACGGAATCAAGCGCGCGCGCCAGCAGGTAATGCGAGACCGAGAATTCCACCAGATTGACAGGCCGCCCCACGATATCCGCGATGCTTTCACCACCTTTGAGGAATACAGCGTCATTGCCTGCCGAAAAATCGCCGACGATCACGGCGGTCGTATCGACGCCACCGGCGGCAGGGATCGACAGGGCATCCATATTCGTGACGGTCACGGCATCATAGGCACCGGCGGTATATTGGTTGATCGATTCCACGTAATCGTTGAACTGCGTCACGTTGATCGTGATGTCGTATTTGTCGGCCCAACGGTCGACGATGCCGGTATCCTCGGCATAGCCCCAGGGCATCCAGCCGACATAAATCGACCAGGCGACGTTGAATTCGGTCTTTTCCTGCGCGGCGACTGGGGCCGCAAGAAAGCTGGCACCGATGATGGCAAGCAGGGGCAGCGATTTGGTTCTCAATGATGACGTCATGACAATCCCATTCGATATGAATAGATTGGTCGCGCGACATCGACGCCAATCCCTTGGCTGTTCGAGGTCTCCCGGGCTTTTATCCCGCCGTGTGCCCGAAGGATCTGTCTGCCCCCCGGGTGCGGCTCTTGGTCCAAGCGCATGTCGCCATGCCGGAACCCTAGCCGCCTTACTCGCCCCCAGGATCACAGTGCGGCGGGCACAGGACAACGGGCTGGTGCAGCGCGATCAGGGGTGCCGATGCGCGCTGCTGCAAAATGAGGCGAAAATCGCCGCCACTGGTTGAATACCGGGCAGCATACCGCCCGGAATCAGCGGGCCAGAGCCGCGCGTTCCGCCACCGGATCAAGGGACGGACCCGCACCGATGGAATCCAACAGGCCATCGATCACCGCGACGCTCAGGTCAGAGGCGGGCATGAAATTGTCCGCGCTGCCACCATCCACGCTGAGCGCTGTCACCCAGCCACCCGCTTGCGGATCACGGCAGATCACATGACGCATCGCATCCTGCCCGATCAGGCGGCAGAGCCCGATACTGGTGTCGTAGCTCGCCAGCACACGGGCAGTGCTGCCATCGGGCAAGACTGTTTCGGCCCCTGTCGGCAAGGCGGCCGTCGCAACGGCCAGATCGACCTGATCCGGCCCGATACCGCGCCCGGCGACGAAGCCGCCCAGCGCCAGCACCAGCGAGGCGGCCAAAGCCATGCCCCACCCTGTCTTGGGCGCGACGGTCCGGCGGAACGGCACGACATTTGGGTCGCGGTCTGCCATCACCGCATCGCGCAGCCGGTCCGGCACGGGTTCAAGCGGATACGCCTCTTGCAACAGGCGGCGCGTCGCGGTGAAATCGTGGTAGCGTGCGGCCAGCGCCGGATCTCCAGCGATCAGGCGGTGCAGATGATCCGCCTCGGTCGGGTTCAGTTCGCCATCGGCTAGGGCCATCAGCATGTCATCACTCACTTCATCTGGTCGGGTCATCGGTCTATCCCTTTCTCTGTGCGCAAGGGCGTGTCTTTCAGTTTCTCGGCCAAGGCGAGCCGCGCCCGCGAGAGCCGGCTCATCACCGTGCCTTCGGGGATATCAAGCATTTCTGCCACCTCGCGGTAGCGCAGGCCTTCGACGCAAACGAGCATCAGCACCATCCGCTGTTCATCCGGCAAGGCTGCCATCGCACGGCGCACCTCGGCCAGATGCAGGCGGGCTTCGGTCGTCTGGCGGCCATCGGACCCGATCATCGTATCCGCGGCCTCGGTATCGAACTCCACCGTGTTCCGGCGCGCGCGGATCGTATCGATCCAGGTGTTGCGCATGATGCGGAACATCCAGGCATCCATCCGGCTGCCCGTGGTGAACCCGTCCAGATGGCGCAGCGCCTTTTCAATGCTGGCCTGGACCAGATCGTCGGCCTGATCCGCCGTGCCCGCCAAGCCACGGGCAAAGCGCCGCAGGCGAGGCAAAAGCGCGATCAGTTCATTGCGCGGGTCGGGTGTCACGGGTGGCGTCTTTCTGCTGTCTTCACGGGATGAACGGGGCAGGTCCGATTTTTATTCCGCAAAATTGTTTCGTCGGGAATAATATTGAAGTCTGCGACGTTATTGGTGCAGCTATAGTTCTGCAAGGATTGCCGGAGACTTGCCATGACCACAGAAAACGACCCTCGCAATCGCGCGGCCATCGACCCGTCGCGCCGCAAGCTCTTGCGCAAGATCGGGTTGGGCGTGGGGTTGGCCTATGTGGCCCCTGCTCTGACGGGTCTGAGCATCGCCCGCGCATCCACAGGCAGCGGCGGGGGTTCGTCCGCGAGCGGGCCATCAAACAGTTCGGCGCCATCGGCCCCCACGCGCAATTCGGCGCCGTCGCGGCCCTCGGCCCCGTCACGGCCCCAAACGCAACAACCACAACAACAGCAGCCAATCCAGCAACGGCGGGAGCCTGACCCCCCCCGCGAGATCATCGCCTTCGTGCCGTTCGGACAATCCCTGAGCCCCGCGCTCGCCGCAGGTTTCCGGCCATTGTCACAAACCGATGCCACTGCGCTGTCGGGCGTGCTGGTCCGGTTCGCCGTGCCATCGGGACGCACCCTTGCCAATGCGCAGGCCGAATTGGCCCAGCTGTTCCCGCAAGGGGTGACGGATGTGAACCATTTCTACACCCCCGACGATTTCACCTGCTCTGGCGCGGATTGCGCGGCCCATGCGATGATCGGCTGGGCGGGCTGGCCCAGCGCCATGCGGCCCCGCATCGGGA
>DAISXL010000202.1:0-1839 GCA_036825855.1 Yoonia sp.
TGGCTTTACCTTGCGCAGGGCGGCATGGTCCCGCGCGAGGAGGTGCCGTCGCCTGTCGCGGTGGACCCTGTGCCTGTTACAGCCACGCGGCGGCAGTTCAGCGGCGCCTTGCCGCCGGAATTTCAGTGGCTGCGCACGCCGGAACCGGATCGTATCTTCCGCATGGCGGATGACGCGCTGGTGCTGATCGGACGGCAAAGTATCGGCAGCTGGTTCGAACAATCGCTCGTCGCGCGGCGGCAGGAACATGCGGCTTACGTTGCCGAAACCACCTGCGATTTCGCGCCCGTGACCTACCAGCAGGCGGCAGGGCTGACCACCTATTACAACCGGACCAAGTTCCATGCCGCGCTTGTCACGCACCTGCCCGAGCTGGGCCGCGCCTTGCAGATCATGTCCTGCCTTGGCGACTGGCCGGGCGAGGGGCTGTCCTATCCCGCCGACCCTGTCGCGCTGGCGGATGGCCCCGTCGACCTGCGCGTGACGGTCGATGCCGCGGCCCAGCAATTCTGGTTTCGCCAAGGCGGCGACTGGCAAAAGCTGGGTCCGCAAATCGACGCGTCGCATATCTCGGACGAAGGCGGGCGGGGCGAACATGCGTCCTTCACGGGTGCTTTCGTCGGCATGGTCGCCTTCGATCTGACAGGGCAGGGGGCAGAGGCGCGCTTTGCCCGCTTCGATTATATCCCTGACGGGACGGCCTGATGCGCAGCGAGCTGTGCATCTATGATCTGCAACAGGATCAGGTCACCGTCCTGCTGGACCACGACGGCCATATCGAGGCGCCGAACTGGCACCCTGACGGCTATCTGATCGTGAATGGCGGCGGGTTGCTTTATCGCGTGCCGCTGGACGCACCCAAGCTGGAGCAGATCGACACCGGCTTTGCCACCGCCTGCAACAACGACCACGGCATCAGCCCCGATGGCCGGACGCTGGTCATCAGCGCAAGGGATGAGAGCGGGCAAAGCTGCCTCTACACGCTGCCCGTCACGGGCGGCACGCCGGAACGGGTAACCCAGAACGTGCCGTCCTACTGGCACGGCTGGTCGCCCGATGGCGCGACACTGGCCTATGTCGGCAAACGCAGCGGGCCTTTCGGGGTCTATACCTGCCTTGTCACGGGCGGGGATGAGACCTGCGTGACCGACGCCTTCGATCATTGCGACGGGCCGGATTACACGCCCGACGGCGCATGGATCTGGTTCAACGGCGAAAGGAACGGTGCGGTCGATCTGTGGCGCATCCGCCCTGACGGCAGCGATCTGGAACAGATGAGCGATGACGCGGCGGTCAACTGGTTCCCGCATCCCAGCCCGGACGATGCGCATATCCTCTATCTCGCCTATCCCGCTGGCACCAAAGGCCACCCGGCCAATCTGGACGTCACTCTGCGACTGATGCCTGCCACGGCCGGCACCCCGCGCGATCTGGTGCATCTGCACGGCGGACAAGGCACGATCAACGTGCCTTGCTGGGCACCCGACAGCCGCCGCTTTGCCTTCATGCGCTTTGTGACCTGACGGGGGGTTTACATTTGGGCGTCCAGCCTGCTTGTTGCGGCAAGATGGTATGGGGCACAACCTTGCACGGCTTTCCGGTGGCAAAGACAGGACAGGTGATCGGGCTGCTCGGCGGCTCGTTCGATCCGCCGCATTTCGGGCATGTCCATATCACCAGATCCGCGCTGACACGGTTCGGGCTGGATCAGGTCTGGTGGTTGGTCAGCCCCGGCAATCCGCTCAAACGCAACGGCCCCGCGCCACTCGCCGACCGGATGCAGGCCGCCCGCGCGCTGATGCGCCACCCCCGCGTGACGGTGACCGATATCGAGGCACG
>DAISXL010000202.1:1939-4159 GCA_036825855.1 Yoonia sp.
GCGGGGCTGGCCGCAACTCTCGGCACCGGCGCCGGTGCCGAAGCGCCGCTGCGGTCCTACCGGCCTGTCGCGCGGGTGTCGCCACGCAACGCGCTTGACGCGCTTGTGGCACGTGCGGGGCTGAGCGGTCAGGTCGGCGTGGTACTGGGTGATCCGGTCACGGGGGCGGTGCTGGAAAGCTACAACGCCGGCGTGGTCTTGCCACCGGCCAGCGTGACCAAGGCGGTCACCGCCCTTTATGCGCTGGAAGCGCTGGGGGCGGGGCACAGGTTCATGACACGCGTTCTTGCGCAGGGCACGCTGCAGGACGGCATTTTAAATGGCAATTTGATCCTTGCTGGCGGCGGCGATCCCAATCTTGTGACGGACGAACTGGCACAATTGGTCGACGCCGTCCATGCGGCGGGCCTGCGCGAAGTGACGGGCGCGTTCCTGATCTGGGATGGCGCGTTGCCCTATCTTGACCAGATCGACCCTACGCAACCAACCCATGTCGGCTATAACCCGGCGCTGGGAGGGCTGAACCTGAACTACAACCGCGTGCATTTCGAATGGCGGCAGGAAGGGCAAAGTTTCATCACCGCGATGGATGCGCGCAGCGACCAGCACCGCCCGCCTGTGACGGTCGCGCGGATGCAGATCGTGGACCGCGACCTGCCCGTGTTCACCTATGCGCGCGACGGCAATGTCGATGACTGGACCGTCGCCAGATCGGCACTCAATGCCGAAGGCTCGCGCTGGTTGCCGGTGCGCGTGCCGGCGCTTTACGCGGCCGAAGTCTTTGCGGGCTTCGCGCGCAGCAAGGGGATCGTGCTGAAAAGCCCCCGCCTGGTGGCGGATCTACCGCAGAGCGTGGAACTGGCCCGCCATCAAGGCCAGCCGCTGCCCGGGCTTCTGACCGACATGATGCGCTTTTCGACCAATATCACCGCCGAAGTCGTCGGGCTGACCGCCAGCGGCGCGCGCATGCCGCAGCCTGACAGCTTGCAAAGTTCGGCACTGGGGATGGCGCGCTGGGCGGCGTCCCGCGCCCCCGGCATCAGCCCTGTGTTCGCGGACCATTCGGGGCTGGGCGATGCGTCGCAAATCAGTGCAGCCGATATGGTCGGCTTTCTGCAAGCCCCAGATGTCCTGCCGCGCCTGCGCCCGCTGATGCGCGATATCGCACTGGTGGACCAAAATCAGACGGCGATCACCGCGGGGCAGGCGGCGGTGCAGGCCAAGACCGGCACGCTCAACTTTGTCTCGGCGCTGGCGGGGTATCTGCGGACGGCGGGGGGGCGTGACCTGAGCTTTGCGATCTTCGCCGCCGATCTGGACGCGCGCGACCGCGGCAAGGCGCTGGGCGAGGAAATACCGCCCGGTGCGCGGACGTGGAACACGCGGTCGCGCCGGTTGCAGCAGGATATCCTGCAACAATGGGCTTTGCGCGCCTATTAGGCCTTCGGCATCTTCCGAGCCTAAATATCCCCGCCGGAGGCCAGACTCTTTTCTTTACACGGTCATGTGCCGTGCACGCGCGCCGCGTTCGATGGCGGCGGCATAGAGCCGGTCAAGATCCAGCTCTTCGCGGATTTCTTCCAGCATCCGCGCTTCTTGGCCCGCGATACGGCCATCGGCGGCGGCGACATCGCAGGACAGCGCATAGGCGGTCTCGAACAGGCGCGTCGGCAAGGCATCGCGGATCAGGCCGAACAAGGCCTCCAGCCCGTCCTCGGGTTCCAGCAGGTCGAACACCAGTTGCGACATCTGCGGCACGCGTTCCACGTCATAGCCCGCAAAGACCGGCAGGTTGTTGATCGCATTGCTGATCTTGACCAGTTCGGACGTGCGGATATTCCCGTCTGCTGCCGAAACGCCGATCATCAGCACAACCAGTGCGTCCTGTGCGGTCAATGGTCCGGCGTCTGACATGGTCTATCCTCTTGTGCTTCATGTCCCATTTATTGACGCCCTGTCCGTCTCGCAATAGGGAGTATGCGTGTGGGCGCCATTTGGGGCGCCGCTTTTGACTGCGAGCAAGACAATGACCAACCTGCGTGACGCTGCGATGACATCCAAGGCCTGGCCCTTTGAAGAAGCACGCGCCTTGCTCAAACGCTACGAATCCGGCCCGCCGGAAAAGGGCTACGTGCTGTTCGAAACCGGCTATGGCCCGTCCGGCCTGCCGCATATCGGCACTTTCGGCGAGGTGCTGCGCACCACGATGATCCGCCGCGC
>DAISXL010000203.1:0-4124 GCA_036825855.1 Yoonia sp.
AGCGAATTGGCGCTGTCCTGCACGATCCGCACGGCGCGGACCTGCCCCAGCACATCGGCGGGCGCTTCGGCATAGACCGCGTGCAGGTAATCCGATTTGCCGATCATCTGGCCCGCCTCGCGGCCTGCCTTTTCGAACAGGACCTTCACCTCGCGGCCGATCATGCTGGCCTGCGTCTGTTGTTGCTGGTCGCGCAGCAGGGCCTGCAGGCGCTGCAGCCGTTCGTCCATCACATCATCGGGCAGTTGCGGTTTTTCGGCGGCGGGTGTGCCGGGGCGGGTCGAGTATTTGAACGAATAGGCCTGCCCGTAATGCACATCGCGGATCAGCTGCAGCGTATCCTCGAAATCCTGATCGGTCTCGCCGGGGAAGCCCACGATGAAATCGCCCGACAGCAGGATATCGGGACGCGCGGCGCGGATGCGGTCGATCAGGCGCAGGTAATCGGCCGCCGTATGCTTGCGGTTCATCGCTTTGAGGATGCGGTCCGACCCCGATTGCACCGGCAGATGCAGATAGGGCATCAGTTTGTCGCAGGTCCCATGCGCGTCGATCAGCGCCTGATCCATGTCGTTGGGATGGCTGGTGGTAAAGCGGATGCGTTTCAACCCGTCGATTTCAGCCAGCGCCCAGATCAGCCCCGCAAGACCCCCGTCATGCCCGTGATAGGCATTCACGTTCTGGCCCAGCAGCGTCAGTTCACGCACGCCTGCATCGACCAGTTCACGCGCCTCGCGCAGGATGCGGTCGGCGGGGCGCGACACCTCGGCCCCGCGGGTATAGGGCACGACGCAGAAAGCGCAGAATTTGTCGCAGCCTTCCTGCACGGTCAGAAACGCGGTCGGGCCGCGTTTGGCCTTGGAGCGTGTTTTCAGAGTCTCGAACTTGTCGTCATCGGGGAAATCGGTGTCGAGCGCCTTGGCGCCCCCCTGCACCGCCACGTCCATCGCAGGCAGACGGTGATAGCTTTGCGGCCCGACGACAAGATCGACCATCGGCTGGCGGCGCATGATTTCCGCGCCTTCGGCCTGTGCCACGCAGCCCGCCACCCCGATTTTCAGATCAGGCTTGGCGATCTTCAGCTCTTTCATGCGGCCCAGTTCGGAATAGACCTTTTCGGCGGCCTTTTCGCGGATGTGGCAGGTATTGAGCAGGATCATATCCGCATCATCGGCGCGGTCGGTCTGCACATAGCCCTGCCCGCCCAGCGCCTCGGCCATGCGTTCGCTGTCATAGACATTCATCTGGCAGCCATAGGTCTTGATAAAGAGCTTTTTGGGCGCAGTCATGGGGTCATTCCGGTGCTGAGGTTGCGGGCGTTCTAGCGGCTTGGGGCTTTGCTTGCAATGCGGCGCGATCTGGCACAATTTGCGCGGGCCTTTCACGGATGCCCGCCACCCATGCATTACCCCAGCCTTGCCGCCCTGACCGCCGATGCCGCGCGCGCCTTGTCCAAGGGGCCGCTCTGCCTGATCCTGATCGAGGATACGGTCGCGGTGGACCAGACGATCCGGCATCATGCGGCGCTTGGGTTCGCCAGCGTGATTGCCTTCTGCGATCCAGCTATCGCCTTGCCCGACGATGTGCCGCTGCACCGCGTGGATCACGACGTGTCCCGCCCCGAGGCCCTGCAAGAGATCGTCAACACCGTCAGTGCGGCAGCACGTGGCGCATGGATCTTCACCTGCTACAACGCCGAATTCCTGTTCTTCCCCTTCAGCGAGGACCGCAGCGTGCGCGAGATGCTGACCTTCGTGACCGAGGAACGGCGCAACAGCGTGATGACCCATGTGATCGACCTTTACGCCCGCGACCTGACCGCCCATCCCGATGCGGTGGACCTTGATGATGCCTGGTTCGACGGCGCGGGCTATTTCGCGACGCCGCGGCTTGATCCGGCGGGTGCGGCGCTGGACCGGCAGGTCGAGGTGTTCGGCGGCCTGCGCTGGCGGTTCGAGGACCATGTCCCCCCCGCCCGCCGCAGGCTGGACCGCGTCGCCTTTTTCCGTGCGGCCAAGGGTGTCGTCATGGGGCCGGACCGCCGTTTCAGCGACCCCGAATACAACACCTATGCCTGCCCGTGGCATCACAGCCTGACCGCCGCCATCTGTTCGTTCCGCGCGGCCAAGGCCTTGCGGCGCAACCCCGGCAGCCGCGATGCGATCACGGCGTTTTACTGGCCGAAATCGGTGCGGTTCACATGGCAGGCACAGCAGTTGCTGGATCTGGGGATGATGGAACCGGGGCAATGGTTCTGAGCGTCGCCCCTTTCCGGTAGTGCCACGACGCATGGGGCCAGTCGGTCGCGCGCCGCACAAGGCCCGCACGGACGGGGGTCGTGGCGATCAGGTGCAGGTGCTGCGCAAAATCGTCCGCGTCACGGATCGGATGATGCGTGTACCCGCGCGCCCAGATGCCTGCGCCTGTGGTCACATCACCCGACACCGGCAGGTGCCGCGCAAAGGTGGATTTGATCATCCGCCAGCGCCCCGCGACACCGGCATCGCCCGCAGGCAAGGTCCAGATCATGTGCAATTCCGCGGGCAGGATCACCGCCGCATCAATTCGGAACGGCGCCTGTTTCTGGCAAAGCCGCACGGTATCGCGCAAGAGACCTATCCGCGCGATCAGCAGATCGGACCGCTGGTCCTGCAAACGGAGTGTGAAGAAATGGATCCCGCAAGGGAATTCGCGCCGGATGGACTGTGTCATCCGGTCAGCTTGGGCGTGATTGGTTAATTTAGGATGTAGGGCGGAGCCGCGTGCGCCTTACTTGCGGCGCAACCGGATCACGACATCGACCGATGCAATCTCGGCGCCTGCGGGCGCATGGGGCAGACGGCGGATTTCCAGCTGGTCGGCCGGGGCATCCGTCAGCCGCGCGGTATCTTCCCAATAGAAATGCGGATGGTCGGTCATATTGGTGTCAAAATAGCTTTTCGAGCCATCGACCGTGATCTCGCGCATCAGGCCCGCATCGCAGAAGGCGCGCAGCGTGTTGTAAACCGTGGCCAGCGACACCTTTTCGCCCGCGGCACTGGCGGCGTCGAACAGGCTTTCGGCGGTGACATGGCGGTTCTGCCCGTCGCCCACCAGCAGGTCGGCCAGCGTCAGCCGCTGCCGTGTCGGGCGCAATCCGGCGCCTGCCAGCCAGTCGGTTCCGCGGTGGTTCTGCATGTCTTTCATCAGGTCTGTCCCTTGCCTTGCCCTTAATATGGGAAGAAACCCGCCAAAATCAAACGAAAAGACACAGACTTGCCCTTGCAGCGCGCGCGGTGATACTCGTCGGATCAGACCCAAACAAGAACGAGACCCCCGCCATGGCCGATTTCCCCACCAGTTTCGACAAAGAAGCCCTTTTGAAATGCGCCCGGGGCGAGCTGTTCGGCCCCGGCAACGCGCAACTGCCCGCGCCGCCGATGCTGATGATGGACCGCATCACCGAGATTTCCGGCGACGGCGGCTTGCACGGCAAGGGGCATGTGGTGGCCGAATTCGACATCACGCCGGACCTGTGGTTCTTTGACTGCCATTTCCCGGGCAACCCGATCATGCCGGGCTGTCTGGGGCTCGATGGGCTGTGGCAGCTGACGGGGTTCAACCTTGGCTGGCGCGGCTGGCAAGGGCGCGGCTATGCGCTGGGCGTGGGCGAGGTCAAGCTGACCGGCATGGTCCGCCCCGACCGCAAGATGCTGACCTACAAGGTCGATTTCACCAAGGCCCTGCAAACCCGCCGCCTGACGATGGGCGTGGCCAACGGCATCGTCGAGGCCGACGGCGAGGTGATCTATCAGGTGACGGATATGAAAGTGGCGCTGAGCGAGAGTTGATGACTTCCAGCATCTCGATAGCATGTATGTATAGACAACGCTAGATTAACGCTCAATGGGTTGAGAGGGTGATGACAGTGTCTGTCATAAATCTGCTCTCTGCCCCTATCTGAAATTGTAGATGGCGGATCAAGTGATTCACCATTTTATTAATTCACCCTCTCATTAAGCGACGGTAAGGGTGGCAGCATAATACCTGACCTCGCGCTATGATGGCTGAAGTCGGATCTAAAGTAAGGATATGTTGTAAACCTGCCTACTTTTTCAAAGTAAAAGCGTGCGTACTCTTCTTCA
>DAISXL010000204.1:0-1223 GCA_036825855.1 Yoonia sp.
CCAAGGCGGCTGAATTTCTGCGGGTTGCGCAGGAATTCGACGATCTCTTCCAGTTCTTCCTTGGCCTCGTCGATGCCTGCGACATCGTCAAATGTCACGCGGCCCGATTTTTCGGTCAGCAATTTGGCCTTGGATTTGCCGAACCCCATCGCCCCGCCTTTACCGCCGCCTTGCATCCGGTTCATGAAATAGATCCAGACACCGATCAGCAGAAGGAACGGCAGCAGGCTGACAAGGAATGACTGGAACACCGATGTTTCCTGGCTGCGCGCCTCGAACGGGACATTGGCCCCGATCAGAAGGTTGGTGATTTCCGCATCCGACGGTGCGATGGTCGTATAGTTCCGCCCGCCTTCAGAATAGCGGACACGTTCGCCGTCAATGACGGCATCGGTCACGCGGCCGGATTGCACGGCTTCGACGAAGGTGGAAAAGCTGCGCGCGTCGCCGCCGGTCGTGCTGGCAGGACTGCTGAACAGGTTGAATAAGGCCAGGACCATCAAGAACATGACGACCCAAAAGACCATGTTGCGTGCGTTACCCAAGGGGGACTCCTATCACATCGTCAAACAGGCGACAGACTCGTGCCTGCGTGGTTATCATTAGAATAGGGAGAAACCGCCGATCTTCAATGCGCAAAGCCGGATGCTGCGTTATTCCGCGACAATCTGCGCCGACCAGCCTGCGGCAAGTCCAGCCAAAGGCGCGGAAACCAGCAGACCGTCACGCCAGACCGCAGGGGTTGCTTGCAAAGACCGGCGCGGCAGACCGCTGTCCCGCCAGTCCAGGCAAAGGTCGATGCCCGCGCCAAGCGCCCGCAAAGCGAGGTCAGGCTCATGCGGCCCAGACAGCCGCCAGCGCCCGTCCCACAGTGCGGTTGTCGGTGTCGTCAGAGCAGCAACCGCCTTGGGTTCGCGGCTGATGCGCAGAACCGGACCTTCAAATGTCATCAGGCATCCGCCGAGCGTCGCCCCTTTCCCGTCAAGCAGGCCGTGCAGCAGGCGCACCTGTTCGTCCCGGCGCGGCGCGGCAAGGTGCCGGTTGACCTGCCCCATTGCCGCCAACACCAGACGGCGCGCCTGTTCCTGCGACAGCGCCTGCAAAGGCACCGTGATCAGCAGATCACCCTGGTGATGCAGCAAAAAGCCACGCGCCAGATCGTCGGTCTGCTGGTCGAGCGCTGCCGCCGCCGCGCCGATATGCTGCGCCACTTGCCCCAAGGC
>DAISXL010000204.1:1323-4118 GCA_036825855.1 Yoonia sp.
CGGGCGGCACTCGTATTCTCGCCCAGTCCTTCGAGTGCCTGACCGCGGATGAACGCCGCCTCAGGCGCTAGCGGGCTTCCCGGATAGGTCGTGGCAAAGGCCGATAGCTGGTCCACGGCGCCGCGAAAGTCACCCGAGGCGAGCGCCTCCTGCGCCCGCCGGATGTCGTCTTGTTCGCCGATTGCTACGGCAGGGCCGCCTGTCACGGGCGGCAGGTTGGCAACAGGCACGCCGGCCGAATTATCGACACCGCCTAAGGACGGCGTGTCGCCAAGGTTCGCGATGTCGCAGCCCGGTTCCAGTTCGCACAGTCGGAATTCCAGATCACCGATCCGGTTTGTCCCGTCCACCGTGATGCGGTTGACACGGAATTCCAGCTCTTCCGCCTTGGAGGTCAGCCGCTGCAGTTCCGCCTCGATCGCGTTGAGCCGGTCAAGCGGTGTGGCCCCCGCGACACCCGTGGACAATGCGCCGGTCGTGGACAGTTCGGTGCGCAGCCGCTGCACATCGACATAAAGCGCGGTCAACTGCTGGCGGATGTCCGCCAGCGTCTGATCCTGTGCTGCGGCAGGCAAAGGGGCCAACAGAACGGCACAAACGGCAAGAATACGGTGCAGCATCATTGGCCCCCCGGTCTGAATCAGCTGGTCATCGCCGAGAAGGACAAGACGGTCACAGCCCTGCGGTTCTTGGAATAGCAGGCCTCGTTCGAGCAGATCTCGATCGGGCGTTCCTTGCCATAGCTCGTGACTTCCAGACGCGACGACGGCACACCGCGCGACACAAGGTATTCCCGCACCGCATTGGCGCGGCGGAACCCCAGCGCGAGGTTGTATTCGCGTGTGCCCTGTTCGTCGGCATGGCCTTCGATGACGGCGCGGTAATCGGCGTTGGTCAGCAGCCATTGCGCCTGCCCGTCCAGAATGGTGCGGCCCTCAGGTGTGATCGTGGACTGGTCAACGGCGAACAGCACGCGGTCACCGATGGTCTGGTTAAAGAACATCGGGCTGCGCGGATCGCTGGCCGAACCCGCCATACCGCCATTCATACCGAACCCGTCAGCACCGGCACCACCAGCGCCGCCTGCGCCACCGGCACCCGCGCCAAAGCGGTTTGGATTGGTACAGGCCGCAGTGGCCAGCACCAAAAGCAAGACTGTCGCCTTTGTCATCATTTTCATGGGTTGATCCTGTTTATCTGCTCATTTTCATCAGTATAGCATGGCAATCGGGGTGTGGGAACGGCTTGTGCCGCCCTGTCACGGCTGCAATGGCCCCCATGACGCATCCGAAGCCGCGCCTTGGATCGGGACAGCCCGCAGGTTGCGACCCGAGATATCGACCGAGTAGAGCGCGCTGGCCCCGTCCGCACCTTGGGTTTCGCGGGTGAACATGATGACGCGGCCATTGGGCGACCATGTCGGACCCTCGTCAAGGAAAGACGATGTCAGCAACCGCTCCTCGGATCCGTCAGTGCGCATCACGCCGATATGGAAGCGCCCGGCGTTCATCTTGGTAAAGGCCACCAGATCGCCACGCGGCGACCAGACGGGCGTGGAATAGCGCCCCTCGCCAAAGGAAATCCGGCGCGCGTCCCCGCCCGAAGATGACATGATATACAGCTGCTGGGTGCCGGACCGGTCGCTTTCAAACACGATTTGCGACCCATCGGGCGACAGGCTAGGGGCCGTGTCGATCGACGGTGTGGCGGTCAGGCGCACATGCTGACCTGTGTCCAGATCGGTCCGGTAGATATCGGTCGTGCCGCCGTTGGACAGGCTGTAGATCACCTGCCGCCCATCGCGGGAAAAGCGCGGGCTGAACGACATCTCGCCGGGAGCTGTCGCGATCTGGCGGCGGCCGACACTGGCGACATCCAGCAGGTTGATGCGCGGAAAACCGGATTCGAAGCTGGTATAAAGCACCTGATCTCCGCGCGGCGAGAAACGCGGCGCCAGCACAATACTGCTGCTGTCGGTCAGGAACTGGACGTTGGCACCATCGTAATCCATGATCGCCAGACGCTTCAGCCGGTTGTCCTTGGGCCCGCTTTCAGCCACGAACACAACGCGGCTGTCGAAATAACCGCCCTCGCCCGTGATCCGGCTATAGACGGCATCGGACACCTTGTGGCCCATGCGCCGCCAGCCAGCGGTCGTGCCGGCAAATTGCAGGCCACTGCCCAGTTCCTGTCCGGAAAACACATCGAACAGGCGGAATTTCACATTGACCTGATCGCCGTTGACGCTGACAGCCCCGACGACCAGCGCCTGCGCATTCACCGCGCGCCAATCGGCGAAGGCGACAGGCTGCGCAAACGAATTGACCTGCGAGATGAAGGCATTGGCGGGGACTTCACGGAACAGGCCTGTGCCGGACAGGTTCTGTGCGACAAGCCGTGTCAGTTCCACGGCAAGCTGGGCGGCCTGCGGATTTTCCGCCTCGAAGGTCGGCGCGGCGAATGTGATCGGTTCGATCACACCATCCGTGATCGTCAGGCGCAAAGGGCCGCCCTGCGCCAAGGCAGGACCGGCCAGCATCAATGCGATCAGCAATGTCAAAAGTCTTTTCATTCTCTTCGCCTCTTTCGCTGCCGGACATGCCGCCGGTCAACTTCCACTCTGCTTCTTTGCGGGCTCATACACCGGTGTTGCGCCGCCCGCACCTGTCAATCTTCTATCTCAATCGCATACCGCTGGGGTCGAATGTAATCACAACTTCGCGCCACTGGTCATATTTGTCAGCCGGTAGCTGATATCCGCCACGTTGGCAGCGCAGGATGGCGCGGCGGGCCGC
>DAISXL010000205.1:0-4104 GCA_036825855.1 Yoonia sp.
AGAACACGATCATCGAAAAGGCAGACCCTTGCCAGACATTGGCGATCACCGCCGAGAACATCGCGTTATCGGGGTCCGACAGCCATGCGACAGGGGCCAGCCCGATCAGACGCAGCAAGGAATTGACGGCACCAAAGGGGGCCTCGGACAAAAGCATCTGCCAGATCAGGCCGTTGGCGATGCCGGGGATCACCCAGGCAGCCAGCACGATGGTGCGCAAGGCACTCATGCCGTAAAGCCCCCGCCTGTCGCCCCGCACTAAGAGCAGCGCGATGGCCAGCCCCACGGCTTGCAGGCTGACCACGCTCAGCAGCGTGAACAGCCCCGTGTTGCGCAGGATCACGGGCAGGCTGTCGTCGCCATAGGCGCTGGCATAACCATCCAGCCCGTAACCCGTGACGGGTCGCAACAGGGTTGCATCGCTGAAACTGAAGCGGATCACATCCGCGACGGGGATCAGAAACACCCCGCCCAGCACCAGAAGGACCGGCGCGAACCACAGCCAGATGCGCCGGTCCCCTGTCATGGCTTACAGCCGCGCATAGGCCGCATCGACGGCCTCGGCCGCGGCGTCCAGCGCCTCCTCGGGCGTGGCGGCCCCTGACAGCACATCACCCAGCAGGATCTGCAACTGGTTGCTGATCTCGGGGTAGATCGCGACGCCGGGACGGGCGACTCCGTTCACCAAGGCGGCGGCAAAGGCGTCGTATTCCGCGCCGTCGAAGGTGTTATAGTCGTTGTAGATGCTGGCCGAGGTGGGCAGCAGGCCTTGCATGGCGTTGCCTTCGGTGGCGTAGATTTCATAGGCCATGCGCGCACAGATCTCGACCGCCGTTGGGTCGTCGCTGAATGCGCCGATGGTCCAGCCACCTGTGCCGGTCGCACGCTGGTCGGCGGTCGGCCCGGGCAGTTCGGACAGTTCCCAATTGGCAAACTGATCGGCGGGCAGGGTGCCGCGCAGCTGGGCAAATTGCCAGTTGCCGCCGATGAACAGACCCGCCGTGCCAGCAGCGGCGGCGGCGTTGAATTCATCGTAGTTGATGATCGTCGTCACCCGAGAGGGCGCGGCACCGGAATCGACCAACCCTTTGTAGTAATTGATCGCGGCCAGCATCTTGTCGCGGTTGTCACCTTCGTTGAACACGGGCCGACCGTCGGCATCAACCAGTTCACCACCCTGCGCCCAGAAATTCGGCAGCCAATCGAACGCCGTGCCTTCCCAGCGTCCGCCGTTGAACAGCACACCTTCGCGGCCAGCTTCGACCGTGGTCAGGGCGGCGGCCTGCAGGTCGTCCCACGTGGCGGGGGCATCGGGCACGAGCGACGTGTCGCGATACAGCACCTGCAGGCTGGTGAACCACCACCAGGCCAGCACATTGCCTTCGGCATCGGTCACGCCGTCGCGCACGAAGGGGAACAGATCGTCGATCTGCTCTTGCGTGAAATGGGCGTTCATCGGCGACAGCACACCTGCCGATTTGAACAGCCCTAACTGAGAGCTGTCGATCATCGCGCAATCGGGGCCACGGCCTGCGCGCACCTGTTCCAGCATCCGCGCCTGTTCCTGCCCGATATTGTCGGTCTGCAGCTGCGTCTCGATCCGCCAGTCGGGGTAGTCGGCCATCAGGTCAAGGAACTTTGCCTCGAAGAACTCGCGCGTCGCATCGTCCGACGAATAGAGGTCAAAAGCCGTCAGGCGAAAGGTCATGACATTGGGCGCATCGGCGGGGCCGACACGGTCGCGGGTGATCAGGTCTTGCGGAAAGGCGGCAGAGGCGGTCAGCGCAAGGGCGGCAGACAACGGATAGGCAAGGGCATAGCGCATGGGTAAACTCCTGTTGGTGTTTTATCGGGTCAGACGCTGGCCGGTCTGTGGGTCGAACAGATGGGCGCGGGTCATGTCGGGTTGCAGGCAGCCGGTCGCACCGGGGCGCAGGTCGGGGCGCGGATCAAGCCGGACCCAGACCGGCCCCAGCGCATCGGTCTGCCAGAGCGCCAGCGTTTCCGCGCCCAAAGGCTCAAGCAGCTCCAGCCTTGCGGGCAGGCCGGTGTTGGCCAGGCGCAGCGCCTCGGGCCGCAGACCCAAGGTGACAGGGCCGCGATGGGTCGTGGCGGGGGCAGGCAGGCGCAAGCCGCCCTTTAACGTCAGCGCGGTATCGGTCAGCGCGCCATCGGCAAAGGTCATCGCGGGCGCGCCGATGAATTCCGCGACAAAGCGCGACACGGGCGCGTTGTAAATCTCCATCGGGGTGCCGATCTGTTTGATCTTTCCGGCGTTCATCACGACGACACGGTCGGCCATCGTCATCGCCTCGGTCTGGTCATGGGTGACATAGATCGTGGTGGTGGGCACGCGGGCATGCATGCGCTTGATCTCGGTGCGCATGGTCAGGCGCAGGCGGGCGTCGAGGTTGGAAAGCGGTTCGTCGAACAGAAACAGGCGCGGATTGCGCACGATGGCACGGCCCATGGCGACGCGCTGTTTCTGGCCCCCCGACAGATCGCCGGGCATCCGGTGCATCAGATCCGTCAGTTCCAGCGCCCGCGCAGCCTCGGCCACGGCGGCCTTGGTGTCGGCGCGGGACACACCGCGGCGGCGCAGGCCAAAGGCTATGTTCTGCGCCACGGTCATATGCGGATAAAGCGCGTAATTCTGGAACACCATCGCCACATCGCGCTGGGCGGCACCCTGGTCGTTGACCCGTTTGCCCGCGATTTCGATATCGCCACTGGTCGCGGTTTCCAGCCCCGCGATCAGGCGCAGCGTCGTGGACTTGCCGCAGCCTGACGGGCCGACCAGAACGACAAACTCGTTTGCGGCAACGTCAAGATTGATGCCAGCCACGGCGGGCGGGCCGGAGTCGAACCGCTTGACCAGATCACGCAGACGCAGGGGCGCGCCTTGCGGTGTCTTGTCGGTCACTGGCGGGGGGTGCTGCGCTTGCGTCGTCACATTCATCCCCCGAACATAGCCTTTCGACCGCCGAGGTCCATATAATCCATCAAAAGAGAGGCCAGCGCTTGCAATTCCGTGCAACTGGCAGATATCTCAGCCAATGTCCGAACGCCCCGATCCCGATCCAGTTCCTCGCCGCAAGTTTTTTGGGGCCGCCTTGCGCGTGATTGTCACGTTCGCCCTTCTTGCGCTTTTGTGGCATCTGACCGACGGGCCGCAGGTTCTGACGCTGCTGGCGCAGACCGAATGGCCATGGTTGCTGGCCGCGCTGGTCACGGCGCATGGGCAGGTCCTGCTGTCTGCGCTGCGGTGGCGGCTGACAGCGGCGCAACTGGACCAGCCGTTGCGCAGGCGCGATGCGATCGGCGAGTATTACCTGTCGCAATTCGTCAATCTGGCGGTGCCGGGAGGCGTGCTGGGCGATGCGGGGCGCGCTGTGCGCCAGCGCCATCAGGCGGGGATGCTGCGCGCGGCGCAGGCCGTCGTGCTGGAACGGCTGGTGGGGCAGGTGGCGCTGTTTGCGGTGCTGTTTGGCGGGTTCGTCGTGGCCATCACCGTGCCGGGCGGTCTGGTATGGCCGGGTTGGATCACCGAGGTGATCGGCTGGCTTGCGCTGTTGCTGGTGGGACTTGTCGTGCTGGGGGCGATCCTTGCACGCGTGCCCGGTCCGGTGGCGCGCGCCACGGGCGGCTTTCTGGCCGCGCTGCGGATGGGGCTGCTGGCGCGGGGGGTCTGGCCGCGCCAGATCGGGCTGAGCATCGCGATTGTCGCCTGCAATCTGGCCAGCTTCGCCTTTTGCGCCTATGCCACCGGCACGGACCTGCCCTTTGTCGCGGTGGTGACGATCCTGCCCTTGATCCTGACCTCGATGATGATTCCCTTGTCCGTGGGTGGCTGGGGGCTGCGCGAAGGCGCTGCCGCCGCGATCTGGCCTGTCGTGGGCGCGCAGGCCGAGGCGGGAATCGCGGCCAGCATCGCCTTTGGCCTTGTCATTCTTGCGGCAAGCCTGCCGGGTGTGTGGTTTTTGCTGTCACAACGGCGGCGACCGGCGTCTGCGTCCAGCGCGCCAGAATAACGGTGTGGTCGCGCAGAACGGGGCTTGGGTCCAGCGTCTGCGGTGTGGCGAACAGCCAGCCCTGCGCGGGTTT
>DAISXL010000206.1:0-4088 GCA_036825855.1 Yoonia sp.
GGCGCTGTCCCGAACCGTTCCAGATCATAGCGCGGCATGGATGTGTGCATCATCTCGACAGCACAGCATGCCAGACCGAACGTCATCCAGTGCAAGGACCCCGTGCGCGCCCAGTTGATGATATCGGCGGTCGAGGTCACAAGGAAACCCTTGTCCTGCAGTTCCGCGTTCAGCAGTTGCGCGCCGTGTTCCTTGTCGGCCCCCACGGCGGTTCCGGTCATCACTCCCATTCGAGCGCCCCTTTCTTCCATTCATACGCGAACCCGATGGTCAGCACGCCAAGGAAAATCATCATCGACCAGAAGGCCGTCATGCTGATGTCGCCAAAGGCCACGGCCCAGGGAAACAGGAACGCGACTTCCAGATCGAAGATGATGAAGAGGATCGACACCAGATAGAACCGGACGTCGAATTTCATCCGCGCATCGTCAAAGGCGTTGAACCCGCATTCATAGGCCGACACTTTTTCGGGGTCGGGGTTGCGCACGGCAACGATGGCCGCCGCCAGGATCAGGATCAGGCCCAGCGCGATCGCGAGGCCTAGGAAAATCATGATCGGCAGATAATTGGACACGATATCAGGCAAGGTGCGTTCCTTTCAAAAAGGCGCATCGTCCGGCGCGCCCTTCGTTGGCTACCCGCTCCATACCGCTGCACCCTGCAAGGGTCAACCGAGTGCGGTGTCGCAGCCGCGTGATCGGGACCTATTTCGCGCGCTGGCCGACAGGTTCGCGCGGCGACAGCACCAGCCCCGCCAGCGACAGCGCCGATGCGCCATGCGCAAGGCCGTTGGCGCGCTCGGGCGTGCTGGTGATGATATCGGCCGTTTCCTGCAAGGCATCGCCCTGCTGGTCGGTCAGCCAGTACAGCAGATGCAGGCCCAGCGTGAAATCGCCCGGCATGTCCGTCTGCGTCACGCGGCAGCCCTGTGCGGTTGGCGCGAAGCGTTGCGCACTCAGCGTCACCGTCCCGCAAGGCCGGATCAGCATCACATCGTGATGTCCCGGTGCGGCCTGCAAGACCTTGGCGGCAACGCGCACCACCAGCGGCTGGTCGGGATGCAAAGGATCGGCCATCTGCGCCGAGGCGACCGCCACCTCGAACAGCCCCTGCGCATCAACCTGCCCCGTCAGGACGCGCCCACGCCGCGTTTGCGGCTGCAGGGCATAGTGGCGCTGCGCCACATGCGGCCCACAGGGCAGATCGATCCGCGCGGTCAGGCGCGCCTTCAACGCAGGCCCCGTATGCACCAGCACCTGCAAGACCTGTGCCAGCAGCGCGATCATCCCGCCTGTGACGATGACGGCGAGCGCGACCGCCAGAAGGCCCGCCGCCTGCGCGTGGTCGGCAGGTGCCAGCGCCGCCAACCCCTGCACCCAGGGCAAAAGCACCACCAACCCCGCCAGCGACAGCGCGACGGCCAGCGTTTCATGCGCGACATTCGGAAACAGGACCAGATGCGCCGTGACAAGACCTGCGATCACCAGAATCGCTACGCTGCCCAGCGCGGGCGGCACAGCTGCCACCATGATCAGGGCCGCAGGCACCAGCACGCAAAGCGCCCAGAGCCGCCGCAACCGCCACAGCCGGTAGGTCATCTGTTCCACATCGGGCCATTCAAAGGGCATGGGCATCTCTCCTGCCCTACCTATAGACCCGCCAATTCCGCCCAAACTGCGACCGAAATCGGACCTTTCGTCAGGTCAAACCCGGCCATTGTGGCGAACGTTTGTCGAAAAACGCCGATATCCCCTCGGCCGCCTCTGCCCCGTCCCAACAGGCGATGAGCGCGTCGATGGACCGCGCCACGGTCGCCTCGTCGATCACGGGACCCAAGGATCGGGCAAAGGCCTTGGCCGCCGCCACCGCCTCTGGCCCGCAGGACAGGTAGGGCGCAACCTCCGCCTCAATCGCGTCATCCAGCGCGGCGGGCGGCACGGCGCGCGCAAGAACGCCCAGCGCCACCGCCTCCTCCGCCCCAAAGAGCCGGCCCGACATGAACACCCGCCGCGCCTTGGCCTCGCCCAGACGCGCCAGCACATAGGGGCCGATGGTCGCGGGAATCAGGCCCAGCCGCGTTTCGGTCAGCCCGAATCTGGCTGTCTCTACCCCGATCGCCACATCGCAGACACAGGCAAGGCCGACCCCGCCACCATAGGCATTGCCGTGGATGCGCCCGATCAGCGGCTGCGGCAGCGTGTTGAGCGCGCCCAGCATCCGCGCCAAGGACGTCGCCGCCGCGCGCCGCGTGGCCGTATCCGCCGCCATCTGGTCGCGCATCCAGCCCAGATCGCCGCCGGCGCAGAACGTCGGCCCCTCTGCCGCGAGCACGACGACGCGGATGCTGCTGTCCGCCGCGATCTTTGCGGCTGTCTGCGTCAGCGCGTCGATCATGCCTTGCGACAGCGCGTTATGCTTGTCCGCACGCGCGAGCGTCAGCGTCGCCACCCCGCGCGCATCCACGACCAGATCGATCATCGCATCCTCCTTGCCAGTGTCGCAGACTCGGCGATGACTGCCCTGTCGATGCCGGTCTCAAACCCCGCGCCATGCAACAGGTCCAGCACCTGTTCGGTCGCTACATTCCCGGGTGCCCCCGGCGCATAAGGACAACCGCCAAGCCCGCCCACCGCCGAATCGAACGCGCGCAGGCCTTTGTCCAAAGCGGTTTCGATATTCGCTAACGCCTGCCCGCCCGTGTCATGGAAATGGCCCGCCAGTTCCGCCGCCGGAACGATCTCCAGCACCGCATCCAGCATCGCGGCGACCGTGGCGGGCGTGCCTTTGCCAATCGTATCGCCCAGCGACACAGGCATCGGCGCAAGCTGCCGCAGCATCGCCGCGACCTTCGCCACCGCCTCGGGTGCAACCGGCCCGTCAAAGGGGCAATCCGTCACGCAGGAAATATAGCCGCGCAAGCCCACCCCCGCCGCCTGTGCTACGGCGACCACCGGCGCCAGCCGTTCCACCGATTCCGCGACCGAGCAATTCAGATTGCTGCGCGAAAACCCCTCGGAGGCCGCGACAAATACCGCCACCTCATAGACCACCCCCGGCACACGCGCCGCCAGAAACCCGTCCCAGCCACGCAGATTGGGCACGAGCAGGCCATAGCGCACCCCCGCCACTGGCGCGATTCCCGCCATGACTTGCGGCGTGTCGGCCATCTGCGGCACCCATTTGGGGCTGACGAAACTGCCGATCTCGATATCGCGCAACCCCGACCGGCCCAAAAGGTCAATGAGCGCCACTTTCTCGGCCACCGGAATGAGGCGCTTTTCGTTCTGCAACCCGTCCCGCGGTCCGACCTCATGCAACCTGACGAATGTCATCGCCACCCCCATCTTCCGAGCCCAAATATCCCGGGGGAGCC
The DNA here is from genome assembly GCA_036825855.1 of Yoonia sp. GTDB lineage: Bacteria > Pseudomonadota > Alphaproteobacteria > Rhodobacterales > Rhodobacteraceae > Yoonia. The sequence continues at coordinate 3,374 of DAISXL010000206.1, forward strand.
CCGATCAGGGGCGGGGGCAGCGCCCCCTGCGTCAGAGCGGGGCAAGGGCCACCATCAAATCGCCTGCCGCAACCTGATCCCCCGCCACAACAGACACACTGGCGACCACACCATCACGCGGTGCGCGCAGCACATGTTCCATCTTCATCGCCTCCAGCACGATCAGGCGCGCGCCTTGCGCAACGTGGTCGCCCTCCTGCACCGCGACCTCGCGCACCAGCCCCGGCATGGGTGCCAGCACCACGTCGCCGCCTGCGACATCGGACCCGCGCGCCAGCGGATCGACGATCGTAAAGGTGACCGTCTGCGCTCCAAACACACTGACCTGCCGCACCCCGTGCCGCAGCGCCCGCATCCCCCAATCCGCCCCGTGCCGCCGCAAGGTGACCTGCGCCCCTGCCACATCGGCGCTGACATGGTCAGGGCCAAGCACCTGCAAACGCACCTCATGCACCGCGTCACCCTGCGCGAGCTTGATCCGCCGCACCAGCGGCTCCCAGAGCGTGAAGCCGACTAGCGGGCCTTGCGGAATATCCGCCGCGACCACCGCCGCAACAGCAATCGCCTGTGCATCAGGAACAGGTGCCGCACAGAGCCTGTCCTGCCCGCGCGCGATCAGGCCGGTATCGACCTCGCCCGCCACAAAATCCGCATCGCGGGCAAGCAGGCGCAGGAAATCAAGGTTCGTGACCGTCCCCGCCACCTCGGTCGCGTC
>DAISXL010000207.1:0-4029 GCA_036825855.1 Yoonia sp.
ACCTGCGCAAGGCCCATGCCCTGATCGAGGCGGGGACAGCCAAAGGCAAGATCGTTCTGGAACAATTCTGACCGGCCGGTGTTTCTGGAACACCACGCCACAAGGTTGTGTATGTGACCCTGATGCAAAATGCTTGTCAGGAGCATAGGCGCTGCCTAGAGATGAGATAACCCTGTTGCCGCCTAAGTTGGAAGTGATCCCATGTTGAACCGACGCCATTTTATCATCACCGGAGCCGCCCTGTTTTCGACGCCCATTGCGGCGCAAACCGTCGAGGATGCGGCCACCGACACCCTGACCGGCGGCGAGCTGACCACCGATCTTCCCGAAGTTGCAGAGGTTGTGGCGCCGCGCGCGCCCGTCTCGCCGCCGTCGATGTGGCCGGTCTGGGACCGCCGCGTGACGCCTGCGAACTATGACCCGATGACATCGAACCCTTGGGGCTTTCACCCGCGGTTCCTGCCGACGCTGGTGCAGGCCAACGATGGCCTGCGTGCCGGTGACATCCATGTCGATGCGGTTGCGCGCTATCTCTACCATGTGCGCGGCGACGGCACCGCGATGCGCTATGGCGTCGCCATCGCACGGGGCAATCTGTATGAACCCGGCACCTATACGATCCGTCGCAAGGCGAAATGGCCGACATGGCGCCCGACGGATGCCATGATCGCCCGTGATCCCGACACCTATGCCCAACATGCCGATGGCATGGATGGCGGGCCGTCGAACCCGTTGGGTTCGCGCGCCTTTTATCTGTTCGAGGGCAACCGCGACACCTATCTGCGGATCCACGGCACCCCCAGTCCGCGGTCGATCGGCGGGCGGGCAAGCTCGGGCTGTGTGCGCATGGTGATGGCCCATATCATCGGGCTGTACGAAGAGGTCAACACCGGCAGCAGTGCCATCCTCTATCCGACAGAGAACAGCGTCACCGCGCAAAGCTGACTGGCTGCGCCCTTTGCGGCGCAGCCTTTACGGTCAGGTCGTGGCGGGTGCAGCAGCCGGCGCTTCGGCGCAGATTGCGTTGCCGCGCGCCGTGCGCAGCGGCAGCAGCGTGGTTTCGACCGGGCCTACATGCTCGTACCAATAGCAGTTGTCCTCTTCCAGAAAGACGACCCTGTCGAGGTTCTGATTGGTCGCCGCGATCGCGCGGACACTTTCGGGTAGCTCGGCAAGGAATGGTGACCCGTTGGGCGCGGTGGCAGTCGCTGTCGCCGTTGCAGTCATCTCGGTGCAGGCGGCCAGCGATAGCCCCGCGAGCAGCACCAGTATCGACCGAATATTCATCTGTATTCTCCAGTTATGTTGGCCAAAGCCCCTTTGACCCTTGCGTGAGTGGCAGCACCTTGGCGAATGCGCAACAGGGACCATGCATCTTGCCCGATTTTTATCGAAAGGCGTGGTCTGTCTGTCGACAGAAATTTCGCTTGCTTTTGCGGCAAACTGCACAACAATCAGGCAAATGATGGGTGATATGGCGTGAGCAGCACGTGCAACCGGCAGAGCGGCTGGAGTCTTTGCCCAACGCGGATGAAATCTGGTCGCCGACAGGAACAAACCACCAACGGGGAAGTAACAATGTTCAATCGTACAATTCTGGCTGTCGCGCTGATGGGCGCATCGGCTGTCCATGCGCAGACCGAACTGCCCTTCACGCTCGACTGGCGCTTCGAAGGACCGGCCGCACCCTATTTCGCGGCCATCGACAACGGCAATTTCGCCGCGTTGGATCTGAACGTCACGGTGTCGGCCGGTGACGGGTCGCTGGATGCGATCCCCAAGGTGGCGACAGGCGCCTTCCCCGTGGGCATGGCCGATATCAACAGCCTGATCAAGTTTCTGGATCAGAACCCCGGCGCGCCCGTGATCGGCGCGATGATGATCTACGACAAACCGCCTTTTGCCGTCATCGGGCGGCGGTCACTGGGGATCGACGACACACCGCAAAGCCTGCAGGGCAAGATCCTCGGCGCGCCGCCACCTGATGGCGCTTGGGCGCAATTCCCGATCTTCGCCGCTGAAAACGGGCTGGATATGGGCATGATCACGGTGGAACCCGTGGGCTTTCCTACACGCGAACCGATGCTCGCCGAAGGCAATGTCGCCGCCATCACCGGCTTTTCCTTCACATCCTATCTGAACACCGCCCGTCTGGGCGTGCCAGAGGATGATCTGGTCACGCTGCTGATGGCCGATCACGGCGTCGATCTTTATGGCAACGTCATCATCGTGAACACCGATTTCGCCGCCGCCAACCCCGAGGTGGTCAGCAACTTCTTGCAAGGTGTCGCCGAAGGCTGGGCTACGGCCATCGCCGACCCCGAAGCGGTGATCCCGATGCTGATCGAACGCAACCCCGCCGCCGATGCGGACCTTGAACTGCGCCGCCTGCAGCTGTCCATCGCGGACAACGTGGCGACCGACTGGGTTATGGCGAACGGGTTCGGGATCATCGACGATGCACGGATGGCCAATGCGATCACGCAGATCGGATCGACCTATGACTTCGTCAACGAACCCGACGCATCCTTGTATTTCACCAGCGCCTATCTGCCCGAAGGCGGATTTTCCCTGGCTGAATGACCTTGGAGAACCTGATTGATATCAAGGGGGTGCGGCATGCGTATCGCACCGCCTCTGGCCCCCTGCCGGTGCTGGACGGTCTGGAGCTGTCCGTGCCGGAAGGGGGCTTTGTCGCCGTTGTCGGCCCGTCGGGGTGCGGGAAATCCACCCTGACGCGGCTGATCGCGGGGCTTTTGATCCCTGATCAGGGCGAGGTGCGGGTGCATGGCACACGCATCACGGCGCCGCGGTCGAATGTGGGCATGGCGTTCCAGAACCCCGTGCTGCTGGAATGGCGCACGATCCTGCAGAACGTGCTGCTGCCCTTGGAAATTGTCCCGACAAAGCTGTCGAAGGCGCAAGGCGAAGACCGCGCGCGCAAGCTGTTGGCGCTGGTGGGTCTTGAGGGGTTCGAGAACAAGCGCCCGTCCGAACTGTCCGGTGGTATGAAACAGCGCGCCTCGCTCTGCCGTGCGCTGATCCATGCGCCCGAGGTGCTGATCCTGGACGAGCCTTTTGGCGCGCTTGACGCCTTCACCCGCGAAGACCTTTGGCAGATCATGCACCGCGTGAAGGCCGAAGAACCCTTTACCGGCGTGCTGATTACCCATGATCTGCGCGAATCGATCTTTCTGGCCGATCAGGTCGTTGTCCTGTCAGGCCGGCCTGCGCGCACGCAATATGTGTTGGATATTCCCGACACCGGCCTGCGCACGCTCGATCATCTTTACACCCCCGAGGCCGCGACCATGCTCAACATCCTGCGCCACCAGATCGAGGTCGCCCAAGGCCGCGTCCCTGCGGGAGATGCCGCATGACCGCGCGGCAGGTCTATGTGCCGGTCGCGGCATTGCTGATCTTTCTGGCGGCATGGGAGGCGCTGGTCTGGGTCATGGGCTGGCCCACCTTCAAGATGGCCGCACCGAGCGATTTGCCCCCCGCCTATGCCAAATACTGGGAATTGTTCCTGACGATGGGCTGGCAGACGCTGTGGCGCACGGTGGCAGGGCTGCTTTTGGCCGTCGTGTTCGGGACGGCGCTGGGGATGGTCATGGGCTTTTCACGCACGATGCGCGATGCGCTTTACCCGCTGCTGGTCGGCTTCAACGCCGTGCCCAAGGCGACCGTTGTGCCCATCGTGGCGCTGATGTTCGTGGGCTGGCACGATTTCAACACCGTGCTGATCGCCTTCATGATCAGTTTTTTCCCGATTGCCGTGTCAGTCTCCATCGGCCTGTCCACGCTGGAACCCGAATACCGCGATATCCTGCGGTCACTGGGGGCGTCGCAATCCACCATCTTCTGGAAAATCGCGCTGCCCAAGACCCTGCCCGAATTCTTCGGCGCGCTGAAGGTGTCGGTCACGCTCGCCTTCATCGGCACCAACCTGATGGAGATCGTCTCTCCCCACGGGCGCGGCCTCGGTGCGCTGTTTGACAGCGGCAAGACCAATTCCGACTATCCGCT
>DAISXL010000208.1:0-4005 GCA_036825855.1 Yoonia sp.
TGGGTGAACCCGAAGGGCTGATCAAGACCGTGTTCGACGCCAAGACAGGCGAGCTTTTGGGCGCGCATATGGTCGGCGCGGAAGTGACCGAGCTGATCCAGGGCTATGTGATCGGCCGCCAGCTGGAAACCACCGAAGAAGACCTGATGAACACCGTTTTCCCGCATCCGACCCTGTCGGAAATGATGCATGAAAGCGTACTGGATGCTTACGGGCGCACGATCCACATGTGATCCACGGAACGGCGCGAAACAAAACCCGCCCCGTCACCGGGGCGGGTTTTTTGATGCTCAGGGCGCTGTCACGGTCAGCGGTGTGCTCGCCAGCGTGACAACATTCTGGCCCAGAATATAGCGCACCTCGTAATCGCCGGGCTCGGTCGGGGCGGTCAGGGTCGCGGGGTTGTCGCTGCCCGTGTATTGATAGCTGACATAGCGTTCGTCGCCGACGCGCGCGATGGTCAGATAGTCGCCGTCATAGCCCGGACCATCCCAGCCCACAGGGACCGGCGCACCGGCAACAACGCTGGCAGGCGCAATGACGCGAGCGGTGACAGGGGTGACGGTGATCGGCTGAGTGAACAGCGTCTCGCTGTCGCGGAACACGTAGCGCAGTTCGTAATCACCCGGCACGCCCGGCATCTGCACGGTGACGGGATTGGTGCCGCGCAGATAGCTGTAGGTCTGGTAACTGCCGCCGATCTCGGCCACCTGCACATTGTCACCATCCGCATCGGGCCCGGTCCAGCCGATCGCCACCTGTGATCCGGCCGGCGCGGTTGCCGGTGCGTCAAGCGACACCTTCACCTCGGTGATCGTGATCGGGCGGGTGAAGATCGTCTCCGAATCGCGGAACACATACCGCAGTTCATAGCTGCCGGGCGTGGCGGGCATCACCAGCGACACGGGACTTGTCCCGCGTATATAGGCATAGGCGCTGTAGGCGCCGCCGACTTCGGCGATCTGGATGTTGTCGCCCGCGGCATCGGGGCCGGTCCAGCCAACCTGAATCGTTGAACCCGCCGCCGCTTCGTCAGGTGCGGTCAGGGTCACTTCGACCGGCGTGACCTCGATCATGGCGGTGGCGATGGTTTCGCTGTCGCGCAGCACATAGCGCAATTCATAGCTGCCGGGTTCGGCCGGCATCTGCACGCTGACCGGATTGCCCTCGCGGATGTAGGTGTAGGAATAGTATCGTTCGCCGGGCAGGCCGATCTGGATATTGTCGCTGCCTTCGTTCGGGCCTTCCCAGCCTACCATGACCAGCGATCCTGCCGCTGCCGTGGCGGGGGCAATGATCCGTGCGGTCGGGGCGGGTTCTTCAAAGGCGATCTCGACCGTCGTGGTGCCACCGCCGATGACGATAAACTGCGCCGTGCCCGTGACCTCGATCGCAGTGTGATAGGCGGTCGCGGTATAGGCACCTTCGGGCAGGTCGAGCAGCAGGGGATTGCCGGTCAGATCAGCGGGCAGGTCGGCGTCGCCTGAAATCTCCCATTGGATCGGCGTGTCGATCACGCGCTTGTCGTCGCCGATCACGGCGGTAAAGGTCATGCCGACCAGCGCCGGTTCGGGCTCGGGCACCGATTCGCTGACAATCGCTGCCATCGCAAGGTCAAGCTCTTGCGCGTTCGATGCCGTCAGAAACTGGCCGCCGGTTTCGGCAGCAAGGCATTGCATCTGCGCCAGTGCTGCGGGGTCCGAGACGTCGAAGCCCACGACATGCGTGGTAAAGGCGATCCCCGCTTCCTCCAGCAGGCGCGCGGCGGCGCAGGGGTCGGGGTTGCAGGTCTCGATCCCGTCAGAGACAAGGATCACGGTCGCCGCTTCTTCGGTATAGCGCAGGGACTGGGCGGCGGCGATCACGCTGTCGGTCATCGGCGTGCTGCCAAGGGGCTTGATCGCGTTGACGGCGGCGATGATGTCACCTGCCGTGCCGGGGGCGGGGGCGACGATGGTTTCGATATCGGTGCAACTGCCGCGCGTGCGGTGGCCATAAACGGTCAGGCCCAGACCTTCCTCGGCCGGAAAGTCTGCCAGCAGTTCGGCGATCACCTCTTGCGCGATGGTGATCTTGGCCACGCCGTCGATCTGGCCCCACATCGACCCCGAACCGTCAAGCACAAGGATCGTATTCGGTTTTCCCTGCGCCACAGCAGTGGACGCAAGACAGACCGTCAAAAAACAGGCGGATAACAAACGCATCGGACAATTCCCTTGATTCCACATTGCCGCAGATAACCATGCCGCCGCGCGCCGACAAAATGATTTCTACAGCCGAGGCGACCAATGGTCCGGAATTGCGAATGGCCGCAGGGGGGTGCGGCCATTCTGTGCATCAATCGGGGCGGGAAAATCCTCGTCCGAAAGATTACATCTCGCTTGCCAGCATCGCGGCAAAGCCGTTGAAGGCCATCGCGCCCAGATCGGCCTGCATGGTCAGCGCGCCGGTTTCCAGATCGACAGCATAAAGGCCCGAGGTGTCGGCGCCGTCCATCATCAGCACGGCATAGGCCATATTCTCGCCTTCGGCAGGGGATACGATCTCCAGATCGCCCATCGCGCTGATATCGACCGGTGCACCGTCCAGTGTCAGCGCTGCGACGGTGGTCAGCGTGCCGTCGTTATTGGCCAGATTGACCAGCGCATCGGTTGCGGCATCCAGCACGTATTGCCGCGTTTCCGATGCGGTCGCGCCGTCAATCGCGTTGGTATAGGCGCTGGCGAAAACCGCAGGCGTGGCACCGGCATTGGCATCGCCGTCCGCATAGAACATGTCAGTAAAGCGGTGCACCGAATTGGCCCGTTCGTCATTGTCGCCGAAACCTGCGGGGAAATAGACATGGTTCGATGCGTCTGTCGCCACGATGCGGATCGCGTCGATATTGTTGTTGAAGTCGAAACCGACCATCGCGCCTTCGGCAATCCGGACGTTTTCACCGATCGTGTTTTCGGTCGGGGTCAGCGCGCCGGATGTCGTGTCGATGGTGTAGACAGCGGCGTTAGGGGCGATCCCGATCAGCTCGCCGGTCACGGGGCGATAGGCGATGGCGGCCAGAATACCCGACAGGGTCACGGTCTCGCCGGATTCGGTCAGGCCGGGCAGGCTGACAAGGCTGGTCCCGTCAGCGCCAAGCGCATAGCCGGTCACAGGCTGGCCGTGGCCAGCGGCAAAAACGGGGGCGCTCAGCAGGGCAATGGCGGTGGCGGAAATCAGGGTGGTTTTCATCACGATATCCTTTTCATGGGTAGGCAAAGCGCCTTTGACACTATGATAATTGTGGCCTAAGATATTGTTTTTAAACGGATTAAAACTTAATGTGATACCGAAACTATTTGCCTGTCGGCTCCGTGTCTTCCATTGCCAAGCCTGCGCCCGGCCGAAAAATCACGCCGCGTTCTGCGCATTTATTTTGCCAATGTTCCGTTAATGTTCTAGTTACGCACTGGCAGTGTCGCCAACCGTCGCTATGTAAAGACCGTTGCCCTGGGGGTCCGTATGGCTGAGCTGAAACATATCGAAGTGCGCGGCGCGCGCGAACATAACCTCAAGAACATCGACGTGGACATTCCGCGCGACCAGCTTGTGGTCATCACCGGCCTGTCGGGGTCCGGCAAATCGTCGCTCGCCTTTGACACGATCTATGCCGAAGGGCAGCGCCGCTATGTGGAATCGCTGTCGGCCTATGCGCGCCAGTTCCTCGATATGATGGAAAAGCCCGATGTGGATCACATCAGCGGGCTAAGCCCCGCGATTTCCATCGAACAGAAAACCACCAGCAAGAACCCCCGTTCGACCGTCGGCACGATCACCGAGATTTACGACTACCTCCGCCTGCTCTTTGCCCGTGCCGGTACGCCCTATAGCCCCGCCACCGGCCTGCCGATCGAGGCGCAGCAGGTGCAGGACATGGTCGACCGCGTGATGGCGATGCCCGAGGGCACGCGCGGCTATCTGCTGGCCCCGATCATCCGCGACCGCAAGGGCGAATACCGCAAGGAATTT
>DAISXL010000209.1:0-3834 GCA_036825855.1 Yoonia sp.
CGGGGCATAGCGCATTGGCGCGGATGCCCTCGGCGGCATGATCAAGGGCGATGGCGCGTGCAAGCTGGATCAGTCCGGCCTTGGACACGGCATAGGCCACTTCGCGCGGGGTCGGTCTTATCCCCGCGATCGAGGCTGTGAACAGCAGCGTGCCACCGCGCTGTGCGATCATGCCCGGAAGAACAGCCTGCGCAAAGACAAAGGCCGAGGTCAGATTGACCGCCAGAATGGTGTTCCAGTCCGCAAGGGTCGTGCCCGGCACATCGGTCGCGGACAAAGGGTCGATGCCTGCGGCGTGAAACAGGATGTCCGGGCGACCGACATCAAGGGCAGCATCGGCTGTGTCAGGCAGGGTTGCGTCGCCTGTCACTGCGCTGGCCTGCGGCAGGCGCGCTGCGACAACGGCCACCTGCGGGTCGCGATCGACCAGCACAAGCGACGCGCCCTCATCCGCAAAGGCCTGCGCGGCCGCGGCCCCCAGACCGGACGTCGCCCCGACAATCAGTACAGTTTTGCCTGCAAAGCGCATGAGAATCCCCTAGTGCCTGATGATACGGGACATGAACGCGCGCGTCCGTTCTTGTTGCGGGTCGCTGAAAATCTGCGCGGGCGGGCCGACCTCGACCACGCTGCCTGCGTCCATCATCACGACACGATGCGCGGCTTCCCGGATAAACCCCATCTCGTGGCTGACAAGCAGCATGGTCATCCCGTCGCGGGCCAGGTCCTGCACCACGTCCAGCACGTCGCGCACCAGTTCGGGGTCAAGCGCGGCGGTCACCTCGTCCAGCAAGACCAGCGCTGGTTTCAGCACCAAGGCGCGGGCGATGGCGACGCGTTGCTGCTGACCACCGGACAATTCATCGGGATAAGCCTTTTCCCTGCCCGCAAGCCCGACCCGCGCCAGAAGGGCACGTGCCTCTTTTTCCGTTTCGGCGCGGTTGCGGCCTTTGATCTTGATGGGGGCGACGGTCAGGTTTTCCAAAACGGTCATGTTCTGGAACAGGTTGTATTGCTGGAACACGATCGCGGTCTTGTCACGCATCGCCCGTAAAGACACGCTTTGCGTGTAATCGACAGTCTGTCCGTCCAGCACGACCGTCCCTGCCGAGGGCGGGACCAGCCCGACAAGCGCGCGCAGGAGCGTCGACTTGCCCGAACCCGATGGGCCGACAATTCCCACAAGTTCGCCGCGCGCAACCGACAGGCTGACCCCGTCAAGCACGGGCACCTTGCCATAACGGGCGCTGAGGCCGCTGATCTCGAGATGCGCCATCTTTCAAAGATCCTGTTCGTATTCGCGCACGACCATGCGCTGAAAAGCCGACGTATGGGCCAGCGTATCGGCCCGCGTCGGACGGTCGATGCGGCCATAGACGGCATTATAGCCCGCCTCGTCCTCGAACCATTGTTCGGCGATGCCGTCCCAATCGGGTTCCTCGGCGGGTTTGCCCGTCAAGGCGCTGTCATCTTCTACCCTGACATCCACGACGTAACGCTTCAGATGCGGCGACTGGTCTGCGATGATGTCGGGCGCATGCCGGTTCAGCCACCAGTCGGCAAACTCGGCCTGTGTCAGATGCGGCGCGCGTTTCAGAAACCACATGACCTTGATCATTGTCATTCTCCGGTGACAGGACGCGACAGCCGCGCCTCGAGATAGCGGCCAAACCGGGCCAGAGGCCAGGAAATGGCGAAATAGGCCAGCAGCACGGCGCTGAAGACGACAAACGGATCGATCCCGCGATTGACCAGTGCCTTGCCTGCGAACATCAGCTCGAACACGCCGGCCTGACTGGCCAGCGCCGTGTCCTTCACGAACATCACGATATAGGCGATGGCCGACGGCAGGATGACCTTCCACGCCTGCGGCAGCACGACCATCCGCGTCATCTGCCAGCGCGAGAAATTCATCACCACCGCTGCGTCAAGCTGGGCGCGCGGCACACTTTGCAAGCCTGCGCGCATGATCTCGGCAAGATAGGCGCTCGACATCAGGCAGATCGCGGTGACCGCGACCCAGAACAGAGACGCGCGGGGCACGATCATCTGCGCGGCATAAAGCACCAGAAACAGCGTGACGAGGAAAGGAATCCGGCGGAACACCTCGATATACAGCGTTGCGGCCCATCGCATGGGCGCGAGCAACCAACCGCTGCCCGCACGCAGATAGGCAAGGACGAATCCCGCCAGCAATCCGACGCAACAGCCGATGGCAGTCAGCATCAGGGTCATGCCGACACCCCGCAGCAGGAACATCAGCGTGCCGGGCTTCAACAGGGCGTCAAGACCATCCATCATCACAGCACCCGCATCCGCACGCGAAACAGCAGCCGCCCGACAAGGGCCAGTGCCACGCTCGCCAGCAGCGAAAGGGCGACGTAGGTGACGGCAACGACACTGAAAACCTCGATCGACCGGAACGTGCGCGAGGTGACTTCGATCGCGCGTCCGGTCAGCTCGTCGACGCCGACTAGCGATGCCATCGAAGTGCCCAGCATGGTGAAAATGAAAAAGTTCGACAGCCCCGGATAGACCGTCTTGATCACATGCGGTGCGATGACATAGCGCACAGTCTGCAAGCGCGACATGCCCAGCGTTTCGGCGGCATCGAGTTCGGCCTGCCGCACCGACTGGATGCCGCCACGCTGGATTTCGGCCAGATAGCCCGATGAAATCGCAATGAAGGCGATCAGCGTTGCCGCAATCGGGCTAAGCAGGATGCCCCAATTGGGCAGGCCGTTGAACAGAAAGAACAGGATCACGAACAACGGTGAATTGGTCGTGACCGTCACCCAAAGCCCTGCCAGCCGTGATGCGACCGGACCACCGCGCAGCCGCGCCATCGCAATGAAAAGCCCAAGCGCTGCGGCGGCAAAGAAGATGACGAAGGTCAGCCAGAGCGTCGGCCATGCCCCGCCCAGAATATAGGGGATGTCGCGCATGATCTGGCCGAATTGCAGGCTGTGGGTCATCACCGGACTTTCGATCTGGGTGGGCGGGGCATCGGCTGCCCCGCCCTCTGGCATCAGAACACGGGGTCAAGCGGAACAGGCTTGGGGTTGGGGGCGCCGTACCAAGTCGTCCAGATTTCCTGCGTCTTGCCAGAAGTATGCATGTCATGAACCACGACGTTGAGGAAATTCTTCAACCCCTCTTCGCCACGCGGCACGCCGATCGCGCACCATGCGGAATAGATTTCGGATTCGATCACACGCCAGTTCACATCGGGGTATTGTTCGGTAAAGACCATCATCGTGTCGATGATATCGACAATGGCGGTCGCACGGCCCTGCGCAACCGCGCGCACCTGATCGGCAGGGCCGTCATAAAGATCCTGTTGCGCGTTGGGCAGTTCGGCACGGACCATATCCGTGGTCCAGTAACCCCGCCCAGAGGCCAGCGTCTGGTCTGCGGAATCCAGATCGCGCCATGTCTCGATGGCGTTTTCTTCGGTCGTCAGCACAAGGACCGATTCCGAATGCAGCGGAATCGTGTAATCCACCAGCAAGGCGCGGGCCGGCGTGCGCGTCAGCGCACCCAGAGAGATGTCGATCTGCCCCGACTGCAGGAACGGGATGCGCTGCGCCGTCGTCAGCGGCACGATCTCAAGTTCGACCTGCATGATCTCGGCGATATGGCGCGCCACGTCGACGTCGAAACCCTCGTATTCGCCGGCATCATTGAGCGATGCGATCGGTGGCTGATCGGCATAGGTTCCGACACGCAGGACGCCGCTGGACAGGATCTCTTCCAGTGATCGGGCAAAGGCGGTTTGTGTCATCGCTGACAGCGCAAGCGCTGTTGCAAGCGTTAGTCCGAAAAAACGTCTGT
>DAISXL010000210.1:0-3784 GCA_036825855.1 Yoonia sp.
CTGGAGGGGATCTGATGCCGGATTTCTGGCGAAATCCGACGCCTCCGGCGGGGATTAACGTGAATTGCCACAGGCAATTCACGGGGCTCGGAAGATGATGAAGGTTGCAGTTGCATCTGATGTGTTCCGGCTGGCGCAGGTGTTCACCATTTCGCGCGGGTCGCGGACCGAGGCCAAGGTGCTGACCGTGACGGTGGCGGGTGACGGCTTTGTCGGGCGCGGTGAATGTGTGCCTTATGCGCGCTATGGCGAGACTTTGGAGAGTGTGGCCGCGCAGATCGCGGGGTTCGCGGGCGCGTGGCCTGACTTGCAGGACGCCCTGCCCGCAGGCGCCGCGCGCAATGCGCTGGATTGCGCGTTCTGGGACCATGCGGCCAAGAAGGCAGGCAAGCGCGTCTGGGACCTGCTCGGTCTGCCCGCGCCGCGCCCCGAGATCACCGCCTACACGCTGTCGCTTGATACACCCGAGGCGATGATGGCGCAGGCGGCGCAAAACGCGCATCGCCCGCTGTTGAAGATCAAGCTTGGCACGCCCGATGACATGGCCCGGCTGGAGGCTGTGCGCCGTGGTGCGCCCGCCGCGCGCATCATCGTCGATGCCAACGAAGGCTGGACGGCAGAAGTTTACGCCGATCTTGCCCCGCATCTGATCCGCCTTGGTGTGCAGATGGTCGAGCAGCCGCTGCCTGCGGGGGCGGATGACATGCTGGCGGAAATCGCGCGGCCCTTGCCGGTGTGTGCCGATGAAAGCTGCCACGACCGCGCCAGCCTGCCCGCCCTGCGCGGCAAATATGACATGGTGAATATCAAGCTCGACAAGACCGGCGGGCTGACCGAGGCGCTGGCCTTGAAGGCGCAGGCGCAGGCCGCAGGGTACGGCATCATGGTCGGCTGCATGGTCGGATCCTCGCTGGCGATGGCGCCTGCGACGATTCTGGCGCAGGGGGTGGCCTTCACGGACCTTGACGGGCCGCTCTTATTGGCCGAAGACCGTGCTGCACCTTTGCATTATGACGACAACGGCGTGCATCCGCCCGCCGCCGACCTTTGGGGATGACCATGCGCACAGTTTACGTCAACGGCACCTATCTGCCTGAAAACGAAGCCACGATTTCGATCTTTGACCGTGGCTTCCTGATGGCCGATGGCGTCTACGAGGTCACCTCGGTGCTGGATGGCAAGCTGATCGACTTCGCGGGCCACGCCAAACGGCTGGAACGGTCGTTAAACGAACTCGACATGCCGCACCCCGCTTGCCTGCCCGATCTGCTCGACATCCACCGTGAACTGGTGCGCCTGAACGGGATCGAGGAAGGGATGATCTATCTGCAGATCACCCGTGGCGCGCCCGGTGATCGCGATTTCGCCTTTCCCGACCCTGAAACCTGCACGCCGACGGTGGTGCTGTTTACCCAGAACAAGCCGGGCCTTGCCAACAGCCCTGTCGCCAAGACCGGCATCAAGGTCATTTCGGTCGCCGACCAGCGCTGGGCGCGGCGCGATATCAAGACGGTGCAGCTCTTGTATCCGTCGATGGGCAAGATGATGGCCAAGGCCGCCGGTGTCGATGACGCCTGGATGGTCGAGGACGGGATGGTGACCGAAGGCACATCCAACAACGCCTATATCGTCAAGGGCAATACGATCATCACCCGCCATCTGGGCAATGAGATCCTGCACGGGATCACCCGCGCCGCCGTGTTGCGGTTCGCGCGTGAAGCGCAGATGCAGGTCGAAGAGCGCAGCTTTTCGATTGAAGAGGCGCAGCAAGCCGATGAGGCGTTCATCACCTCGGCGAGCATGTTCGTCATGCCGGTGGTGGAGATCGACGGGGTGGCCGTGGGCACCGGCGTGCCGGGGTCGGTTGCGGCGCGTCTGCGCGAGATTTACCTGGATGAAAGCCGCAAGGTCGCGGTCTAAAGCGTTTCGGGACTATCAAGCAAAACTTTGATTGTTTTTCGCGTTCGAGCGAAGCGAGAGGCAGCGAAAAGCAATCTCTGCTATTCCCGAAGTGCTAATCCACCTTGTCGTAGAACGGCGTCATCTGGGCCACGATGACGCTGTTTTCATCCAGCGCGCGCTGCATCAATTCGCGTTCTTCGTCAGAAATGTCGTGCCCTTCGGCCAGTCGTTCTTCCAGCGTGCCATAGCCTGACACGTCCAGCGGTGCCAGATCGGCCTGTTTCAGGATCGCCACGGTTTCGCGCACGGCCTCGGCCTCGTCCACGCCGGAGGCATAGCACATCAGCGCCGCTCCCGTCGCCCCGTCGGGCAGACCGTCACCGGCGCTGCGCCCGACCTCGACCAGCAGGGTGAATACCTTCTGGCGGCTTTCCTTTTTGGTCATTTGCTGTCTTCCTCGATCCAGCGGGATTTCACGGCCCAGATCGTCGATATCACGACGACGATGTGAAAGGGCAGGTAGATGGTGAAGAACAGCACAAAGATCGTCCCGACAAGCGGCAGACCCGCAACATAGACCGCCGTGAGGATCGGCTGCCAGAGCAGCGCCAGCACCAGCGCGATCATGGCGATATCAGCCGCCACCAGCCCCCATGCCTTTAGAAACGTGGGTTGTTGGCCCGCAGCCAGCCGCCTGCGTGCGAAGGTCCGGCTGAGGATCATGTCAGTCGCGCAGCAATTCGTTGATGCCGGTCTTGGAGCGGGTCTTTTCATCGACGCGTTTGACGATCACGGCGCAGTAAAGGTTGATCCCATTGGTGGACGGCATGGAGCCTGCGACGACCACCGAATAGGGCGGCACTTCACCATACATGACCTCGCCCGTGGCGCGGTCCACGATCTTCGTGGACTGGCCGATAAACACGCCCATGCCCAGCACCGACCCTTCGCGGATGATGCAGCCTTCGACGACCTCGGAGCGTGCGCCGATAAAGCAATTGTCCTCGATGATGGTGGGGCCGGCCTGCATCGGTTCCAGCACGCCGCCGATGCCGACGCCGCCCGACAGATGCACGTTCTTGCCGATCTGCGCGCAGGACCCGACCGTGGCCCAGCCGTCAACCATCGTGCCTTCGTCGACATAGGCGCCAAGGTTCACAAAGGACGGCATCAGCACCACGCCTTTGCCGATGAACGCAGACCGGCGCACGATAGACCCCGGCACAGCCCGGAAACCGGCCTTGCGCCAGTCGGCCTCGGTCCAGCCGTCGAATTTCGATGGCACCTTGTCCCACCATGTGCTGCCGCCATTGCCGCCGGAGATCGGCGCCATGTCGTTCAGGCGGAAGGACAACAGCACCGCCTTTTTCGCCCATTGGTTCACATGCCACGACCCGTCAGCCTGCTTTTCCGCCACGCGCAGGGTGCCGCCGTCCAGCGCATTGAGCGTCGTTTCGATCGCATCCCGAACCTCGCCTCTGGTCGCGGGGCTGATCGTATCGCGCGCATCCCATGCGGCTTCGATGGCGGTTTCCAGGGCTTTGTGCGACATGGGTTTCTCCGGATTTGGGTGGCCTGCGGTTGCAAGGGGCTATAGACCGGAACAGCCCGAGGGCGCAATCAAGGAAGATGCCATGAAAGACGACCGCCGCCATCCGTTTCGTGACAGCCAGCAGGACCGCGAGGCTGCTACCCATATTCCTGACACGCCGCAGACGCGTGCGCCGTCCTATGCGCTGGCCTTTGCCGATCAGGATTTCCTGTTGCGCGAGGAATTGCGCCCCGTGCGGTTGCAGCTGGAATTGCTCAAACCCGAACTGATGATGAACGAGGCGGGGATCAATTCGACCGTGGTCCTGTTCGGCGGCGCGCGCATTCCCGA
>DAISXL010000211.1:0-3756 GCA_036825855.1 Yoonia sp.
CCGACCGCCGCCCTTCTTTGATTTGCTGATAGAAAGCCTGCCATGCCCTTTACCCTTGCCACTTGGAACATCAATTCGGTCCGCCTGCGCGAAGAGCTTGTGCTGCAATTGCTGCGCGACGAATCCCCCGACATCCTGTGCCTGCAGGAATGCAAAAGCCCGGTCGACCTGATCCCCGTCGCGCAGTTTCAGGCGCTGGGCTACACCCACATGGTCGCGCGCGGGCAAAAGGGCTATAACGGGGTCGCCATCATCTCCAAGTTGCCGCTGGTGGAGGCGGGGGCAGAGGATTACGCGGGGCTGGGCCACGCGCGTCATGTCGCGGCGCGTTTGGAAAACGGCGTCACGATCCACAACCACTATGTCCCTGCTGGTGGCGATATCCCCGACCGCGAGGTGAATGCCAAATTCGGCAACAAGCTGGATTACCTGACCGACATGCGCGACGCCTATCACGCGATGCGGCCGGAAAAGTCGATCCTTGTCGGCGATCTGAACATCGCGCCGCGCGAAGATGACGTCTGGAACCACAAGGCCCTGCTGAAAATCGTCAGCCACACGCCGATCGAGGTCGATCATTTCGGGCAGGTGATGGACGCAGGCGGATGGGTTGACGTGACGCGACAGGACATCCCGACGGGCAATCTTTACAGCTGGTGGTCCTATCGATCACCAGATTGGGATGCGGCCGACAAAGGGCGCAGGCTTGATCATGTCTGGGCGACACCCGACATCAGTGGGGCGGCACACGGTTCGCGTGTGTTGCGTCATGTGCGTGGCTGGGCCCAACCCAGCGACCACGCCCCCGTATTTGCGAGCTTTGATCTATGACACTTCCCCAAACGATGCGCGCCCTTGTGCAATTGCACGATGGCTATGCCGGCACCCAGACCGGCCCCGACCTTGCCGATCCTGCGCCATTCGTGGCCTTGCGGGACATTCCCGTGCCAACGCCCGGCAAAGGGCAGGCGCTGATCAAGGTGAAACTGGCCGCCGTGAACCCGTCGGATATCCATTTCATCAAGGGCGAATACGGCCAGCCGCGCGTGGCAGGTCAGCCTGCGGGTTTCGAAGGCGTGGGCGAAGTTGTCGCGGGTGACACGCCGCTGGTGGGCCAACGCGTCAGCTTCTTTGCGACCGCATCGGGGACGTGGGCGGAATATGCGATGACCGACATCAGCGGGCTGATCCCCTGCCGCCCCGATCTGGCTGATGTCGATGCCGCAGGGCAGTTGGTGAACCCGCTGACCGCGATCGCGATGTTCGATCTTGTCAAGGACAGCGGTGCGGACAGTTTCGTGCTGAACGCGGCAGGCTCGCAACTCGGCAAGCTGCTGATCGCCTTGGGTCGGGATCATGGGATCGCCCCAATCGCCGTTGTGCGCCGTGCGGAACAGGCCGATGCTCTGCGCACGCTGGGTGCGGCGGATGTGATCGTGACCGGCGAGGCCGATCCGCTGGCGCAGGCGCGTGCGATCTTCAAGACACATAAACCCCGAATCCTGCTCGACGCCGTGGGTGACCAGTTCACGGCCGATCTGTTTTTCGCGATGCCGAATGGCGCACGCTGGGTCAATTACGGCAAATTGTCCACCGATGCGCCGAAACTTGCCGAGCTTGGACAGCTGATCTTTCAAGGCAAGCGTATCGAAGGCTTCTGGCTGACGCGCTGGATGAAAGAGGTGGACCCCGCCCGCATCCCGCAGGCCTTTGCAACCATCCAAGAGCGTTTCGTCTCAGGCAGTTGGACGACCGACGTGGCGGGTCTTGTGCCTTTGTCGGACGCGATGACAGGGCTGGCGCAGGTGCTGGCCAAGCCCGATGGCAAGGCTTTCATCGACCCCGCCGCCTGATCGGGCATTGCCAAGCCGCGTGATTTACGCAAAAGGAGCGCCTTCGCTTCTCGGATTTGTTGAAAAACGGTAGGGCGATTGCTAGTTTATAGCTATGCCCTGCGCCGATGCTTTGTCGGCGCCAACCCAGGAGGACAATGCACTGTCTCTTTCCCAATCGGCTGCACCGGCAGCCAACACCGGAGCCCATGCCATGCAGGCTCTGACCACTGTGAACAGCGAAACCATTCTGGCGGCTGTCCTGCAATCCCTTGATGATGACAAAGGCGAAGACATCGTGCAGATCAATCTGCGCGGCAAGTCGGAAATGGGTGATTATATGGTCATCGCTTCCGGCCGGTCGACCCGTCAGGTCAGCGCCATGGCGGAAAAGCTGACGGACAAGCTCAAGCAGGACCTTGGCATCATTTCCAAGACCGAAGGCAAGGACACCGGCGATTGGGTGCTGGTGGATACAGGCGACGTGATCGTCCATATCTTCCGCCCCGAAGTGCGCGAGTTCTACCAGCTTGAAAAGATGTGGCAGCCGGGCAAAGTCACCGCAGGCTGATGCGCGTCCAGATTTGCGCCGTGGGCCGGCTGCGGCAAGGCCCGGAGCGTGAATTGTACGAAGATTACCTCACCCGGTTCGACCGGACGGGGCGCGCGTTGGCGCTTGGTCCTGCGCAACTGATCGAGGTCGAGGATAAAAAGGGCGGCGGCATGGCGGCAGAGGCCGCACTGTTGCGCCGCGCGGTGCCCGATGGCGCGCTGATCTGCACACTTGATGAAAGCGGGCGTGTGATGACTTCGCCGCAATTCGCCGATTTGCTGGCAGGCTGGCGCGATCAGGGGCGGCAGGATGTGGCCTTTGTCATTGGCGGCGCGGACGGGATCGACCCTGACTTGCGTGCACAGGCGGATGCGTCCTTGAGTTTCGGTGCGATGGTCTGGCCGCATATGCTGGTGCGGGTGATGCTGGCGGAACAGCTCTACCGCGCGGCGTCTATTCTTGCCGGTGGGCCGTACCATAGACTTTGATGCGCTCCGCGCGGGGAGTATTTTTGGAAAAAAGAAGGTGCTGGTCGGGTTGGCGCTGGGCTGATCCGGCGGTATGACACGCGGGCACCTGAAGGAGTTCGCCATGTCCGCACCCAAACCTGTCGTTTTGTGTATTCTGGATGGCTGGGGCCTGCGGGACGGGACCGACGGCAATGCGCCGAAGCTCGCCCATACCCCGCATTTCGACGCGATCATGCAGGGGCCGCATGCCAAACTGCTGACCCATGGCAATGATGCGGGCCTGCCCACCGGGCAGATGGGCAATTCCGAGGTGGGGCACACCAATATCGGGGCGGGGCGGGTCGTGGCGATGGATCTGGGCCAGATCGATCTGGCGATTGAGGACGGGTCGTTCTTTCGCAATCCCGCGCTGACAGCATTTATCGCCAAGCTGCGCGCCAGCGGCGGGGCGGCGCATCTGATGGGGCTGGTGTCAGATGGTGGTGTGCATGGGCATCTGGGGCATATTGCGGCGGCCGCGCGCGCGATCAGCGATGCTGGTGTGCCGGTGGTGGTCCATGCGATCACAGACGGGCGCGATGTGGCTCCGTCCTCGGCCCGCCATTTCATGACCGCGCTGATCGAGATGCTGCCGCCCGCAGCGCAGATCGCAACGGTGACAGGCCGCTATTTCGCGATGGACCGCGACAATCGCTGGGACCGGGTCGAGACCGCCTATCGCGCCATGGTGCTGGGGCAGGGCGTGCCTGCCGCCGATCCGCTGGCCGCGGTCGCAGCGGCGCAGGAGGCTGGTCAGACCGACGAATTCATCCCCGCCCACGTGATCGGCGATTATGCGGGGTTTGCGGAAGGTGACGGGCTGTTTTGCCTGAACTTCCGGTCCGACCGCGCGCGCGAGATT
>DAISXL010000212.1:0-1223 GCA_036825855.1 Yoonia sp.
AATGGCGAACGGTCACATGACCGCCTTGTCGGCACATGCTATCTGCCCGATGGCACCGACATCGGCGCCGAGATGGTCAGGCGCGGTGCGGCCTTGGACTGGGACCTGTTTTCAGGCGGCAAATACCGCCACCTCGAACCGGACGGCGCACGTCAACGCTTGCTCGGTTTCGGCGCGCGGTCCCATTAGATCAGCCCATCCTTGCCGCCATATCCAGCATCCGGCAGGAAAAGCCCCATTCGTTGTCGTACCAGCCGAAGACCCGCAGCATCCCGCCTGCGGTGACGCGGGTTTCGGGCAGGGCGACGATCAGGCTTTCAGACCGCGCGCGCAGGTCAGAGGACACCAGCAGCTTGTCGGTATGGCCGATGACGCCGCGTTGGGCGCGCAGCAGGTCATGCAGCGCCGCGCGGTCGGGCGTGTCGCGCACCACCACCGCAAGGTCGATGGCGGATACGGAGGCGACCGGCACGCGGACCGCCGCCGCCTCGATCCGGCCTGCGATCTGCGGCAGCACGTCCCCCAGCAGTTTCTGCGCCGAGGTCGTCGTCGGCACCATCGACAGCCCTGCCGCACGGCTGCGCAGGAAATCGCCGCGCGGCGCGTCAATCGTCGGCTGGCTGCCGGTATAACAGTGGATCGTCGTCATCCAGCCGGTCTGCAGCCCCCAGTGATCGTCAATCAGGCGCACCAGCGGCGCCAGCGCATTGGTCGTGCAGGACGCGTTCGACACGATCAACTGGTCCGCCAGACGATCCTCGTTCGCGCCCAGAACCACCGTGATGTCCGCCGCCGCCGACGGGCCGGAAATCAGCACACGCGACGCACCGGCGCGCAGCCCGGCCTCGGCCACGGCGCGGGTCTCGGCTTTGCCCGTGCATTCCAGCAGGACATCGACGCCGGACAGATCAAGCGTGCCCACATCGTCGGTCCGGTAAATCGGGATCGTCTGACCGTTGATGACCAGCGCGCCATCCAAAAGCTCTGCCTGTCCCGGAAAAGGGCCAAAGACGCTGTCATAGGCGAACAGATGCGCGCAAAGATCGCTTGCCGCCAGATCGTTGATCCCCACGACCTTGATCCCCGCGCCATAGCCCAAGGCTTGCGCGCGCAGCAGCGTCCGCCCGATCCGACCGAACCCGTTGATGAATACTCTGGTCATGCCTGCCCCCGGATTTTGCCGGATGCTGCATCTTTGTGCAGCGATCCACAAGACGGGACAA
>DAISXL010000212.1:1323-3743 GCA_036825855.1 Yoonia sp.
ACAAGATTAAGAACTACCAAACAACAAGTTAGCGTCACTTTTTGGCCTAATTTGAATGAGACTACAAAACAAAGGCGGGCGCATTACGTCCTGCCGCTGAGTGTGAGAGCTGGAAATAACGATGGCCAAACCGTTAGCGCAAGAGAACACCGAAGAAAAGGACAGCTTTGTCGACGAACTGAAACCGGGCACCAAGCTGATGCACGGCCAGTACACGATCGAAAGTTTCCTGAATGCCGGTGGCTTCGGGATCACCTATCTTGCGCGGGACAGTCTCGACCGCAAGATCGTGATCAAGGAATGTTTCCCCGGCGCTTTCTGCCGGCGCAGCCGCTATGTCGTACAGGCCCGGTCGCGCGCACATCAGAACGAGCTGAAATCCATCGTCCGGTTGTTCGTGCAAGAGGCGCGCAGCCTTGCCAAGCTGGATCATCCCAATATCGTCGGCGTGCATCAGGTTTTCGAAGACAACGACACGGCCTACATGGCGCTGGATTTCGTTGAAGGGCGCGACCTGCTCGACACGATCGAAGACCCGAACCACGGGCTGACACCCGCGCAGATCAAGTCGATCCTCAAGGATGCGCTCGGCGCGGTGGGCTTTATCCATGAACAGGGCATCCTGCACCGCGACATCTCGCCAGACAATATCCTGATCGGCAACGATCTGCGGCCTGTGCTGATCGACTTTGGCGCCGCGCGCGAAGAAGCGACAAAGCAAAGCCGTGTGCTGTCCGCCCTGCGCGTGGTCAAGGACGGCTATTCACCGCAGGAATTCTATATCGCAGGGTCCGAACAGGGGCCGAGCAGCGATCTTTATGCGCTGGCCGCGACCTTCTATCACCTGATCTCGAAAGAGGTGCCGCCGAATTCGCAGGCGCGGCTGGCTGCAATCGCATCCGGCGATGCTGATCCCTATGTCAAGCTCGCAGGCCGCACCACCGGCTATGACGAACCTTTCCTTGCGGCGCTGGACAAGGCGCTGGCGGTGCTGCCCAAGGACCGGTTGCAATCCGCCAAGGCGTGGATGGACATGATGGATGGCGCGCAGGGCAACGTCACCCCGCTCAAGATAGCGACCGCAAAACCCGAAGCGCCCGCTGTCGCAGCAAGCCAGCCAAAGTCGAAAATGCCACTTTTGCTGGGCTCGGCAGCTGTTGTGGCAATTCTGGTCGGTGTCGGCGTGTTCATGAGCGGCAATGACGCCGCACCGACAGCCCCCGCGCCACAGGTCAGCGATGCCCCCGCCATTGCCGCCACGACAGAGGCTCCTGTCCAGCCCGAGGTGACCTTGCCAGCCGCCGAGGATGTGGTCGTCGTCGACGAACCTGCCGTCGATCCCGCGACCGAAACAGCGGCCGATGCGGACGCGCCGACACTGGATTTTGATGCCGCTGCAATCGTTGTGCCCGAGGCCGAGACTGCCTTGGTCGAAACGCCCGATACCGCCGTCGAAGACGCGCTTGAATCCGTGGTGACAGATACCACGGCAGTCGACCCCGTGATCCGTCCGCAAGCGCGGCCAGAGCCCGTCGCCGATGTTGCAGTCGTCGAACCGCTGCCGGAACCGCTCGAAACGCCGGAAGCTGCGGCAGAGCCCACGATCGAGGCCGTATTGCCCGCCCCTGCCGAACCGCGTGTGACCGTCAGCGACGATATCGCCGCGCTGACCCTGCCCAGCACGCCCGAAGCCGTCGCTGCCGTTGGCACGGGGCCTGTCGTCGACATTGCCGCCGTTGCTCCTGGTGTCGAAATTCCGACTTCGGCGGTGAATGCGGATTGGACAGTGTCCCTGCCGTTTGCACCTGCCGGGTCCGGGTCCAACATCATCGCGGCAGCGGCCCCCGGCGCACCGGCCTGGGTGCAGCCCGGCCTTGTCATCGCCGACGTGAACGGCGTCCCTGTAGCGGCAATCGACGAGATCGCGGGGCTGCTTGCGGAAACCAGCGACCGGTCTCCACAGACCACCGAACTGGACGTGACATTCGGGACCATCAACCCGACATCCGGCGAACGGATCGAGCGTCAGCTTGACGTGCCGGTCGTCCAAACGGTGGCCCTGTCGAACGGTGTCGCCTTCGAGACACGGTTTTCCGATCAGGCATGGCGGACGGTTGTGACGGCGGTGCCGTCCGATCAGGGCAGCGGTTTGCAGGAAGGTGATATTGTCACGTCCTACATCCCGACCGCGGAAACGCTTGTAGACCGCGACAGCCTGTTGACGATTCTCAACCGCGAGATCGAAAATGGAACGGATCGTTTCATGTTTGCGGTGCAACGTGACGGCAGCATGTGGGTGGCGTCGATCACCTATGATGATGCAGCAGACTAGGCAAAGCACGCCTTCGCAAGAAGGTGGATACGCCGATTATTTTGAAAGGTGGACAGCATGAAGTTTATTCGTGACCTCATTGGCAAGA
>DAISXL010000213.1:0-3719 GCA_036825855.1 Yoonia sp.
TGGACGGCGAAGACATTCATCGCCTGCCTGCGCGGGCCGTTGCGCAGCGGGTCGCCGCCGTACTGCAAGAACAGCCCACCGATTTTGCCTTGACCGTGGCTGAGATCGTGGCGCTTGGCCGCGCACCGCATCGCCGTGCCTTGGCTGGACCCTCCGCGCGCGATGCGCATATTGTTGAACACGCTCTGGAACGCCTGTCACTGATCGATTTTGCGCAACGCCCCTTTGGCACGCTGTCGGGCGGCGAGCGTCAGCGCGTCATGGTCGCACGGGCGTTGGCGCAGGAACCGGGGCTGATTGTCCTTGATGAACCAACCAACCATCTCGATATCCGTCACCAGCTTGAAGTGCTGCGGCTGGTGCGCGGGCTCGGGGCGACAGTTGTCGCGTCACTGCACGATCTTAATCTGGTCAAGGGTTTTGCCGATGACCTGCTGGTGCTGAAAGGCGGCAAGGCGCTGGCCTTCGGGCCTGTGGCAGAGGTGCTGACCCCTGACCTGATTGCCAGCGCATTCGGTGTGCGCGCCCAGCCCCGCGGCCCTACACAATTCGACTTTTCCCTTTTCGACGATATGCAACAGGAGTTATCCGCATGAAAGCCCTACCCCTCGCCATCCTGACCACTGCGCTTGCCGGGCCAGCCCTTGCCCATCCTGTCACAGTGCAAAGCTGTGACCGCAAAGTGACTTTTGACGCCCCGCCCAGCCGTGCCGCGTCCAATGACGTCAACCTGACCGAAATGATGCTGGTCCTTGGACTGGCCGACAGGATGGTTGGCTACAGCGGCATTTCCGGCTGGAAAACCCTCGATGAGGAGATCGCCGCCGGTATCGCAGAACTGCCGGAACTGTCCGAACGCTACCCTTCGCGCGAAGTCCTGATCGGCGCAGATCTTGATTTCTGGTTCGCGGGCTGGAACTACGGTATGACTGTCGGTGGCGAGGTGACGCCGCAAACACTGGAACCTTTCGGCATCGCGGTCTACGAGCTGACCGAAAGCTGCATCCACATCATGGCGCGCGACGGTGTGGCGATTGACGACATGTTCGCCGATATCCGCAATCTGGGCAGGGTCTTTGGCGAGGACGCACGCGCAGAAGAGCTGATCACCGGCTGGCAGGCGGAACTGGCCGACATTGCAGGCACAATTCCGCAAGGTGATCCGCTGCGCGTCTTTGTTTACGATAGTGGCGAAGACACACCGTTTACTGCGGGCCGCTATGCGATGCCGACTGCGATGATCGCGGCAGCGGGCGGGCGCAACATCATGGATGATGTGGAAAGCAGCTGGACGCGCGTGGCATGGGAACCCGTGGTAGAGCGCAACCCCGAGGTTGTCATCATCGTCAACTACGGCGAAGTCACCGCAGACGAGAAGATCGCGTTCATGAAATCAAACCCCGCTTTTGCGAATATGGACGCGGTGGTCAATGACCGTTTTGTGGTGCTGGAATATGTCGAGGCCACACCGGGGCCACGCAATATCCGCGCCATTCGCGCGCTGGCCGACGCGTTTCATGGCCAGTAAACATGCGCACCACCCCCAGCCCTGAAACCGCCGCGCCGGTTCTGGCCACACAGGCCAGATTTCCAACGCTGGCGCGCCCGGTCCGGCAAGGGCTGTGGGGGCTGGGATTGGTGGCGCTGGTGCTGTCCATTTCTGCCGCTGTCAGCATCGGGGCCGTGTCCATCCCGCTGGGGACAGTCTGGGGTGTGATCGCGAACCGGGTCGCGCCCGGCTTGGTCACCCCTGACTGGTCAGCGGGACGTGCGGCGATTGTCTGGGACATCCGCCTGCCGCGCGCGCTGCTGGCGGCACTGGTGGGCGCAGGGCTGGCGCTTGTGGGGGCAGTGCTGCAATCGGTCACGCGCAACCCGCTGGCCGACCCGCATCTGCTGGGCATCTCATCGGGTGCTGCCTTCGGGGCGATTCTGGCGCTGTTGCATACGGGCATGTTTCTGGGGCTGGCCACGGTGCCGCTGCTGGCCTTCGCGGGCGCGCTGGGATCGACGGCGCTGGTGCTGTCGGTCGCGAGTTTCGCGCAGGCCACCAGTGCTGATCGGCTGGTGCTGACCGGCGTAGCGGTGTCGTTTATCGTGATGGCGCTGGCCAATGTGCTGATCTTTCTGGGCGATCCGCGCGCCGCGCACACAGTGGTGTTCTGGATGCTTGGTGGCCTTGGGCTGGCGCAATGGGCACATCTCATGTGGCCCGCGCTTATACTGGCAGCTGCGGCGATCTGGTTTCGCGCAGTCGCAGGATCGTTGAACGCCATGACCATTGGTGATGAGACAGCCTCGACGCTTGGCATCCCGGTGGCACGCTTTCGCTTGACCTGTTTCGTCGTCGCAGCACTTGTCACTGGCGTCATGGTCGCGTTTTCGGGTGTCATAGGCTTTGTCGGCCTGATGATCCCGCATATGGTGCGGCTGGTCGTGGGGGGCGACAATGCCCGCGTTCTGCCGGCGTCGATGCTGGCGGGGGCCGTGTTCCTGATCTGGGCCGATATCGCCGCGCGCACCATCATGCGCCCCGAGGACATGCCCATCGGCATCGTCACCGGCCTTGTGGGAGGTGTGTTCTTCGTCTGGCTGCTGCGCCGCAAGGCACATGGTCGCTAGCGTTCACAATCCAGCAAAAGAGGACGCTTTTGCCAGAAGTCATTATTGACGGAGGCCAGCAATGCAGGATGAAATCAGACAGCTCTATCGCACCAAAGACGTTGCCGAACCAAACGCCCCTTTTGATGGATATTCGGTTCGGAACCAATTAATCACAAGACGGAATGACCTCATCGCCTTTTGATCAGCCAGTGTTGCCACCCGGAAGAAAAACCAATGATCCTCGATATGACCTTCGGCACAAGTGACATCGCGCGGGCCGTCCGCTTTTATGATCCCGTTTTTGCGAGCCTCGGCATTGGCCCTGCACCCGAGTGTCCCGAGGGCTGGGCGGGCTGGGGTCCAGGCTATGGCGAGGGGGCAAACTTATGGTTGTGCCCGCCTTTCGATGGCAAGCCTGCAACTGCCGGGAATGGGACGATGATCACCCTGTTTGCCAGAAACACGGAAGAAGTTCATGCCTTCTATGCGGCGGCGCTCGCCAACGGCGGCAGCGACGAAGGACCACCGGGCACCAGACCTTACTACGGACCGACATTCTATGTGACCTATGTGCGCGATCCGGATGGCAACAAGCTGGCCTGTGCCTTTCTCCATTACCAGCCGGACTGACGCACCCTCCGACGAAGGTTCAACCTGACCGGACTTCGAAAAGGCATGTTTGGCGTACCACGGGACGCTTTGCAGGAACGCTCGCGTCACCGCCCAACTTTGATACTGGCAAGGAAAAATCGTCTTTAGCGCGCGCGCGCATCCCCAGCCCATGACAGTTCTGCGTCCGGGAACTGTCTGCGACCATCGGATTGAACCAGTTGGGCGCGAATCTGTCCTTGGATATCTGCGCTGGAGGGCGAACGCTGAGCGCGGTGTGACGAGCGGTCCGTGCGCTCAGTATTCGCATGACGATCTCGATTGATATGTTATATGATAACATAAAGAGAGGGCCGTTGTAATGGAGACAAGTCTGCTGAATGCCCGTGATACGGCCGTCCACGCCTGCCTGTGCGCAGCGTCGCAGCCCTTGTCGCCTATGACCTGCTGAACGGGCGGCGCGCGGTGGAGCCGCGCATCGCCCCGACCGCCATCTACCGCTCGCT
>DAISXL010000214.1:0-3705 GCA_036825855.1 Yoonia sp.
GCGCTGATCGCCATCACCTCTGCAGGGATCGACCTGTCCAGCCTTGCCATCGTGGCGGGGGCGCTGTCGGTGGGCATCGGCTTTGGCCTGCAGAATATCGTGTCGAACTTTGTGTCGGGCATCATCCTGCTGATCGAACGCCCGATCAGCGAAGGCGACTGGATCGAGGTTGGCGGCCAGATGGGCTATGTGCGCGCGATCTCGGTCCGCTCGACCCGGATCGAGACCTTTGACCGCACCGATGTGATCGTGCCCAACGCCGATCTGGTCAGCGGGCAGGTCACCAACTGGACGCGCGGCAACCTTGTGGGTCGCGTGATCGTGCCGGTCGGCGTGGCCTATGGCACCGATACCGAAAAGGTCACGAAAATCCTGCGCGAGATCGCCGAGGCGCATCCGATGGTCATCATCACCCCGCCGCCTGCGGTCCTGTTCATGGGGTTCGGCGCCAGCTCGCTTGATTTCGAGATCCGGGCGATCCTGCGCGACGTCAACTTTGTCCTCAGCACCAAATCCGAGATGAACCATGACATCGCGCGCAGGTTTGCCGCCGAAGGGATCGAGATTCCCTTTCCGCAGCAGGACCTGTGGCTGCGCAATCCCGAAACCCTGAAAGGTGCGCCCGCATGACCCGACCGCTGTTTCGTGAAGATGCCTATGCGCGGCAGGCCGAGGCCCGGGTGGTCGAGATCACCTCCGAAGGCGGGATCGTGCTGGATGCGACGCTGTTCTATCCGACATCGGGCGGGCAGCCGGGGGATAGCGGCACCCTGTCATGGGCGGGGGCTGTGCTGGACATCGCAACCGCCGTCAAAGGCGAGGGCGACAGTATCATCCTGCTGCCGGCCGAACCTGCGCCCTTGCCCGCTGTCGGACAGGTCGTGTTGCAAAAGCTGAACTGGGACCGCAGGCACAGGCATATGCGGGTCCATACGGCGTTGCATTTGTTATCGGTCGTCATCCCCTTGCCCGTGTCGGGCGGGGCGATTGCGGCCGACAAGGGGCGGCTGGATTTCGACATGCCCGACGCGCCCGAAGACAAGGACGCGCTTGACGATGCGCTGAACCGGCTGATCGCCTGCAATATGGCCGTGACCGAGGAATGGATCACCGATGCCGACCTTGATGCGCAGCCCGAACTTGTGAAAACAATGTCCGTGCAACCGCCGCGCGGATCAGGCAAG
Source organism: Yoonia sp. (assembly GCA_036825855.1). Classification (GTDB taxonomy): domain Bacteria; phylum Pseudomonadota; class Alphaproteobacteria; order Rhodobacterales; family Rhodobacteraceae; genus Yoonia. The sequence continues at coordinate 1,185 of DAISXL010000214.1, forward strand.
ATCAGACTGGTCCGCATCGGGATCGGCGCGGAAACCGCCGATCTGCAACCCTGCGGGGGCACCCATGTCGCCAACACCTCCGAGATCGGGCGGGTGCGGATCGGCAAGATCGAAAAGAAGGGCCGGCAAAACCGGCGTGTCTATCTGCATCTGGAGTAGATCATGCGCGTCATTACTTTCATCGTCCTGCTGTTTGCCGCCCATCCCGCGCTGGCGCAGACCGTTCTGCAATGCAGCCCTGCGCATGACCGGATCGTGCGCGAGGTGATCGACAACGCCAAGGCACTGACGATCCGGGCCGCCGCTGCGGTCGGGGATACCCCCGACTATGCGCGCTGGTTCGGCACCTATTCCGAAAACCATGCCGAGATCGTGCGCGCCAATCTCAAGGCGATTTCCAGCGCGTTCCGGACCGGCGCGATCACCGTGCAATGCGACAGCCTGCGCGACGAAGGCTGCCAGAACGGCGAATATGCCTGGGTCTATCCGCATCAGCATTACCGGATCTATCTCTGCCCGTCGTTCTTTGACCTGCCGCCGCTGACCGAACTGCGCCCCGGTGCGACCGCCAGCAACAATGGCACGCGCGAAGGCACGATGGTCCACGAATTGTCGCATTTCCGCCCTGTCGCGCGGACCGACGACCATTGCTATACCCGCAGGATCTGCGCGCGCATGGCGATCACGGACCCTGATCTGGCCATCGCGAATGCGGACAGCTACCAGTATTACACCGAGGACGTGATCTATTACGCGCGCCAGCCCGTGTCCGGCAAGACCACCCCCTAGAAAGGCCGTCTCATGTACCGCATCGCCGCCAGCGTAACCGCCGTCGTCTTTCTTGCGCTGTTTGCGATCCTGCTGGTCGCGGGCCGGTCCTATGTGACGACCTATGGCGTGGCCCCAAGCGAGGGAGCCGACTTCCTTGCGCGCCGCGCGGCACCGATGTTCGCGGGGCTTGCCGTCATGCTTTGGTTGCTGCGCGACCTGCCGGTCGGGTCCGCGCGCGACGGGTTCTGTTATGGTCTGGCGACCCTCTGGTTCGGGATCGCGGCGACAGGTGTCTATGAATTCAGCATGGGACAGGCGGGCGCCACCATCCTGATCGCCGCTTTCGCCGAGGTGATCGTTGGCGCGGTCTTTCTGCTGGTGCGCCGCCGTTAAGGCTTGGGCGGCTTCTGGAACAGGTCGCGGTCGGCTGTTTCATTCAGCATCTGTTCGGTATCGGGCAGGCCTTCGCGCGACAACAGGATCGCGAAGGGGCGCAGGTGGGGCACATGGCTGCACACCACCAGCAGCATCACCATGATCGGCACCGACAGGAACATGCCGGGGATGCCCCAGACCGCCCCCCAAAAGGCCAGCGACAGGATGATCCCGAAGGACGACAGCCGCAGCGCGCGGCCCATCAGCATGGGGTCAATGACATTGCCGTTCAGAAACTGGATACAGGTCGCGATGATGAACACCGCCGCTGTCGTGTTCCCGTCGCCTAGCTGCACATGCGTCACCAGCGCGATCAGCCCCGTGGCCAGGATCGAGCCGATATTGGGGATGAAATTCAGCACGAAGGTGATGATCCCCAACGAGACCGCCAGTTCCAGCTGGAACGCGCGCGCCAGCACATAGATCATCGCCCCCGTGATCAGGCTGATGACGGTCTTGACCAGCAGGTAATAGTTCACGCGGTGAATGATCGACTGGATGATCTTGCGCACGCGCCGCGCCTGCGCCTTGTCGCCGATGAAGTTTTCCAGCTTGGTGTCGAACCAGACCCGTTCGGCAAACAGAAACCCCACGAACAGGATCACCAGCACCGTGGCCTGTGTGATCCCGCTGGCTTGGCTTGCCGCACCGCGCAGATAGCTTGAAGCGTCGATTGACCGCACCGCGTTCAGGATCGCGGCCTCGCTATCCTCGCCCAGCCAGCTGAACATCGAGGCAATCGCCGATGGCGCGCGTTCGGTATAGGCCAGCGTCGTCACCAGCACGGTGTTGATCTGCGCCAGCAGCACCGAGGTCAGCAGCAACAGCGCGGTCGCGATCAGCACCATGGCCGCGATGCTGGCGATGGCATTGGGGATGCGCAAAGGCCCGATCCGCTGGCGCGCGATAAAGCTGATGACGTCGCTGGTCAGGCTGAACAGGATGATCGCTGTCGCCAATGAAATCAGGATGAACCGCGCTTGCACCAGCAGGAACAGCACCACTGCAAAGGCGATGATGATCAGCGCGCCGGTTTGCAGCCGAGCGCTCTCGGGGCGCTTTTGCGTGGTCGCGGGTTCGGGGGGGTCATGCAGCATCAGGTCAATTCGGCTCCGCTTGTGTCAGGGCAATATACCGGCCCAATGAGGTGGGGGCAAACAGGCATAACAATTCGTGCAGAGGGTCTTGCAAAGCCCGTCCTGTTGCGGCTAAACCCCCCTCTACGGACAGGTGGCCGAGTGGTCGAAGGCGCACGCCTGGAAAGTGTGTAGGCGGGAGACCGTCTCCAGGGTTCGAATCCCTGTCTGTCCGCCAC
>DAISXL010000215.1:0-3701 GCA_036825855.1 Yoonia sp.
GCCAGCCATCCCGGTGCCGTGACCTCGCCCATGGTCGGCACCGTCTATATGGCCCCCGAACCGAATGCCGCGCCTTTTGTGACAATTGGCCAGACCGTGCGCGAAGGCGACACGATCCTGATCATCGAGGCGATGAAAACGATGAACCATATTCCGGCCCCCCGCGCGGGCACGGTCCGCCGCATCCTCGTCGAAGACGGTGGCCCGGTCGAATTCGGCGCACCTCTTGTCATCATCGAATAGAGGCTGCGATGTTTGAAAAAATCCTGATTGCGAACCGGGGCGAAATCGCCCTGCGTGTCGTGCGCGCCTGCCGCGAAATGGGCGTGAAATCCGTGGCGGTGCATTCCACCGCCGACAGCGACGCGATGCATGTGCGCATGGCCGACGAGGCGATCTGCATCGGCCCCCCGTCATCGGCGCAAAGCTATCTGTCGTTTCCGGCGATCATCTCGGCCTGTGAAATCACCGGCGCGCAGGCGATCCACCCCGGATATGGCTTTCTGTCGGAAAACGCGGACTTTGTGCAGGCGGTCGAAGACCATGGCCTGACCTTTATCGGCCCCACCGCCGAACATATCCGGATCATGGGTGACAAGATCACCGCCAAGGACACGATGAAGGCCCTTGGCGTGCCCTGCGTGCCCGGGTCGGACGGCGGCGTGCCGACGCTGAAAGATGCGCAGCGCGTGGGCGAGGAAATCGGCTATCCGGTCATCATCAAGGCCACGGCCGGCGGCGGCGGGCGCGGCATGAAGGTCGCGCAAACGGCGGCCGATATGGAAAAAGCCTTTCATTCCGCGCGGTCCGAGGCGAAAGCCGCCTTTGGCAATGACGAAGTCTATATCGAGAAATACCTGACCACGCCGCGCCATATCGAAATTCAGGTCTTCGGCGATGGCAAGGGCAATGCAGTGCACTTGGGCGAACGCGATTGTTCGCTGCAACGCCGCCACCAGAAGGTGTTCGAAGAAGCCCCCGGTCCCGTCATCACCCCCGAACTGCGCGCGCGCATCGGCAAGGTCTGTGCGGATGCCGTGGCCAAGATCAACTATATCGGCGCGGGCACGATCGAATTCCTGTTCGAGAACGACGAATTCTACTTCATCGAGATGAACACCCGTCTGCAGGTCGAACACCCCGTCACCGAGGCGATTTTCGGCGTCGATCTGGTGCGCGAACAGTTGCGCGTGGCCTCTGGCCTGCCGATGTCGTTCACGCAGGATGATCTGAAGATCAACGGCCACGCGATCGAAGTGCGGATCAACGCGGAAAAGCTGCCCAACTTCGCACCCTGCCCCGGCACGATCACGCAATACCATGCGCCGGGTGGTCTGGGCGTGCGGATGGACAGCGCGCTTTACGACGGCTACCGCATCCCGCCCTATTACGACAGCCTGATCGGCAAGCTGATCGTGCATGGCCGCGACCGGCCAGAGGCGCTGGCGCGTCTGGGGCGTGCCTTGGGCGAATTGATCGTCGATGGCGTGGACACGACCATCCCATTGTTCCATGCGCTGCTGGCCGAACCTGCGGTGCAGTCGGGGGATTACAACATCCACTGGCTGGAACACTGGCTGGAAACCCACCTGTCCTGACGTGCGGGACGCGGACCTTCCCCTGACGCCCGCGCTTGTGCTGCAAGCCTATCGTCTGGGGGTGTTCCCGATGTCCGAAAGCCGCGACGACCCGGATATTTTCTGGGTCGATCCGCGCTTGCGTGGGGTGTTTCCGCTGGACTGGTTCCGCATCAGCCGCAGCCTTGCGCGCACGATCCGGCGAGGCACATTCCGGGTCACGATCGACACTGCCTTTGCCGATGTGGTCGACGGCTGCGCCGACCGCCCCGAAACCTGGATCAACCCCACGATCCGCGCGATCTATGGCGCGCTGCACGACCAAGGCCACGCCCATGCGGTCGAAGTCTGGCAGGACGACAGGCTGGTCGGCGGGGTGTACGGCATCTGCATCGGTGCTGCTTTCTTTGGCGAAAGCATGTTCAGCCGCACGACGGATGCGTCAAAGGTGGCACTGGCCTATCTGGTCGACATACTGCGCGCGGGCGGGTTCCAGCTTTTCGACACGCAATTCCTGACGCCGCATCTGGCCAGCCTTGGCGCTGTGGAAATCCCGCGTGCCCAGTATCACAGGCAGTTGGCGGCGGCGGTCGCTCAATCTGCGTCGTTTTCGGGGGCGGTGCCTTCGTCCGAGGATGTGCTGCACCGCAACAGCCAGACATCATAGCGCGGATGGTCCAGCGCATTCAGCGCGGGTGAGGACGAGAGCATCCATCCGGAAAAGATCGGCGTCACGCTGTCGCGGAAATGGATCACCAGACGCGCATAGCCGTCGCCCGCCACGTTATCGACCGGAAAGCGGCAGTCGCCCAGCATGACCGACAAGGCGCCGACGCTTTCGGTCTGGCCATTCGCCAGTTCAAGGTCCGTGACCACCCCCGTCAGCTTGTCCAGCACACGGATTTCACCACCCGTCCCCGACACGACCTGCTGCGCGGCCACAGGGGCCGCCAGCAACAGGCACAGACTGGTCGCAAAAAGGCGTGTCACGTCGCGGCCCTGCCCTATTCTGGCGTCCAGGCTTCGTAATCCTTGCGATCGGCGGGGGCCACGCGCCGGATCGATCCGGCGGGCGCATAGGCCGCCATTGTTCCGGTCAGGTTCGGCTGGTGCGGTTTTTCCCAGATCTTGCGTGGCAAAGGCGCCTCGGTCGGGGGTTCATCCCATGTCCGGTGCAGCCAGCCATGCCATTCGGGGCTGATCCGCGACCCTTCGATTTCGCCGTTGTAGATCACCCAGCGGCGGCTGTCGTCGGCATTGCGGTAATAGATATTGCCCTGCGCATCGGCCCCGACGCGCAACCCTTTGCGGGACGTCCACAACTGGGTGCCATAGGTCTGGCCGTCCCACCATGTGAAAATGCGTTTGATTGAATGACCAAGGCCCATGTCGCGTCTCCGGTAAACTGCGGCTGTCATGCCCTATCGCGCGCCAAAGGTCCAGCCTGCGCAGGGCGACCACTTCTTCCGAGAAGAAAATATCCCCGCCGGAGGCTCCCGTTGATCGGGGGCCACCAGCGATGCTGCATCATCCCGCTGTCGCGGATTCTTTTTTCTTCACGTCATCATGGATCATCAGCGGCGGCACGTCGGATGTCACCGCCTCTTCGTTCACGACGACTTCGGTCACGGTGTCCATGCCAGGCAGGTCGAACATCGTGTCAAGCAGGATGCCTTCCATGATCGACCGCAACCCGCGCGCGCCGGTCTTGCGCTTGATCGCGCGCTTGGCGATGGCGGTCAGGGCGTCATCGGTGAAGGTCAGCTTGGTGTTTTCCAGCTCGAACAGGCGCTGGTATTGCTTGACCAGCGCGTTCTTGGGCTTGGTCAGGATGGTGATCAGCGCGTCCTCGTCCAGATCGGTCAGCGTGGCGATCACCGGCAGACGGCCGACGAATTCGGGGATCAGGCCGAACTTCAGCAGATCCTCGGGTTCGAGGTCCTGAAAAACCTCGCCAATGCCGCGTTCGTCCACATCCTTGACGTCCGCGCCAAAGCCCATGCCGGACCCTTTGCTGCGGCGCGCGATGATCTTGTCCAGACCGGCGAAAGCCCCGCCGCAGATGAACAGGATATTGGTCGTGTCCACCTGCAGGAATTCCTGCTGCGGATGCTTGCGCCCGCC
>DAISXL010000216.1:0-3689 GCA_036825855.1 Yoonia sp.
ATCCTCGGTGATTTCGAACGTCAGATGGTGGCGCAGGTGCGGATAGGCGTCGATCACAGCCAACAAGTCCTGGTGGCCCGACACGGTCGCAAGCGTCGCCTCGGCGATGTTGATCGACATCTGGCCCGGATCGCATCCGGTGCTGCTCAGCTCTTGCAGATCTTTGAGGACCAGACGTGCCATATGCAGCGTGAATTCCGCCTGTAGCCCCAACTCATTGATCTGCGGCAGAAATTCGGCAGGTGTCAACAGGCCCCGTTCGGTGTGATGCCAGCGCGACAACGCCTCGAACCCGACCAGCCGGCCGGTCGCAAGGCAGACTTTGGGCTGATAATGCGGTACGATCTCGCCGTTCTGCATGGCGGCTTGCAGGATCTGGCGATCCTCCAGCGTGGCACGGGCCGGAAAGGCCAATTTGTCATAGATCAGGACGTGGTGGTCCGGGTCCTGTTTGGCGCGGAACATGGCCTGATCGGCCCCGTACAAAAGCGCAGGCAGGGTGGTGATATCGCTGCTCTGCCGCGCAATCCCGATGCTGGCCCCGACCTGCAGTGTCTTTTGCTCGTACTTCGTGGGTGCGGTGACAAGATCCATCACCCGGTTGCCAAAGGCGCGCGCCTCAAGATTGGTGGCAATGTCGGTTTTGAGAACCGCGAATTCATCGCCGCCGATCCGGGCCACAAGCGCATCGTTCCCCGCAAGCGTTTCAAGACGCCGCGCGATCGCGCAGAGCACGGCATCCCCGGCGTCGTGGCTATAGCTGTCATTGATCGGTTTGAAACCGTCAAGATCGATCAGGAAGGCGGTCACACCAAGCCGATTCGCGTGCTGGCGCATCAATCTGTCGACCTGTTCGTCAAAGGCACGACGGTTCAGCAACCCGGTCAGCGGATCATGCCGCGACAGCCGTTCCAGATCATGCAACCGCGCGTTGGCATCCTGCCGGGCGCGTTCCAGCGCGCGATGAGTATCGGTCTGGCGGGTCATGGTGCCGATGGTGTTGGACGCATAGACCGCCAGCAGGGCAAAAGTCGCCAACCAGTGGTCGAGCGCCGCTTGCTGCACATCTTCATGGGTCAGGTGCAGCATCATCCAGACAACAGCCCCAAGAGCAAGCGCCATCTGGCTCCAGTTATAAAAGGGCAAAAGGCCGAAGTTGTTGCTGACATGGACGAAAATGCCGAAAGTCCAGATGAAACCTGCAAGAATGAAAGGCAGGTCCGCGCTTTGCGACAGGATGACCCCGAAGGCGAGAAACGGGAACATCGACCCCCAGTTGATGACAAAGATCGTGATGGCGGTGGACAGGTGCAGCGGTTGATCGAACTGGCTTGCGCGTTTGTTGATGGGGTAAGCTGCGGCTTCAAACAGAAGGATTGTCACGAACGTGGCGATGCCAGCAGCGGCCGCCCCGCCGGAAACACAGATCCAGAGCATCAAGGCGGACGTCGCCAGCCGCAGGCCGACGTCCCGGCCGGAAATATGGCCAGCGATCTGCGTCTGATGCAGAAAATGATCAATCCAGCCGTGCCGCATCTGTCCCGTATCCTTCACGCGCAGTCTCTTTGCGAAAACTGGACAAGAGATTAACGGATGGAGAAAAAGGGCGAGGGCAGGCAGGACTTGCCCCTTGTAACGGCCTCGCCTATAGGCAGCCCTTGATCCTGAACCAAAGGCAAACAGATGGCTGGCAGTGCAAATCTCAACGTGATGATGAAAACCGCCCGCAAGGCGGGGCGTGCCTTGCTCAAGGACTTTGGCGAGGTCGAGCAGTTGCAGGTCAGCACCAAGGGCCCCGGCGACTTTGTCAGCCGTGCCGACAAGGCGGCGGAACAGATGATCCGCGAGGATCTGCTGCATGCCCGTCCGTCCTATGGTTTTCTGGGCGAGGAAGGCCGCGAGATCGAAGGCGAGGACCCGACACGCCGCTGGATCGTCGACCCGCTGGATGGCACCACGAATTTCCTGCACGGTCTGCCGCATTGGGCCGTCAGCATCGCGCTGGAACACAAGGGCCAGATCGTTGCGGGCGTGATCTATGATCCTGTGAAGGACGAGATGTTCTATGCCGAAAAAGGCGGCGGCGCCTGGCTGAACGAAAGCCGTTTGCGCGTGTCGGGCCGCCACAAGCTGATCGAAAGCATTTTCGCAACCGGCCTGCCTTTTGCCGGTCGCGCCGATCTGCCCGAAACCCTGCAGGACCTTGCGCGCTTGTTGCCTGCTTGTGCGGGTGTGCGCCGGTTCGGGGCGGCAGCGCTCGACCTCGCCTATGTGGCGGCAGGGCGGTATGACGGGTTCTGGGAACGCGGGCTGAAAGCCTGGGACATGGCCGCAGGTCTTGTCATCGTGCGCGAGGCAGGCGGGATCGTGGAACCCCTGCAGGCCGAGGCCGACATCATCGGCAGCGGTCAGGTGATCTGTGCCAACGAGGCGATTTTCGAGACCTTCGCCAAGGTGATCCGCAAGGCGTAACCCCCTCATCTTTCGAGCCCAAATATCCTGGGGGAGTGCCCCGGACCTTGTCCGGGGGCACGGGGGCAAAGCCCCCCTCCCGGATGTCATCCGGGAAAAGACGAGTATTTCTGGAAAAAAGAAGACCTTAGCGGCGCACGACCGGCACGCTGCTGCGGCGATATTGTGCCTCGGGATGGGGCGGGTGGCCGTCGGTGCGTTGCCAGTACTCCTGACCGCCGCGCCGCAGCCAGACCGGCACGGTCAGCGCCAGCCCCAGGGCGAAACCGCCCGCATGCGCCCAATAGGCGACACCGCCAGCGGATGTATCGACCGAAAGCCCGCCGAACACCTGCAGGCCGAACCACAGGGCCAGCATGATCCAAGCGGGGATCGGCAGGATGCGGAAGAAGACCACGAAAAAGATGAAGATATCGACGCGCGCCTTTGGGAACAGCAGCAGATAGCCGCCCATCACGCCCGCGATGGCGCCTGATGCACCGACCATCGGCACCTGCGAATAGGGGTCGCCCACGAATTGCGCAAGGCTCGCGCCGATGCCGCAGACGAGATAGAAGGCGAGAAAGGGCAGGTGTCCCATCTCTTCTTCCATGTTGTCGCCGAAGATCCACAGAAACAGCATGTTGCCTGCAAGATGCATGAAACCGCCATGCAGGAAGATCGAGGTGACAAGCGCGCTGGCGTTCTGCCCGTCGGAGAGCAGGACAGGGATCAGCGCATAGTCGTAATAGAACTGGCCGATCTGCAGATCGGTCTGCAACATCACCAGCCCCCAAAGATAGACGACCACATTGACCCCGATCAGGGTCAGCGTGACGTAAGGCGTGGCCTCGGACGGGTTGTGGTCGCGGATGGGCAGCATCATGCCGCGACCTTTCCTGCCTTTGCGCTTGTGGTCAAGGGCGCACGGGGCCGCCCACCTCTGCCAGCAATGCGGCATTACCGCCCGCTGCCGTCGTGTCGATGCAGACATGCCGTTCGTGGCAGGCATGGGCAACGTCGGGCTGGCCGGTGATCAGGGCCACGATCTTGCCCTCGCGGGCTGCAAGTGCCGTTTCCAGTGCGCGGGCGGTGTCGGTATCGCCCCACCAGATGACGCCTGACAAGGGGGCAAGATCGGTCAGCGCCTCTGGCGGCAGATCGCCCTCCGCGCTGATCCCGACGCCGCCCAAGGACGCAATGGCCGCGATCTGTGCGGCTGCCGCCTCTGGTCCCGG
>DAISXL010000217.1:0-3687 GCA_036825855.1 Yoonia sp.
CTGATGACGCTGGCCACGCTCTATTTTGCTAAGGATGTCGTGCTGCCGGTCGTGCTGGGCGTTCTGCTGGCACTGACGCTGGCCCCATGGGTGCGCTGGTTGTCGCGGCACGGTGTCCCGTCGGCTTTGGGGGCTTCGCTGATCATCGTGGCATTGATCGCATTGATCGGGCTGGTCGTTACGGTCTTGGGCGGATCTGCGGTCAGCTGGTTCGATGACATCCCCCGCACCACCGCCGAACTGCGCGTCAAACTGCAAGGGCTGGGCGAATCCGTCTCGGCGGTGCAGGACGCGACGAAGCAGGTCGGTGAACTGGCCCAAGGCGGTGCGGACGAGGTGGAGACCGTCGTGTTGCAACAGCCGGGGCTTCTGACGACGGCGGTCAGCAATCTGGCAAGCTTTGTGACATCGCTTGTCGTCGGCCTGATCCTTGCGCTGTTCCTGCTCGCCTCTGGCAACATGTTCTACATCAAGGTGGTCGAGTCGTTCTCGCGCTTTGGCGACAAGAAACGCGCGCTGACGGTGATTTATGAAATCGAACGGCGGATGTCGCATTACCTTGTCGCGATCACGCTGATCAACGCGGGGCTGGGGCTGGCCGTCGCCTGCGTGCTGTATCTGCTGGAAATGCCTTATCCGTTCGTCTGGGGCATGGCCGCCTTTGGTCTGAACTACCTGCCGTTTCTGGGTGGCGTGATCGGCACGCTGGGCGTCGGGGCCTTTGCCATCGTGCATTTCGACAACATCTACTACGCCTTGCTTGCGCCGCTGGCCTATCAGGCGCTGACCGCGATCGAAGGGCAATTCGTCACCCCGTGGTTTCTGGGGGTCCGGTTGCAGCTTAACATCGTGGCGGTGTTCCTGACGGTGATCTTCTGGACATGGCTCTGGGGCTTTCCGGGCGCGCTTTTGGCGGTGCCGATCCTTGTTCTGGTCAAGGTGATCTGCGATCATGTGCCCACTTTGGCTACCTTCGGCAATTTCCTGAGCGGGCGCACCGTCGAGCCCGAGCACGAGCCGGACGAAAAGCCCGTCACACCTTGACCGGAACGGCCTATGTCACGTGTTTTTCCTGCCCAGATTGCAGGGCTGGACGCGCCCGCCCTTGCCCGCCGCCTGATCGGGGCGGTGCTGGTCGTCCGTGGCACAGGCGGCACCGTGATCGAAACCGAGGCCTATGTCCGCGACGATCCCGCTTCGCATAGTTTCCGTGGACCGACGCCGCGCAATGCGGCGATGTTCGGGCCTGCGGGACATGCCTATGTCTATCGGTCCTACGGCATCCACCTGTGCCTGAACGTGGTGGCCAACCCCGGCGAGGCGGTGCTGATCCGCGCCCTTCTGCCCGAGATCGGTCTGGACATGATGCATCAAAGGCGTGGCACGCCCCATTTGTGCAACGGTCCCGGCCGTTTGGCCGCAGCCCTTGGCATCACGCCAGCCGACGACGGCGCGCCGTTTGACGGGGATGATCTGGCGATCGCACTGCCTGCCAGCGCGCCACCGCTGCTGGTGGGGCCGCGCATCGGGATCACCAAGGCACGTGACGTGCCTTGGCGCTTTGGTCTTGCCGGCGCACGCGGGCTCAGCCGCCAGTTCACGCCGCCTGCGGCCGGTCCTGCGCTCTGACGCCGCGTTCTGCCACGCAGTCGGCCCAGACCAGCCCCGGCCGATACCGAGCCGCCATCCGCCCGCCGTCCAGCGCGAAAAGATGCAGCCAGCCATTGTCGAACAGCGCCCGCACCTGTGGATGCTTTCCCAGCACCGCGCTGATCGCCTCTTGCGGGGCGTCGATCAGGACCGACAGGCGCAACGGATCATGCGCGAGCGTGTCGCCGTCATGGACCGTCTGCCATGGCAGGCCGGGGCGCAGCACCCCGCCGTTGCCTTGCACGACGCCGATCCCGCCGACGACATTGTGGATCAGCTTGTTGCCACCGCCGAACATCTCGGGGGCGACGGTCGATCCGTAATATTGCAGGCTGATCCAGCTGGCCACCACGACAGGCGCCGTGATGATCAGTTCGAGCGTCGCGAAATCCGCGTCCGCGCGCCAGTCATAGCTGTGCAGAAAGGCCCGCCCGCCCAGATCGACACCCGCCGTGGCAGTGCGGGGTGCCGCGACAAAGGCCGCGCAGCCCGCAAGTCCCCATTCGGGGCGCACCTCGGCCCAGTTGACGGCACGGGCCATGATGCTGTCGGCCTTGGCACCGGGCAGACGCAAGGCGCGTTCGGCCCGCGCGATCCGGCCCGCCGCTGCCAAAGAGGACCGCGCCTGCGCGATATCGGCGGCGTGGTCAGGTGCCTCTGCATCGGCATAAAGCGTGACACGATCGGTCGTTGTGTCGTGCAGGCCTGCGACGAACAGCACGTCATCTGCCAGCGCGATCCCTGTCGCAGGCAGGCCTGCCCGCGTTTCGGGGTCGTTGAGGATGCCCGCCAACACCCGCGCCGACACTTCGCCCGTCTGTCCGGCACAGGCGCCGCAATGATAGGCGCTTTCATGCGGGTTGTTCGTCACCTGCGCGCCATGTCCCAAAAGCAGCACCAGCCGCGCGTGACCTTCGGTCAGACTCATCGCGCGCAGGACAGCCGCAGCGGTCGCTACTTTCTGGTCGGCGGTCAATGGCACTTCCAGTTGGGGTGCAGGTTCGGCCAGAGCTTTGCCCGTCTTGATCGCCAGCGCGTCCTTGAGCAGCTTTGCGCCATAGGCTGGACCCGCCGCCTCGACAAAGGCAAAGGACGACACCGCCGCCTGCCGGAACCGGCCCCAGGCGCGCACGGTCCGCGCGGCGATGCGCCCGGCCTCTTCGTGCTTCGCGTCATGGCTGCAGGTTGTCAGGGCTGGCCGCAGCAGCACCGGCAGATGCGCCTGCGCCAGATCGGTGCCGCGCGGCTTATGCGCAAGCGGCAACCCGAAGAACCCGGCAAAGCCGATGGTTTCAATATCCCCGCCCTGCGCCTCGAGCGCGCGGCGGAACACTTCGGACCGCACGTCGATGCAGAACGCAGCCTGTAGCGCGGGGCGGGCACCTGTCTTTTTTGCGCCGGTCAAGGCAGCCGACAGCCTGCGCTGATAGGCGCGTTCAGCGGCGGCCTGCAACACGGCGTCGGTCACATCGTCAGCCGACGGCGTGACGGGTGCGGCATGGCTCGCCACAACCTCGGCCCATTCCGCGCGGGTCTGCGGGGCATGGGCCAGCAGCGCCTCTTCCCAGATCAGCCGGATGGCCAGCAGGTCGGTCAGCGTCGCGTCGGTCCCGCCCGTCAGTTCCGCCTGCCAAAGCAGCCAGCGCGCGTGTTGCGCCCAGCCACCAAGGTCCAGCAGCAGCCGGTGGAAGGCTGTCGGCGCGGCGTCATCGGTCAGGCCCAGCGTCTCGGACGCACGCAGGATCGCGCGTTCGGCGGTATCGGGGGCGGCAGCAACATGGGCGCAGAACCCTGTCAGGCCCGCGATTTCGGGGGTCAGGTCATGGCTGGCCCATGCCCGCCATGCGGCGAAAGCCCCCATCCCCGGCGCTGGTGTCCAAAGCGCCTGCCCCCGGTCGAAATGCCCCGCCGCCCAAAGGCCAAAGGCGCGCGCGACCACGGCCGGCCAGTCGGTGCCGGTCGCGGCAGCGGCGAGGTCGGCCAGGGTCGGCGCGGCCTGTGGCGCTGGCGTGTCGGACGCCAGCGCGGCTTTCAGTT
>DAISXL010000218.1:0-3680 GCA_036825855.1 Yoonia sp.
CGCCGCTTCTTCGGCATAGGGCCGCCCGTCGGCGCGCATCTGGCCGCGCGTGTCCATCAGCGCATACATCGGAATGTTGTTGCGTTTGGCGACCTCGTAATCGTTGAAATCATGCGCGCCGGTGATCTTGACCGCACCTGACCCGAAAGTCGGATCGGGGTAGGGATCGGTGATGATCGGGATCAGACGGCGGTGTTCCTTCGGCCCCACAGGAATCTCGCAGAGCTTGCCCACGATGGGCGCATAGCGCGGGTCGTCCTTATGGACGGCGACAGCACCATCGCCGAGCATGGTTTCGGGCCGCGTCGTGGCGATGGAAATGTAGTCGCGGACCTCGCGCAGGGTGACGTTGCCATCCTCGTCTTTCTCGACATATTCATAGGTCTCGCCACCCGCCAGCGGGTATTTGAAATGCCACATATGGCCGTCGACCTCGATATTCTCGACCTCGAGGTCGGAAATCGCGGTTTCAAAATGCGGGTCCCAGTTCACCAGCCGCTTACCGCGATAGATCAGGCCCTTGTTGTACATATCCACAAAGACGCGGATCACGGCGTCGTGGAAATTGCCGGCAGGTTCGGTGGCGGGGGCAGACTCCGCCCCCGACATGGTAAAGGCAGAGCGGGACCAGTCCATGCTGTCGCCCAAGCGGCGCGCCTGTTGTTCGATGACGCCGCCTTTGTCGCCTTTCCATTCCCAGACCTTTTTCAGGAAGGCCTCGCGCCCCATTTCGACGCGTTTGGGCTGCTGGGTCGCAGCAAGGTCCTTTTCCACCATCAGCTGGGTCGCGATCCCCGCATGGTCCAGCCCCGGCTGCCACAAAGTGTCGAACCCCTGCATCCGTTTCCAGCGCGTCAGAATATCCATGAGCGTGTGGTTGAAGGCATGGCCGACATGCAGATGCCCCGTCACATTGGGTGGCGGCAGCATGATGCAAAAGGTGTCGTCCCGGGTGGCATTGGCCCCGGCTTTGAAGGCGCCGGCGTCTTCCCACATCTTGTAGATACGGGCTTCGGCCTCGGCGGCGTTGAAGGTCTTTTCCATCGGCATGACATGCGGTCCTTTTTCGGCTTGTCGCCAGATACCAAGCAAGGATCACAAGGGAAAGGGTTTGTTCGGGCTGGACTTGGGGCTTTGGCCCGCTAGGGTCTGGTCCAGCCAGCCAAGGGGATCAGCATGGAAAAATTCGGCAAGAGCCAGTCGGTCACACGCGTCGAGGACCTGCGCTTTCTGACGGGGGCGGGGCGCTATGTCGATGATGTGGCGCCTGACGCTGCTTTGCATGCGTTTTTCCTGCGCGCGCCTGTCGCGCATGGCGCCATCACGGCGCTGGATGTGGAGGAGGCCCGTGCGATGCCGGGTGTGGCGCTGGTCGTCACGGCAGATGATCTGGTGGCTGCGGGTGTGCGGATGGGGCTGGCGGGCAAGGTCCTGCGCAACAGCGACGGCACGCGGGCTGCGGCCCCGATGCGCCCTATACTGGCGCAAGGCCGCGTGCGGCATGTGGGCGAGCCTGTGGCGATGATTGTGGCCGAAACCCTGCAAGCGGCGCGGGACGCGGCCGAGGCGATCCTGCTCGACATCGACGATCTGCCGGTGCATGTCGCATTGGAGGTCGGCGGCGAGGCGATCCATGCGGAAGCGCCTGACAACATTGCCTTTGACTGGGCGCTGGGCGATGCCGCAGCGACAAAAGCCGCGATTGCCGCTGCCGCCCATGTTGTCACGACGCAGGTGTTCGACAACCGTGTGATCGTCAACGCGATGGAACCGCGCGGCTGCTTTGCCGAGGTGACGGATGGCCGTCTGCATGTCGCCGTGAACGGGCAGGGCGTCTGGGCCACCAAGCGCGACCTGATCCACCATTTCGGCCTGAACGATACGGATGTGCGCGTGACCACACCCGATGTCGGCGGCGGCTTCGGGATGAAGGCGATGCGCTATCCCGAACCTTTCTGCGTCGCCCATGCCGCGCGTGTGCTGGGCCGTCCCGTGCGCTGGATGTCCGAACGCACCGAGGCGATGCTGACCGACAATGCAGGCCGCGACCTGACCACGACCGCGACACTTGCCTTTGATGCTGACTATCGGATCACAGCCTACCGTCTTGATACCATTGCCAATATGGGGGCCTATAATTCACAATTCGCCCAAGCGATCCAGACAGAGCTTTTCGCCAAGGTGCTGATGGGCACCTATGATGTGCAGACGGCCCATATGCGCACCCGGGGAATTTACACCAATACAACGCCGGTCGATGCCTATCGCGGCGCGGGCCGGCCAGAGGCGATCTTTGTGCTGGAACGCACCATGGATGCCGCCGCCCGCGCGCTTGGTATCGACCCTTGGGACCTGCGCGCGCGCAACTTCATCAAACCTGACCAGTTCCCCTATACCACCGTCACGGGCATGACCTATGACGTGGGGGATTTCATGCGCGTGCTGGAGGCAGCAGGCCGCAACGCTGACCGCGACGGCTTCGGCGCGCGAAAGGCGGCGTCAGCCATGCAGGGCAAATTGCGCGGTCAGGGGCTGTGCTATTACATCGAGAGCATTCTGGGCGATCCTGATGAAACCACCGCCGTCGAATTCACCGATGGTGGCGCGCTGATCTATGTTGGCACGCAGTCGAACGGGCAGGGGCATGAAACCGTCTATGCGCAGTTCCTGAGCGATCAGACCGGTATTCCCGCCGACCGGATCACCGTGGTGCAAGGCGACAGCGACCGCATCCCCACGGGTGGTGGCACGGGCGGGTCGCGGTCGGTGACGGTGCAGAATACCGCGACACTGGCGGCGGTGGATGTGATCCGCGACGCCTTTACCGCCTTTCTGGCCGAGCAAGAGGGGGTGGATGCCGCCCAGATCCGCTTTGACGACGAACGTTTCCGCACCAACGGGTCCAACCTGACACCCACCATGCTGGAAGTTGCCGATCTGGCCCGCGCTGCGGGGCGCCACGATCTGCTGCGCCATTCCGCGACGATCAAGCTCGACAACCGCAGTTTTCCCAATGGCGCGCATGTGGCCGAGGTGGAAATCGACCCTGCCACCGGGGTTGTCATCGTTGACCGCTATACCGTCGTTGACGATTTCGGCAATCTCATCAACCCGATGCTGGCCGAAGGGCAGGTGCATGGCGGTGTCGCCCAAGGGATCGGGCAGGCGCTGACCGAACGCGCGGTGTTCGACGCGGACGGGCAGTTGTTGTCCGCCAGTTTCATGGACTACGCCATGCCGCGCGCCGATGACCTGCCGATGATCGGCTTTGCGACCGAATCCACCCCCTCGCTCTACAACCCGATGGGCATGAAAGGCTGTGGCGAGGCTGGCACCGTCGGGGCCTTGGCCGCGATCAGCAACGCGGTGATAGACGCGCTTCAGGATGTCGGCGTGACCGAGATCGACATGCCCTTTACCCCGCACCGCGTCTGGCAGGCGATCATGGCTGCTCAGGGTGTCGATGCCGCTGCGTGATTGGCTCTTCGGTCTTTTCGGGCGCCGTGCGCGCACCGAAGAGGCCGCGATCCGCAAACGCGGTCCCGCCATCCATGTCATCATCATGGATGGCACCATGTCGTCGCTTGAACCGGGGGCGGAAACCAACGCGGGTCTGACCTTCAAGCTGCTGCGCGAGGTCAGCCAGGGCAGCAACATGACCGTCTATTACGAGGCGGGAA
>DAISXL010000219.1:0-3647 GCA_036825855.1 Yoonia sp.
GGCTGTTGTAGTTTCGTGTTTACTGTGTCCTCGCTGGCGAGATTTTGCGGTGAGAACAGATGAAGCTCCAAATCGTTATCGTCGAACCGGATGAAGCCCGAGCGAAGTTCGTGATCGACAGCTTGCAGCCGCTTGGCCATCAGGTGACGGTCATTGCCGAAGCTGCTGGTCTGGCGCGTCGGGTTTCCGATATCGCGCCGGATATCGTGCTGATTGATATGTCCAACCCATCGCGCGACACGCTGGAGCAAATGGCCCTTGCGTCTGGCCCCATGGATCGGCCCGTGGCGTTTTTTGTGGACCGCACGGACCGTGATCTGACCCAGCAAGCGATCGAGGCAGGTGTTTCTGCCTATGTCGTCGACGGGTTACAGCCCGAACGTGTGGCAGCCGTGATGGACGCGGCCATCGCCCGCTTCCAGATGTTTCGCCGGATGCGGGTCGAACTGGAAACCACGCGCCGCGCACTGGAAGAGCGCAAGGTGATTGACCGCGCCAAGGGTATTTTGATGAAAGCGCGCGGCATCAGCGAGGACGAGGCCTATGCGCTGATGCGCAAGACTGCCATGGATCAGGGGCGCAAGGTTGTGGATGTGGCTAGCGCACTTGTCACAGCAGCGGGGCTCCTGTCATGAGCCTGTCTGCCCTTCGCATCGGATTTGTACCCCTGTTGGACATGGCTCCCTTGGCCATCGCGCATGAATTTGGTTTCGCGCAGATCGAAGGTCTAGCGCTGGAGCTGCGCGCCGCGCCCTCTTGGTCCAGTCTACGGGACATGCTGCTTTGGGGACAGGTAGACGCAGCGCATATCCTGGCCCCCCTGCCTGTGGCGATGGCTTTGGGTCTGGGCGGGGCGGTCGCGCGGGTGGATATCTTGCAGAACCTGTCGCTCAATGGGGTCGTGATTGCCGTGTCAGTTGCGATTGCCGATGCGATGCGCGCGCAAGGACATGGGTTTGAGTTCAACGATCCCCGCGCCACAGCAGAAGATCTGGCGCGGGTAGCCCCCCAGCCCCTGCGTATTGGTGTGCCCTTTCCCTTCTCGACCCAAGCCGCACTTGTTACGCGCTGGCTGCGCGAAACTGCGATCCAGTATGAGCTTTGCACGGTGCCGCCCCCGCGCATGGCCGATGCGCTTTACGCGGGCGAGATCGACGGCTACTGCGTGGGCGAACCTTGGGGGTCGATGGCGGTCGAAACGGGGGCAGGCGCGCTGATCCTGCCTGGCAAATCCATCTGGGCGGCGGCACCCGAAAAGGTTTTGGCCGCGCGCCACGACTGGGTCGAAGAAAACCCCGATCTGACTGCCGCGTTGATGCGCGCGATCTGGCGGGCAGGCAAATGGCTGGATGATCCGCTGAACCGTCAGACCGCCTGCGAAGTGCTGTGTCGGCCGGAATATGTGAACGCGCCCGCGGAAATCCTTGAACGCGCGTTGCGCGGACAGATGGTCATCAGCCCGCGCGGCGAATTGCGCAAGGTGTCGGGCATGATCCGCTTTCATGACGGCGCGGCAACTTTTCCGTGGCGCTCTCAGGCCGCGTGGTTTGCAACCCATCTGGCCGAACGGCACGGACTTGATCTGGCCGCGTCGGTGCAGGCAGCCAAGGCCATCTGCCGCACCGACCTATATCGGCAGAACCTGCGCGGGGTGGGGGCAGATTTGCCCGGTGCATCCGAAAAGCTGGAAGGGGCAATAGATCATCCGCTGGCCGTGTCATCCGAACGTGGGACGATGATTCTGCCGCCTGATCGATTCTTTGACGGTCAGATTTTTGACCCAAGCCACCGAGGGCGCTGAAATTTTCGGCAACTTTGGCCGCAAACTTTTTTAGTGATGCTGCGCGCGCAAAGAGTGTTTGATCTGCCCGCTCGCATCGTGCATCAGGAATGTATCCGACAAAGGGGTTGGATCACCCAGATGGGCCGCGGCACCGCGGACACACCATTTGGACGCTTTCCCGCGCAGATGCGGGATGCCGCATACCGCTACTGACTGACCGCGCAACTGCGCGCCTGTCACAACTTTGACCCCGTTTGACCCCCGGAGAGATCCCATGACACATTTCAGCCGCCGCTCCTTCTTGCGCGCCACGACTGGTGCCGCCGCCACTCTTGCTGCCGCCAAAGCCCTGATCCCCGGTGGGGCCTGGGCTACCACTGCCACGCCGGAAGTGCGCGGGGCGACCTTGGGCTATATCGCACTGACCGATGCCTCGCCCCTGATCATTGCCCAAGAGAAGGGCTTTTATGCCAAATACGGCCTTGACCAGATGAAGATCGAAAAGCAGGCAAGCTGGGGGGCCACGCGCGACAACATGGCGCTGGGCTCGGCCAATGGCGGCATTGATGGCGGCCATATCCTGCGGCCCAAGGTGCATCTGTATAGCCTGGGCACCGTCATGCAGAATAACCAGCCCACGCCGATGTATAACCTGCTATCACTGAACGAGGATGCACAGGGCATTTCGGTCGCGCAGGAATATGCCGCGACCGGCGCGGGTCTGGACAGTGGTGCTTTGAAAGATGCCTTCGCCGCCAAGCGCGCTGCAGGCAAAGAGGTCAGCGCCGCCATGACCTTCCCTGGTGGCACGCATGATCTGTGGCTCCGCTACTGGCTGGCCGCAGGCGGGATCAATCCGAACACGGATGTCAATGTCATCGTCGTGCCGCCCCCGCAAATGGTCGCAAACATGAAGGTTGGCAACATGGACTGCTTCTGTGTGGGCGAGCCGTGGAATGAACAGCTTGTCAATCAGGGCATCGGCTTCACGGCCACCACAACGGGCGAATTGTGGCAGCACCACCCCGAAAAAGTGCTTGGGATGCGCGCTGACTGGGTCGATGCGAACCCCATCGCCACCAAAGCCATCCTGATGGCCGTGATGGAGGCGCAGATGTGGTGCGAAGATCTGGCCAACAAGGAAGAACTGGCCCAGATCGTTGGCCGTCGCCAATGGTTCAATGTCCCCACCGTGGATATTCTGGGTCGCCTGAAAGGCACAATCAATTACGGCAATGACCGGGTCGCAACCGATACCGGCCTGCAGATGAAATTCTGGCGCGATGGCGGGGCGAGTTCCTTCCCGTGGAAATCGCTGGATGCGTGGTTCCTGACCGAAAACATCCGCTGGGGGTATCAGCCTGCAAGCCTGGATATTGCCTCGGTCGTGGCCAACACCAACCGCTCGGACCTGTGGCTGGATGCGGCCAAGGATTTGGGTGTGGACGTCTCTGGTTTCTCGGACAGCCGCGGGATCGAGACGTTCTTTGACGGCAAGGCCTTCGATCCGGCAAATCCGTCCGCCTATCTGGACAGCCTGTCGATCAAGGCCATGGTGTAAGGGGGCGATGATGTCAGCCGTGACGCAACTCAAGCCAAAATCGCCCCCGATCGCGCCCAGCGCCATCGTTACTCCATTACCAGCACAGCCCCGCAAGGGGCTGGCACTGCCCCGCTGGACCCACTCTATCGCTGTGAATGTCCTGCCGCCCTTGGTCGTATTGCTGGTCATTCTGGCCGTATGGGAGGTGGCCTTTTCCGCCCCGGGTGCCAACCTGCCCACCCCGTCCATTGTCTGGATGGAGTCGAAAGATCTGATCCTTGATCCGTTCTATGTGTTCGGGTCGCAGGACATTGGCCTTGG
>DAISXL010000220.1:0-3647 GCA_036825855.1 Yoonia sp.
CGCGCGGTGCAGGTGCTGGGCTACCAGCCCCGCAGCCTTGTGATGCAGGCGGATGCGGCTGTCGTGGCGCAAACCACCCGCCCCAACGACACATCGCTGCCGTTCTGGGAAGACGCGCAGACGGCGAATACCGCCGACGCCTACCGCGTGTTCCTGCTGGGCTTTCCCGACAGCCCCTATGCCGCCGAGGCGCGCCGCCGGCTGGACCGGATCGAGAACGACCCGATCCTTCTTGCCGAACAGACCGAAACGGCCTTGGCCCTGACCCGCGACCAGCGCCGCGCGATCCAGAGCAACCTGACCTTGCTTGAGTATGACACGCGCGGTGTGGACGGGATTTTCGGCCAAGGCACCCGCCGCGCGATCCGCAACTGGCAACAGATCAACGGCTTCGCGCAGACGTCTTTTCTGACGACCGAACAGATCAACCGGATCGATGCGCAGGCCAGCCGCCGTCAGGCCGAGATCGAGGCCGCCGACGCACTGGCACAAGCCGACGCCGACCGTCTTGACCGCGCCTATTGGGAAGAAACCGGCGCGCGCGGCACGCAGGCCGGATACCGCGCCTATCTGAACCGCTATCCTCAGGGATTGTTCGCGGATCAGGCGACAGAGGCACTGGAGCAGGAGGATAACAGCACCGATCAGGCCCGCGCGCGCGAGGATGCGTTGAACATCAACCCTGTCATGGGGCGGCTGATCGAAAGCAGGCTGGACCAGATGGGCTATGATCCCGGCGCTGTCGATGGCCGTTTCGACAGTGACACCCGCAGCGCGATCGGGCGCTATCAGACCCGCAGCGGGTTGCCAGCGACCGGCTATCTGGATCAGCCGACGCTGGCACGCCTGTTGGCGGATACGTTCGGGCGCTGACGCCCGGACGGTTATTGCGCTGGCACGTAGCGTTCGACGAGCAGGCGGATCAGCCCAAGACCTTCGCCGTATTTCCACACACCGATCACATAGGTGCCGGGATTGACCCGCGCCGCGATCAGGCTGTCGAACCCGATGCCGTAGTCGTCGTTCCGGCCGACCTCGCGGCCGAGATCGTCATAGATCACCATGACGGGATCGGTACTGGCGTTGCCGATGGCCTCCAGCATCAGCAGGCCGGGCGCGTCGACATCGACGGTGAACCACGATGCGCTGGAACTGGCGTTCACATCTTGCCGGATGCGGGTGCCGACAAGGCCGAGGTCGGTCACGGGCACCGTCCCGTCAAGCGGCGGCGCAGCTTCGCCACGGTTGTAGATCGACAGCAAGGCGGCTTGCGGGTCATAGGCACTGACGGTCAGGGTGATCGGCAAGGTCTCGTCGGACAATGCGGCAAGGTTGATGCAATAGGTTCCAGCAGCCAGCGGTTCCGTCATGTCGATGCGCGAATTCAGCCCGTCGTAATCGTCATTCTCTGCAATGTAATTCTCGGCGGCATCGTAAAGCGTGATCACCGGATCGGCAGATTCGTTCACGGCGGTGATGGTAACCGCAGTGGGTTCGTCCAGCGTGAAGCTCCAGAAGGGATCGTCGAAGGCCGATCCGCTGACGCTGGTCCCGAGCGGGCCAATCTGCACCGCCTCGGAACAGCTGCCACTGATGCCCGGATCACCCAAGGTATTGAGACCGTCGGTCAGCGGTTCGTGCTCCTGCCGCCCGATGCGCACGAAGGCGGTCATCGGCCCGCCGTCATAGCTGCGCATCGCCATGCAATAGGTGCCCGCAGCAAGGGTGGTTTCGGCGCGCGATGCGGCGTTGCCACCGGAATCGTCATCCGACAGGATCAGCGCGCCGTCCGCGCCAAGCAGGTCGATCATCGGATCACCCGCCCCGCGCCCCGCGGCCTCGAGCCGGACATCGGTGGTTTCGGACAGGCTGAACAGGGCCACGTAATCATTGCCGCCCAGCACAAGCGCCATCTGTTCGCGGAAATTGTCAGCGGTCGTGATGTCCGAGGAGGCTTCGTCCCCGCCGATCCACTGGCCACCGGTGCCTGCACCAGCGCAGATATCCTGTGCCATTGCTGGTGCGGTCATGGCCAGCAGGGCCACGGAGATTGCTGTTGTTTTCATGTGTGATTTGCGCGCCATGTGATTTCCTATGCGACAACCAGAACGGAATTGCCGCGACGTTAATGCACCTTTCCCATACTTGACCAGTGTTCATTAATGGGGGCAGCACTTTTTTCTGGCAATTCGGCAAAGAAAAAGGCCGCATCCCGAAGGACACGACCTTTTTCGATCTGCTGCTGATGCAGGTCTTAGCCCTGACGGGCCTTGAACCGGCGTTGCGTCTTGTTGATCACATAGACGCGGCCCTTGCGGCGCACGACGCGGCAATCGCGATGGCGCTGCTTGAGCGAGCGGAGGGAGTTACGGACCTTCATGGTGCGTGTCCTTCATGTCGCGGCGCGCGGATTGCGCCTTGGGTTGCATTAAGGCCAAGGTGGCCCGTGAAATCATGGTGGACGATACTGGGATCGAACCAGTGACCCCTTCGATGTCAACGAAGTGCTCTACCGCTGAGCTAATCATCCATGCCGTCGGCGGTCTGATGCGTCCTACAAAGTAATAGGACGCGGCCATGAACCGCGTCAGTCGTGCGGTCTATAAAAGGAGTCGGAACGGGGATCAAGGGCTTTTGCTCATTTCCATAAATGCGCTAGCTTACCCGCGTGAAGGAGTGTTTCATTGCTGACAGCGCCGTATCAACTTGCCCTTCCAGAGCAGCGCACGACCAGTGTCGTTTTCGCCTCGCCGCACAGCGGGCGCGACTATCCTGCGGCGTTTCTGCGCCGCGCGGTGCTGGATTCACAGGAAATCCGGTCGTCCGAGGACGCCTTCGTCGATCTGCTGTTCGATACCGCGCCGTTGCAAGGCGCGCCATTCCTGACCGCGACCGCGCCGCGCGCGTTTCTGGATCTCAATCGCGGGCCGGATGAATTCGACCCTGCCCTGATCGAAGGCGCGCGCCGCAACGCACACAACCCCCGCATCGCAAGCGGCTTGGGCGTGATTCCGCGTGTCGTCGCGAATGGCCGGCAGATCTACCACGGCAAGCTGACGCTGGCCGAGGCGCATCTGCGGGTCACGCAATACTGGCGGCCCTACCACGACCGTTTGCAGATGCTGCTGGACCAGAGCATCAACACCTTCGGCGAGGCGGTGCTGATCGATTGCCATTCCATGCCGCACGAAGCGCTGGAAAACATGGGACCGGCCGGTGCAGGCCGCCCCGATGTCGTGCTGGGGGACCGGTTCGGTGCGACAGCCGCGGGCGCGGTCGTCGATCAGGTCGAGGCGGCTTTTGTCGCCGCAGGGCTGAAGGTCGCGCGCAACATGCCTTTTGCGGGGGCCTATATTGCTCAGCACTACGGACGTCCGGCGCGCAACCAGCATGCCATCCAGGTCGAGATCGACCGCGCGCTGTACATGGATGAAAAGTCCCTGACGCCAAGTGCCGGCTTTGACGCGTTCCGCGACCTGCTGGCCGGTGTGATCGCCGATCTGGCCGATATCGGGCGAATGCACGATCTACAGGTCGCGGCCGAGTGATCCGCGCTATGGCGACATCTGTTTAAGCAGGAAGGGTTCGGCGTCATCCACCTCGACCAGCCGCTTGCCGATGATCTGCCAGAACCTGTTGCCGACATT
>DAISXL010000221.1:0-3610 GCA_036825855.1 Yoonia sp.
CGATGGTTTCGGCGTCCAAATGGTTGGTCGGTTCGTCCAGCAGCAGCATGTCGGGGGCTTCGAGCAGCAGTTTGCACAGCGCGACGCGGCGCTTTTCACCGCCCGACAGCGTTGTCACATCGGCATCATCAGGGGGGCAGCGCAAAGCCTCCATCGAAATGTCGATCTGCGCATCCAGATCCCACAGGTTCTGCGCGTCGATTTCATCCTGAAGCTGCGCCATCTCGTCGGCGGTTTCGTCGGAATAGTTCATCGCCACTTCGTTGTAGCGATCCAGAATGGCCTTTTTGCCCGCCACACCCAGCATGACGTTTTCACGCACGGTCAAATTGGGGTCGAGTTCGGGTTCCTGCGGCAGATAGCCGACGCGCGCGCCTTCGGCCGCCCAAGCCTCGCCCACGAAATCCTTGTCCTGTCCGGCCATGATCCGCATCAGCGTGGATTTACCCGTGCCGTTGACACCGACGACACCGATTTTCACGCCGGGCAGAAAGTTCAGGCGGATGTTCTCGAACACCTTTTTGCCGCCGGGATATGTCTTGGACACGCCGTCCATGAAATAGACGAATTGATAGGCTGCCATTGGCGCTGCTCCGCTGTTCTGATCAGGATCAGCCTTGTCGATAACGCAAGCCCGCGCGGGGGGCAATCGGTCTTGCAGGACAGGACCGCCGGAAGAGGTGCAAGGCATTCGGACTGTTGGAGAATGAAATCTCCACCGTTTTTGACTATCAGCTTTACCCTACGTAGCCGTTTCTCCCGAAAATGCTTCACTGGCCAGATTTTTTCCCAAAAGCCGTATGCAGTCCCTAAGGTTGTGGCAGGCAGGCACCCGAACCTGCCCGCGTGACGCTTGTCCTGCAAACCACACTGGAACATCAACCAACGGGGGTATCATCATGGAAAAAACGACGTTCATCGTCGGCCTTGACGGGTCCGAAACGGGGGCGCGCGCGTTGGCCTTCGCCAAGGATCGCGCCAAGGCCATCGGCGATTGCGCCATCGTCATCTGCTATGTGATCGAATGGTCGCCATTCACCTTTCAGACTGCCGAGGAAAACCGCGAACGCCACAAGCGCCGCGAGGCCGAGATCGCGATGGCGCATGAACGCGTGTTAGACCCCGCGCTGACCATGACCCGCGCCGAAGGGTTCGACATCGAAGGCATCGTGCGCCACGGTGATGCGGCCGAAATCCTTGACGCTCTGGCCCGCGAACGCGGAGCCAAGCAGATCATCGTCGGGCGCATCGGCGCGCGCGGGCTGAAATCGCGGCTGTTCGGCGGCGTGGCAGGGCGGCTTGCCGCGACGGCCAGCGTGCCGGTCACGATCATTCCATGAAAGGACACGTCATGTCGAAACTGCATCACATCATGGCGGCGCTGGTCGCGTCTTTGCTGCCGAACCTTGCTGCGGCACAAGAGGCCGTCAGCCTTGACGAGCGGATCAACGGGATTTTTGCCGATTACACCGGCTGGTACGTGTCATTCATCTTTGCGCCGCTGCCCGGCACGGATTTTTCATGGATCGCCTTGTGGCTGGTCGTGGGGGCGGTGGTGTTCACCGTCTATTTCGGCGCGATCCAGTTCAGCGGCTTTGCTCATTCGATCCGGCTGGTCAAAGGCGACTATTCCGACCCCAATGACGCGGGTGAGGTCAGCCATTTCCAAGCGCTCGCCACGGCGCTGTCCGGCACGGTTGGCCTTGGCAATATCGCGGGCGTCGCGGTCGCGGTCAGCATCGGCGGGGCAGGGGCTACGTTCTGGATGATCGTGGCAGGCCTGTTCGGCATGGCGACCAAGTTCACGGAATGCACCCTGGGCGTCAAATATCGCAACGAATATCCTGACGGGTCGGTGTCCGGCGGGCCGATGTATTACATGGTCAAAGGCTTTCAGGAACGCGGCCTGCCTTTGGGCGGCGCGATGGCGGTGCTGTTTTCGGTGTTCACCATTCTGGGCGCACTGGGCGGCGGGAACATGTTCCAAGCCAATCAGGCCCATGCACAAATCGCGACCGTGGTTGGCGATTATCCGGGCTGGATCACGGGCGTCGTGCTGGCGATCCTGACCTTTGCGGTGATCGCGGGAGGTCTGAAATCCATCGCCCGCGTCACCGAAAAGATCGTGCCGTTCATGGGCATTTTCTATGTGCTGGTGTCACTTGTGATCCTGCTGATGAATTATGACCAGATCCTGTGGGCTTTTGGCCAGATCTTCGAGGGTGCCTTCACCGGCCTTGGCGTCGTCGGCGGCTTTACCGGCGCGTTGATTCAGGGCTTCCGGCGCGCGGCCTTTTCCAACGAGGCGGGGATCGGCTCTGCTGCCATCGCCCATTCGGCGGTGCGCACCAAGGAACCCGTGACCGAAGGCTATGTCGCCCTGCTGGAACCCTTCATCGATACGGTCGTGATCTGCACGATGACCGCCCTTGTGATCGTGATCAGCGGCGTGCTGGCGCAGGACCCTGCGACCGGACTTTACATCTGGAACGCCGAACTGGGTCGGATCACGACTGAAGGCGATGTTGGCGGTGTCGCCCTGACCTCGGCGGCCTATGCAACTGCGTTTTCGTGGTTTCCGGTGCTGTTGATGATCGCGGTGGTGCTGTTCGCCTTTTCCACGATGATCAGCTGGTCCTATTACGGGTTGAAGGCCTGGACCTACCTGTTCGGCGAAGGGGCCGTGACAGAGCTGATCTTCAAGATCATCTTCTGTGTGTTCATCGTGATCGGTGCGGCGGCGAGCCTGGGGCCGGTGATCGATTTCTCGGACGCCATGCTGTTTTCCATGGCGATCGTGAACATCATCGCACTGTATTTCCTGATGCCCATCGTCAAGCGCGAGCTGCACAGCTATCGCAGCCGGCTGCGGTCGGGCGAGATCGTCAAACAGACCAAATGAACGCAAAAGGCCCCGCCAGTGGCGGGGCCTTTCAATTCGTTCAGTCCGCTTATTGCGGAATTTCGCCAGTCAGACCTTCAAGGTAGAAGTTCATGCCCAACAGGTCTTCGTCGCTTGCGACCTCACCCTCAGCCAGCCAGACCGACCCGTCCTGACGGTTCAGCGGTCCGGTGAACGGGTGGTATTCGCCCGCGCGGATCGCCTCGATCATGGCTTCGGCAGAGGCTTTCACCTCGGCAGGCACGGCATCGGTGATTTCACCGATGCTGACCATGCCTTCGGGGATACCGTCCCAAGTGTCGGTGCTTTCCCATGTGCCATCAATGACGGCCTGCGTGCGGGCGATGTAATAGGGCGCCCAGTCATCGATGATCGACGACACGCGCGGGAACGGCGCGAATTCCGCCATGTCGGAGGCCTGACCAAAAGTCACGACATTGCCAGCGGCCTGCGCTGCGGCCTGCGGAGCCGTCGAATCGGTGTGCTGCAGGATCACGTCGGCACCCTGTTCGATCAGCACGGTCGCGGCTTCGGCCTCTTTCGCGGGGTCGAACCATGTATAGGCCCAGACGACGCGGAATTCGACATCGGGGTTCACTTCACGTGCGTGAATGAAGGCAGAGTTGATGCCCTGAATCACCTCGGGAATTGGATAGGACCCGATGTAGCCGATGATGTTGCTTTCGGTCATCTGGCCCGCGATATGGC
>DAISXL010000222.1:0-1151 GCA_036825855.1 Yoonia sp.
CGACGGCCGCGTGGTCAAGGCGATCCAGCACCGCGCGCGCGGCGCGTAGCCCCGGTGCCTCGCCCCCGCGCCCGAGCCTGTCCATGGTCACATCCATCGCCGCTTGCTGTGCGGTCGGATTGGCCAGCACCGCCAAGACCGCACCGGCGATGGGCTCCGGCTGGCACGCCTTGCCGATGAATTCGGGCACCGTGCGGGTGTCGCTGACCAGATTGACCAGCGTGACCGTATCGACCAGCAACATGCGGCTGATGATGATCCGGCTGAGCCATGCCATGTCATAGGCGATCACCATCGGCGTGCCATTCGCGGCCAGTTCCAGCGAGACGGTTCCAGAGGCCGCAAGCGCCACATCCGCGCGGCGGAACCATGCGGCCTTATCCTTGCTGGCAGGCGGCAGCACGGTGACCGGGACGGACCACTCCGCCACTTGCGCCTGCACCAGATCATGCACATTGGCCGTGGTGGGAATGACAAACCGTGCATCCGGTACCTGTGCCGCAATCCGCGCCACCGCCTGCCCGAAACGGGGGGCAAGGCGGCTCACCTCGCTTTTGCGGCTGCCGGGCAGGACCAGCACGACGGTGCCATCGCCAAGGGCGGCGGCCTCTGCAGCGCTGGCAACCGGGTCGGTCACCACCGGATGGCCGACGAAATCGCAGGCCATGCCTGCGGCCTGCATCAAGGGCGGCTCGAACGGGAAGAGCGCGAGCACATGGTCGATGTGATGCGCCATATGCGCGGCACGCTTGGGCCGCCATGCCCAGACGGTGGGGGCCACGTAATGCACGGTGCGGATCGTGCTGCGCGCCTTGACCAGTTTGGCCACGCGCAGGCAGAAATCCGGGCTGTCGATGGTGATTAGCACATCAGGCTGCGTCTGCACGACAGCCTTGGCCATCTGCGCGATGCGCCGCTTCAAGGCGCGGTATTTGGGCAGGATTTCGGCCAGCCCCATGACGCTGAGTTCATCCATGGGAAAGCGGCTGACCAGCCCTTCGGCCTGCATCAGCGGGCCGCCCACCCCGTCAAACGCCACGTCAGGGCGCAGCACCTTCAGCCCCGCCATCAGCGCCGCGCCGAGCTTGTCGCCAGACGCCTCGCCCGCGATCAGGAACACTCTCATGCGCCACCTTTGGGGCGGACCCAGA
>DAISXL010000222.1:1251-3610 GCA_036825855.1 Yoonia sp.
CGAAAGGTGATATCGGGCGTGATCTGGGGGAGAAATCCCTGCAAGGCGCAGACAACCGGCCGCTCTGGCAACCGCGCCAGCAGCGCGGGCGGCAGATCACCCGTCCCTGCGATCAGCGCCAGCATCAGCCGGGCGTCAGGAAATTGCGGTCGGACGGGCCAAGGATAAAGCGGACCATGTCCTGCACATAAGGACTGTCGCTTTCGCTGCCGAGCTTGCGGGCGCGGTCCTGAAAATTGCCTTCGCCGTCTTTCAGCATCTGGAACGCCGCGCGCAGTGCGGTGATATCGGCACGGTCCACGCCTTTCCGTTTCAGCCCCACAAGGTTCAACCCGTCCAGCACCCCGCGCGGCCCCTGCACCAGCCCGTGCGGCACCACATCCGCCGTCACCATCGTAACCGCGCCGATGATCGCGCCCTGCCCGATCCGCACCCATTGATGCACGCCGCACAAGCCGCCGATGATGACGTCATCCTCGATCACGCAATGCCCCGCGACGGCGGAATTGTTGACGATGATCACGCGGTCGCCGACCTGCGCGTCATGCGCGATATGACAGCCCGCCATGAACAGCCCGTCATCGCCGACGCGGGTGATCCCGCCGCCTTGGGCGGTGCCGGTGTTGATCGTGACATGTTCGCGGATGCGGTTGCGCGCGCCAATGCGCAATTGCGTTTTCTCGCCCGCGAATTTCAGATCCTGCGGGATTTCCCCGATCACGGCGAAGGGAAAGACCGTGGTGCCCGCGCCGATATGGGTGTCGCCATCCACCACCACATGGCTTTTCAGCGTCACACCATCGCCCAGCACCACGTCGGGGCCGATCACGCAAAACGGGCCGATCGTGCAATCGGCTGCAATGCGCGCACCTTGCGCGATCACGGCGCTGGGGTGGATGCCCGCCATCAGCCTTGCAGGTCCATCATCGCGGTGAATTCCGCCTCGGCGGCCAGTTCGCCATCGACCGTCGCCACACCCTTGAATCGCCAGACCTTGCCGCCGGGTTTGCCGCGTGTGGTTTCGACCCGCATTTCAAGAACATCACCCGGCACCACCTTGCGGCGGAATTTGCAGCCGTCAATGGCCATGAAATAGACCAGCAAGTCGCCATTGATCAGCCCCAGCGATGCGCCGACCATGACGGCACTGGTCTGCGCCATCGCCTCGACGATGGTGACACCGGGCATGATCGGGTTGCCGGGGAAATGGCCCTGGAAATAAGGTTCGTTCATCGTCACGTTCTTGATCCCCACGGCCGAGGATGTGCCGTCGATGCTGTGCACCTTGTCAACCAGCAGGAACGGATAGCGATGCGGCAGGATCTTCTGGATCAGCTGGATATCAGCGGTTGTGACGGGATCGGACATATGTGGTTCCTTGTCTTGGGCTGGCCCTGCCTAGCAAGCGGCAACGGCCACGGCAAGCGGGGCTAGGGGGTGCCGTCGCCCAGCGTTGCGTCGATGCGGGCAATCGCGTCGTCGGTGATATTGGCGGTGCGCACCGACAGGACCACATTGCGCTGTTCCATCACCATGGTCGCGCCGCGTTCCAGCATCAGCGTGCCGACGATTTCCTGCACCCGCTCCTCGAAGGCGGCGCGCGCCTGTGCGGCCTCGGCGGCAAGCTCGCCGTTCTTGGCGTCGCGGTCGCGCCGCACCTCCTGCACCTTGGCGTCAAAGGCGGCGGCTTCCACGCGGAAGGCCTCAGGGTCCATTGTCGCGCGGCGGGCGGTCAGGCTGCTTTCTTCTTCGGTCAGTTCGGCAACAATCGCGTCGTTTTCGGCCTGCAACTCGGCGGTGCGGGCCGCAAGATCAGACGCGATCCGGCGGCCATATTGGGTCTCGAAAAACAGCCGGTCACTGTCGATGATCAGGATCTGTGGCTGCGTAGGCTGGGCCGCTGCGGGCAAAGCCAACAGCAGCCAGACAGCAATCGCACGCCACAAAGCCATCAGAAGCTGGTCGAGATCGTGACGTCGAAGTTCCGCGTCTTGTCACGGTCCTGCACGTCGAGCGGTTCGGTGAAGTTAAAGCGCAGGGGCCCGATCGGCGTGGTCCAGAAGATCGAGGCACCGATCACAGAGCGTGGCGTGAAGTCGTCGTATTCCACCTGCCCCGCATAGCCCGAATCCCAGACTGAGCCGTAATCATAGAACACACCACCCGACAGGCCGTATTCGCTGGGCAGACCAAGCGGGAATTCCGCCTCGAGCCGGGCGACGGCAAAAGCGTTGCCGCCGATGGCATCGTCAAAGGGTTCCAGCGACCGTGGACCGATGCCGCCTGCCTCGAAGCCGCGCATCAGGCGGCTGCCAAGGAAAAAGCGGTCGGTCACGCGGCTCTGGCCTTCCTGATAGTC
>DAISXL010000223.1:0-3594 GCA_036825855.1 Yoonia sp.
TCGCTGGGCGGGGTCTGGGTGGCGCATCCCGATGTGCGTGACCCAGAACGTGTCGTGATCCGCAATGCCGCAAACGGCCAGTCCATCGTCGGTGCGCTGTTCCGGCGCGAGCGTGACAATCCCGGCCCCGCGATCCAGGTGTCCTCTGACGCGGCCGAAGAGCTTGGTTTGCTTGCTGGCGCACCGACAGAGCTAAGCGTCGTGGCCTTGCGGCGTGAAGAGGTCGAGGTTGCGGCCCCCGTGGCCGAGGACAGTGCCGAGATCGCGGGTCTGGCGGCACCCGTGGCGATCGAAGCCTCTGCGCTTGACCCGGTGGATCCGACAGCGCCGGTCGAGGCCGCAGCAGATGCGGTGACGGCCCTACCCGACACGGGCCCTGTCGAGGTCGTTTTACCCCCAGCCCCCGTTGCGGCGACCCCCGAGGCGGCACCTGCCGTTTCCACACCGCTGCCCGATGGCGCGATGGCCCAGATCGGCGTCTTCAGCCTGCGTGAAAATGCCGATGCCGCGGCGGCCACGTTGACAGCCGCCGGTTTCGGCGCAACCGTCACCGACCAAGAGGCCGGTGGCCGCACCGTCTGGCGCGTCGTTGCAGGGCCGGTTCCGGACCAGGAGGCTCTCTCTCGTATCCGCGCACTGGGCTTTGTCGATGCCTTCGTGCTTTCGGACGAATAGGAAAAGGACACAGGATGATGATGGCAAGACACGGTCTGATAGCGGCTTTGCTGACGATCTGCGCGACCGCTCTTCAGGCGCAGACCCTCGAGACAAGCGCGCGGGCGGCCTATGTCTATGACCAGACCACCGGCACGGTGCTGCTGGCCAAGGATGCGGATATTCCGCTGCCGCCGGCGTCGATGTCCAAGCTCATGACGATCTACATGGCCTTCGAGGCGATTGCCGACGGCCGCCTGACGATCGACGACACGTTGCCGGTCTCGGCCCATGCAGCCAGTTTCGGCGGGTCCTCGATGTTTCTGGACACCACCGACCGTGTCCGCGTCGAGGATCTGCTGCGCGGCGTGATCGTGCTGTCGGGCAATGACGCCAGTGTCGTGCTGGCCGAGGCGCTGTCGCCCGACGGGACAGAGGCCGGCTTCAGCCGGATGATGACCGAACGCGCGCGCCAACTGGGCATGGAAAATTCGGTCTTTGTGAACGCAAGCGGCTGGCCCGCTGCAGGCCACCGCATGTCGGTCGAGGATCTGGGTATTCTTGCCAGTCGCCTGATCACCGATTTCCCGACCTTCTATCCCTTGTTCGCCGAGACAGAGTTTCCTTTTGACAACCGCGTCCCGTCGAACAGCCAGAACCGCAATCCCGTGCTGACACTGGGGATCGGTGCCGATGGTCTCAAGACCGGGCATACGATGGAAGCGGGGTATGGTCTGGTCGGTTCTGCCGTGCAGGGCAATCGGCGCGTGATCTTCGTGATCACCGGCATTGATACGGCGCGCGACCGCGCCGAGGAATCCGAACGGATCGTCAACTGGGCGTTTCGCCAGTTCGCCGAGCGTGATGTCGCAACCGCCGGCACGCAGATCGCCACCGCCGATGTCTGGATGGGGGCGGCGCAAAGCGTGGGCCTGACCGTCGCCGAAGACCTGCGCCTGTTGGTGCCGGCCTTGCACAGCGGGGCGGTCGATGCGCAGGTGGTGTTCGACGGCCCCTTGCAAGCGCCTGTCACGGCAGGCCAGCCTGTTGGCGAGCTGATCGTCACGCTGGACGGCCTGCCCGAAAAGCGGGTGCCGCTGGTGGCGGATGCCGATGTGCCCTTGGGCGGTTTCAGCGCAAGGATGCGCACCGCGGCCCTGGTTTTGTGGAACAAATACGGTTTCACCCCCGGCACAGAGCCTGACGGCGCATGATCCAGCCGCGGTTCATCACCTTCGAGGGGATAGACGGATCGGGCAAATCGACACAGGCGCGCCGCCTTGCAGACCGGCTGCGCGATCAGGGGCAGGATGTTGTCCTGACCCGCGAACCGGGCGGCAGCCCCGGTGCCGAGGAAATCCGCCAGCTTTTGCTGACAGGCGATCCTGACCGATGGTCGGCGGAAACGGAAATCCTGCTGTTCACCGCCGCCCGCCGCGACCATTTGGAAAAGACGATCCTGCCCGCCTTGGCGGCTGGCAAAACCGTGGTCTCCGACCGTTTCGCCGACAGCACCCGCGTCTATCAGGGGGCCACGCGCGGCGATCTGCGCGCCAAGGTCGACGCGCTGCACAGCCTGATGATCGGGCGCGAACCTGATCTGACCTTCATCATCGACATGGACCCTGCGACAGCGTTGGAACGCGGCCTTGCCCGCCGGTCGGGCGAGGACCGGTTCGAGGATTTTGGCCTGCCGTTTCAGGAAACCCTGCGCCACGGCTTTCTGGCGCTGGCGCGTGCGGAACCGCAGCGCTGCGTGCTGATCGACGGCAACCGCACGATGGACCAGATCGCCAGCGACGTGGCGGCCCATCTATGAGCGATGACACCATCCCCGAACCCGACCGTCTGGACGGCGCGCCGCATCCGCGCGAAACGGCGGTGCTTTACGGCCAGCACGCAGCCGAAGCGGCGTTTCTGGACGCGTTCAGCGCAGGGCGGGTGCATTCGGGCTGGCTGATCACGGGTCCGCGCGGCGTGGGCAAGGCCACACTTGCGTGGAAGATCGCGACCTTCCTGCTGGCCGATGCTGGTCCTGACATGCTGGGCGAGGTCACGCTGGCCGTGGCCCCCGACCATCCCGATGCGAAGCTGGTGCAATCGGGCGCGCATCCGCGCCTTGCCCTGATCCGGCGGCCTTGGGACGACAAGACAGGCAAGCTGCGCAGCGAAATCACCGTGGATGCCGTGCGCAGCCTCAAGCATTTCTTCCAGATGTCATCCGCCGACGGCGGGCGGCGCGTCGTGATCGTCGATGCCGCCGACGAGATGAACCGCAACGCCGCCAATGCGATTTTGAAAGAGCTGGAAGAACCGCCTGCAGGGGCGGTCATCCTGCTGGTAGCGCATCAACCATCAAGGCTGTTGCCGACGATCCGGTCGCGCTGCCGCGAATTGCGCTGCGGCCCGCTGTCGCCCGAGGATCTGGCGCGCGCGCTGGCGCAGGCAGGGCACAGCAGCGACAATGCGGCAGGCCTTGCCGCCCTTGCAGGTGGGTCGGTCGGTGATGCGATCCGGCTGTTGGGCAGTGGCGGCATGGCGCTTTACGCTGATCTGGTCCGACTGTTCGGCACCTTGCCACGGATCGACCGGCAGGCGGCGCTGGCGCTGGCAGAGGCCTGCAGCGGGCGCGGGGCGGAAACCCGCTTTGGCCTGACGCTCGACCTCATCGACCTCTTTCTGGCGCGCGCGGCGCGTGCGGGCCTGCTCGGCGCACCGGCCACCCAAGGCGCGGCGGGCGAGGCGTTGCTCTTGGCCAAAATCGCGCCTGACCCCCGCGCCGCACAGGCTTGGGCGCAGGTGCAGCAGGACCTGTCGGACCGGTCGCGCCACGGGCGCGCGGTGAACCTTGACCCTGCCGCGCTGATCCTTGATATGATCTTCAAGATTGAAGAGACGGCGCAAGGCGTCGCCGCAGCCTGAAAGCCGCGCCATGACCCA
>DAISXL010000224.1:0-3523 GCA_036825855.1 Yoonia sp.
TGACCGGACGCCGCGTCCCGATGGACAATCCGGCCAGCCTTGCCTTAGGGTAGTGCACGATTTACGGGAGCGCATATGCACAAGGCAGCCATCACCGGGACCGGGGTGTTCACCCCGTCCCAGGTCATCACCAATGACGAACTGGTCGCGGCTTTCAACGCCCATGCGGACCTGTGGAACGCGCAGAACGCCGATGCCATCGCCGCGGGCGAGGTCGAGGCCAAGCCGCAGTCCTCGGCCGATTTCATCCATGCCGCATCGGGGATCGAACAGCGCTATGTGCTCGACAAATCCGGTGTGATGGACCCCGCGCGCATGTTCCCGCATCTGCCGCAGCGCCCCGATGACGCGCCCGGCTACATGGCCGAAATCGGCCTTGATGCCGCGCAAAAGGCGCTGGCAGCGGCGGGCGTCGATGCTGCCGACGTCGATCTGGTGATCTGTGCCGCGTCCAACATGGAACGCGCCTATCCGGCGATTGCCGTGGAAATCCAGCAGCTTCTGGGCGCAGGCGGCTTTGCCTTCGACATGAACGTCGCCTGTTCGAGTGCCACTTTCGGCATCCAGACCGCCGCCGACATGATCCGCGCAGGCTCGATACGCCGCGCGTTGGTGGTCAACCCCGAGATTTGCAGCGCCCATCTGGAATGGCGCGACCGCGACTGCCATTTCATTTTCGGCGATGTGGCGACGGCCACCTTGCTTGAACGCGACGACGGCTTGGGCAAGCCGCATTTCAAGGTGCTGTCCACCCGTTGCGCCACGCAGTTCAGCAACAACATCCGCAACAACAACGGTTTTCTGCGCCGGACCCATGACGCAATGGAGGACCGCCGCGACATGCAGTTCATGCAGAACGGCCGCAAGGTGTTCAAAGAGGTGCTGCCGCTGGTCAGCCAGCATATCGCCGACCATCTGGAAGCCGAAGGCGTCAGCGCCGACAGCCTGCGCAGGCTCTGGCTGCATCAGGCCAACAAGACGATGAACGACTACATCGGCCGCAAGGTGCTGGGCCGCGTGCCTGCGCCCGATGAACAGCCGAACATCCTGCAGGATTATGCCAATACGTCCTCTGCCGGGTCGATCATCGCTTTCGCGCAGAATTCGGCCGATCTGGCGCCGGGCGACAAGGGGCTGATTTGTTCCTTCGGCGCGGGCTATTCGGTGGGGTCGGTGATCCTGGAACGGGCCTGAGCCGGATCAGGCCTTGGTCCAGACCGCCATCGCTGTGCCACCAGGCTCGCGGAATTCGAACCGCCGCCCGCCGGGAAAGTCGAAAATCTCCTGCGTGATCTCGGCACCAGCCGCGCTGATCCGGTCATAGGCGGCCTGAAGGTCATCGGCCTGCAGCACGACAAGCGGCGCTTTGGCGGGAGCGCGTTCGATCCCGCCACCGATGCCCGCCCCCTGAATGTCGCGGTAATCCGGCCCGTAATCGACAAAAGTCCAGCCCAGCGCCTTGCCAAAGAAATCCTGTGTCGCTTCAAGCCTGGGGCTGTAAAACTCGACGTAATCGATCTGCAAAGTCAGGGGCATGGCAATGTCCATTTTGTTCGCCAGATCATGTTCATGATACGTTACCGTTTGTCAATGGCGCATCAGGCGGGCACAGGGTCTTGCCAAGGCGGTTCCCAGCGGGCAAATCAGCGGGATGGCAAAGCTTTATTTCAACTATTCCACCATGAACGCGGGCAAATCGACCGTGCTTTTGCAGGCGTCGCACAACTATATCGAACGCGGGATGCAGACCTATCTGATGATCGCGCAGCTGGATAACCGCGCGGGTCACGGGCGGATCGGCAGCCGGATCGGGATCGGGGCCGATGCCGATACTTTTGCCCCCGGCGAGGATCTTTTCGTCAAGATCAAGGCGCGGCTGGACGCTGGCCCCTGTGCTTGCGTGTTCATCGACGAGGCGCAGTTTCTGGACCCTGCTCAGGTCTGGCAACTGGCGCGCGCGGTCGATGATCTTGGCGTGCCGATCATGACCTTCGGTCTGCGCGTGGATTTTCTGGGCGCACTGTTCCCCGGATCTGCCGCCTTGCTGGCACTGGCGGACGAGATGCGCGAGGTCCGCACGATCTGCCATTGCGGCAAGAAGGCGACGATGGTCGTGCGCAAGGATGCCGAAGGCCGCGTGCTGAGCACCGGCGACCAGATCGTGATCGGCGGAAACGATCGGTATGTGTCGCTGTGCCGCCGTCATTGGCGGCAGGAAATGGGCGAGGACGTGCCGGAGAAGGAAAACTTTTAGGCCTCCGGCGGGGATATTTAGGCTCTAACGATGGGGTCAGTAAAAGCTCTGCGGGTCGATGTCGATCGCAAGGCGCAGGTTGGCAGGCAACCGGAATTGCGCGACCCATTGCGCGAGGGCTGTTTGCAAAGGCGCGGATTTGTCGGCCTTGACCAGCAGGCGCACGCGGTGTTTGCCGCGCACGCGGGCGATGGGGGCGGGGGCGGGGCCGAACACTTGCGCACCGATCTGACGCAAGGGCGCGTCGCGGCGGGCCATGTCGTTGCCAAGGTCGAACACCGCTTTCAGGTCCGGCCCGCTGAGGATGATGCCTGCCATCCGCCCGTAAGGAGGCACGCCAGCCGCGCGGCGCTCAGTCGCCTCGGCCGACCAGAAACTTTCCTCATCCCCGTTCAGGATCGCGCGGATCACGGGGTGATCGGGCTGGTAGGTTTGCAATAGGGCGACACCGGGCGTTTCCGCCCGGCCTGCGCGGCCTGCGACCTGCCGCATCAACTGGAATGTGCGTTCAGCGGCACGCAGGTCGGACCCTTGCAACCCCAGATCGGCATCGATCACGCCGACAAGTGTAAGGAGCGGGAAGTTATGCCCTTTCGCCACAAGCTGCGTGCCGATGATGATATCGGTGCCGCCCGCAGCAATCTCGGCGATATGGGCCTTCATCGCGCGGGCCGAGCCATAAAGGTCCGAGGACAGCACGGCGATCCGCGCGTCAGGAAACAGCGCTGCGACTTCCTCGCCCATGCGTTCCACGCCGGGGCCGACGGCGGCAAGTTTGTCGGCGGCACCGCAGGACGGGCAGATCACGGGGATCGGTTTCGTTTCACCGCATTGGTGGCACATCAGCCGCTTTTGAAAGCGGTGTTCCACCATCCGCGCATCGCAATGATCGCAGCCGATCTGGTGGCCGCAGGCGCGGCACAGGGTAACGGGCGCATAGCCGCGCCGGTTCAGAAAGATCAGCGATTGTTCGCCCTTCTCCAGCCGGTCGGCGATGGCGTCGCGCAGGGTGGGTGACACCCAACGGCCATGCGGCAATTCCTCGACCCGCATGTCGATAGCGGCCATTTGCGGCATGACCGCCGCGCCAAACCGCGCGGTCAGGTCCAGCCGCGCGTATTTGCCCGCCTGGGCGTTGGCCCAGCTTTCAAGGCTTGGCGTGGCCGAGGCCAGCACCACCTGCGCCCCGCAAAGGGCCGCGCGCAGCACCGCCATGTCGCGGGCGTTATAGAGCACGCCATCTTCTTGTTTGTAGGAGGTGTCATGTTC
>DAISXL010000225.1:0-1478 GCA_036825855.1 Yoonia sp.
CGCCCTACCCCGCTTTACGTCCGCCCCGCCGATGCCGCCCCCGCGCGGGACGCGGCCCCTGTGATCCTGCCATGACGCCAGAGGCGCTGGCGGACATCCATGCGCTGGCGTTTTCCAGCACGCGCGCCTGGTCCGCGGCGGAATTCCGCGATTTGCTGAACCAGCCGGGCATGATCCTTGCGGGTGATGACCGCACCTTTGCCCTGCTGCGCGTCACGCTGGACGAGGCGGAAATTCTGACCATCGCCACCGCCCCCGCGCATCGCCGCAAAGGGCTGGCGCGCACCACTCTGGCGCAGGCGGAACGGGCGGCACAGATGGCGGGCGCAACCCTGATCTTTCTCGAAGTCGCCGAAGACAACCATGCCGCGCGCGCCCTTTATGCGCAGGCAGGCTATGCCCAGATCGGGCGCCGTCCGGGATATTATCTGCCCAAAGATGCGGCACCCGTCGCGGCACTGGTCCTGCGCAAGCCGCTGGGCGCGCCATAACGCCGCGTCAGGTGTAAAACGGGCGATCAATCCTGTGACAGCTGCCCGATTTCACGCAAAAACCTGTTGATCTTCGCCGCGCGGCCATGCCTTATCTTGCGATGGCCCGACGATGATCGGCTCGGTAATCAACAGAAGGCGCGGGCGCACAGCCGGTTAGACTTCGCAAACGACTTGGGAGAAAACCATGACTGGAATCCAAAAACTGCTGGGCGCGACCGCCATTGTCGTCGTTGCTGTGGGCGCCTATGTCTACACGCAAGGATCGCAAGAGGCCGAAGTTGCAGCGGCAGGCGGCCCCGCGATCCTGTTCGATCTGGGCGGCAAATTCGACAAATCCTTTAACGAAAGCGCCTATAACGGGGCCGAGCGTTGGAAGGCTGAAACTGGCGGCACCTATGCCGAGGTTGAAATCCAGTCCGATGCGCAGCGCGAACAGGCGATCCGCCGCTTTGCCGAATCTGGCGCGAACCCGATTGTGATGGCAGGCTTTTCTTGGGCCACCCCCTTGGCCGAGGTTGCAGCCGATTACCCCGACACCAAATTCAGCATCATCGACATGGTGGTTGATGCGCCAAACGTGCGGTCCGTCGTGTTCAACGAACACGAAGGGTCGTATCTGGTCGGTATGATGGCGGCGATGGCATCCGAAACCGGCACAGTGTCCTTTGTGGGCGGCATGGACATCCCGCTGATCCGCAAATTCGCCTGTGGCTATGCCCAAGGCGTCATGGCTGTGAACCCCGAAGCAACCGTGATCGCAAACATGACCGGCACGACACCTGCGGCGTGGAATGATCCGGTGAAAGGGTCCGAACTGACGCTGGCGCAGATCAGTCAAGGGTCCGACGTGGTCTTTGCGGCAGCCGGAGGCACCGGTGTCGGGGTGTTGCAGACCGCCGCCGACAGCGACATCCTGTCGATCGGTGTCGATGCCAACCAGAACTATCTGCACCCGGGTCAGGTCCTGACATCAATGCTCAAGCG
>DAISXL010000225.1:1578-3508 GCA_036825855.1 Yoonia sp.
GAAAACGGCGCGGGCAAATCGACGCTGATGTCGATCCTTTATGGTTTCTACAAGGCCGACAAAGGCGAGATTTTCATCGCCGGCAAAAAGGCCAATATCACCGACAGCCAAGCCGCCATCGCGGCAGGCATCGGCATGGTGTTCCAGCATTTCAAACTGGTCGAGAATTTCACCGTCCTTGAAAACATCATCCTTGGTGCCGAGGACAGCGGGCTGTTGCGCCCCTCTCTGGCCCGTGCGCGGCGCGAATTGAAGGCGCTGGCAGAGGAATACGAACTCAACGTCGATCCCGATGCGGTGATCGAGGATGTGGGCGTCGGCATGCAGCAGCGCGTCGAGATCCTCAAGGCGCTGTACCGGCAGGCCGACATCCTGATTCTGGACGAACCCACCGGCGTGCTGACCCCCGCCGAGGCGGACCATCTGTTCCGCATCCTTGAAAACCTGCGCCGCGAAGGCAAGA
Organism: Yoonia sp.; assembly: GCA_036825855.1. GTDB lineage: Bacteria > Pseudomonadota > Alphaproteobacteria > Rhodobacterales > Rhodobacteraceae > Yoonia. Next base: position 2,042 of record DAISXL010000225.1, read on the forward strand.
CGATCATCCTGATCACCCACAAGCTGCGCGAGATCATGGACATCACCGACACCGTCAGCGTGATGCGGCGGGGCGAGATGACGGCGACCGTCAAGACATCCGAAACCAGCCCTGCGGAACTGGCCGAACTGATGGTCGGGCGCAAGGTGCTGCTGCGCGTGGACAAGACGCCACCCGTGATCGGGCGCAAGATATTGGAGGTGCGGAACCTGAACGTCACCGACAGCAAGGGCGTGCACCGCGTCAAGGATGTCAGTTTCAACGTCCACGCAGGCGAAATTCTGGGTATCGCGGGTGTCGCCGGCAACGGGCAGTCCGAATTGCTGGAGGTTCTGGGCGGCTATGAAAAGGCCACCGGCACCGTGCTGATGAACGGGGTCGAGATTGACTTGACCGGCGCGCGGTCCGACGGGCAGAGCAGGCGCGCCAACGGCATCTCCCATGTTCCCGAGGACCGCCAGCGCGAAGGTCTGATCATGGATTTCCACGCCTGGGAAAACACCGCCTTTGGCTATCACCACGACGCCCGGTATCAGCGATCAAAGCTGTTCATGGACAACCAGGCGATCCTCAAGGACACCGAGGAAAAAATGGCCCGTTTCGACGTGCGCCCGCCTGATCCGAAACTGGCGGCGAAAAACTTTTCCGGCGGCAACCAGCAGAAAATCGTCCTTGCCCGCGAGATTGAGCGTAACCCTGATCTGTTGCTGATCGGCCAGCCCACACGCGGCGTCGATATCGGCGCGATCGAGTTCATCCACCAGCAAATTGTTGCACTAAGGGATCAGGGCAAGGCAATCTTGCTGGTTTCGGTCGAGTTGGAGGAAATTTTGTCCCTTTCGGACAGGATCGCCGTTATGTTTGACGGAAAAATGATGGGCGAGCGGATGCCACAAGAAACGAACGAGAAAGAACTGGGTCTGCTCATGGCTGGCATGACGACCGAGCCTGCAGGCGATACCTTTCAGGCCGTCGCAGAAAACCTTGCCTATGCGGGCGGCGACGCCAGCAAGGGGGCCTGAGCATGGACGTCATGCCAAAATGGGCCGATGTGATCCTGATCCCGCTGATTTCGATTCTGCTGGCGGCGGTGCTGTCGGCGCTGGTGATCCTCGCCATCGGTGAAAACCCATGGGCCGCGCTCATGCTCATGGTCGAAGGCGCGCTGGGGTCCACCTATGGCTGGGGCTACACGCTCTATTACGCCACGAACTTCATTTTCACGGGCCTTGCCGTGTCCGTCGCGTTCCATGCGCGGCTGTTCAACATCGGCGGCGAAGGGCAGGCCGTGCTGGGCGGCTTGGGCGTGGCGCTGGCCTGTCTTTACATCCCTTGGCCGCATTGGACCGTCGCACTTCTGGGGGCAAGCCTGATGGCGGCGGCATTCGGTGCGGCTTGGGCCGCGATCCCCGCCTATCTGCAGGCCAAACGCGGCAGCCATATCGTGATCACCACGATCATGTTCAA
>DAISXL010000226.1:0-3491 GCA_036825855.1 Yoonia sp.
TTGATGTTCCTCGACAGGTATCTGTCGCTGAATGAACCCGATCTGATCCTGTCGCACCAGCTTTGGGCAGATGAGGAGGCGATCATCGCCTGGCGCGCCGACCGCGACCATCGCAAGTCGCAGACAGCGGGGCGCAATGTGCATTTTGCCGATTACCGAATCCGCGTCGGCGCGCGGGTCGTGCATCAGAACGCGGGACATGCCGCGCGCGCAGATCTGACCGCCGCAACCGATGTGCCGCACATGCTGGCCCTATATGGCACAGCGCCGGTGACAGCCGAGGGGTTCCGCGCCTTTGAAAGCGTCAATCACAAAGGCCGGTTCATCACGCTGGCCTCCTATCCGGCGCTGGGCGCGGCGCAGGATGCTTTGGGCAGCTACGTCGCCGCTGAAGGCCTGCAGGAGGCCGCAATCTACAGCCTGCGCCGCGATTACGGGCAGTTCGACAGGGCGCAGGCTCCGAACGGCTGACGGGTCAGCCGTGGCGGTAAGGGGGCAGGATGTCGCCTGTTGCCGCTGTCGCCTCGTAGACCGCGCGCGCGATGGCGCGGCTGAGGCAAACCGCACCCGCCGCCGCGATATTGCGAAAGGCGGTCGCATCGACCGTCCCGTCGGTGCCGGTGGCCACCCCGAAGACCAGATCACCATCCAGCGGCGTATGCGACGGCACGATGGCCCGCGCCATCCCATCATGCGCGGTCACCGCAAGCCGATGGCATTGCACCTTGGTCAGCGGCGCGTCGGTGGCGACGATGGCGATGGTCGTATTCGCGCCGCGCATGGCCTGCATCTGCATCGCCTGTTCTTTCAGGCTGGGTTCAGGGCTGACCATCCCGCCGCGCGGATCAGGGCCAAGGCCGCCGAATTCACCGCCCATCTCGAACGGGGCCGCCCAGAAATGTCGCCCGCCGGGGGTGGTGACGCTGCCCAGCGCATTGACCGCAACCAAAGCGCCGACCGTGGTGCCATCGGGCAGGACGAGTGACGCCGACCCAAGCCCGCCTTTTTGCATTGCCGCCAGTGCGCCTGTGCCCGCGCCTGTCGTGCCAAGCGCGAAATCCATGCCCGCGTTCTGCAAGGCCGCAAGACCTAGCGCGCGGTAGGGGTTTTCATCCCAATCCTTCGCCCCGCCGTTGATCAGATCGAAAATGATCGCCCCCGGCACGATGGGTATCCGCATCGGCCCGATGGCAAAGCCGCGCCCTATCGCGCGCAGCCCGTCCATGACGCCGGAACATGCATCAAGCCCGAACGCCGAACCGCCCGACAGGACCAGCGCATCAACCTGCTGCACGGTCTTGTCAGGGGCGAGAAGGTCGGTTTCCTTCGTCCCCGGCGCGCCGCCCATGACATGCACGCTGGCGGTAAAGGGCGCATCTGCGACCAGCACCGTCGCGCCGGTCTTGATGTGATCGTCCTGCGCATTGCCCACGCGCAGGCCGGTCACGTCGGTGATCAGATTGCGGGGGCCTGTCTTATATGCAGCGTCCACCGTCCACCTCCATCGCGATACCTGTGATCATGCTGGCCTCGTCCGAGCAGAGGAAACAGGCGGCGTTGCCCATATCCTCGGGTGTGGAAAAGCGGCCCAAGGGGATCGTTGCCAGAAACTTGGCGCGGATTTCGGGTGTATCCTCGCCCATGAAAGATTTCAGCAAAGGCGTTTCCCCCGCCACCGGATTGATCGCATTGACACGGATGCCAAAGGGCGCGAGTTCGACGGCCATCGTTTTCGTCGCGGTGATCATCCAACCTTTGGACGCGTTGTACCAGTTCAGCCGTGGGCGTGGTGACACGCCGGCGGTGGATGCCACGTTGAGGATCGCGCCTTTGCCTCGTTCCTTGAGATGGGGGACGAAAGCCCGCGCTGTCAGATAGACCGATTTCATGTTCACGCGGAAGACGCGGTCGAAATCATCCTCGGTCACGTCCTCCATCGCGCTGGGCAGATGCGTGATGCCTGCGTTGTTGACCAGAATGTCCAGCGGTCCAGCGGATAGCACGATTTCCGCCATGTTAGACACTGGTTCCGCACTGCCCACGTCGCAGGTCATCGCGACCCCACCCAATTCCGCAGCGATCTGGTCGGCTGCCGCGCCGTTGATATCGGCGCACCAGACCTTTGCGCCTTCCGCCGCGAATTTGCGTGCGATGCCTGCGCCAAAGCCCGATCCGGCTCCTGTCACCAATGCTGTCTTGCCTGCCAGTCTCATGCTTTCACCCATGCCATGCGGCCACGGTTTTCAGGGTGGAGAAGCCATAAAGCGCCTCGAACCCCTTTTCGCGGCCATGCCCCGATTTGCCGGTGCCGCCAAAGGGTAATTCCACCCCGCCGCCTGCGCCGTAATTGTTGATGAACACCTGCCCTGCCCGCAGCGCGCGTGCCAGCCGCATCTGGCGGCCACCGTCGCGGGTCCAGACGGACGCGACGAGGCCGTAGGCGGTGCCATTGGCGATTCTCAATGCCTCGACCTCGTCATCGAACGGGATCAGCACCTGCACTGGCCCAAAGATTTCATCCTGCGCCAGCACATGATCGGTGGGCACATCGGCGAACAGAACGGGGGCAACGTAATGGCCCGCCGCATCGGTCACGATCTGGCCCCGTGCTGCGATGGTCAAGTCGGCCCCGTGGGCGATGAACCCTGCCACGATGTCCTTTTGGCGGGCAGAGATCAGCGGGCCAAGGTTCAGATTATCCAGAGCTGGCCCGACCCGCAGGCTGCTGTAGGCTGCGGCCATCCGGTCGCGTACCTGATCGTAGACGCCGCGCTGCACCAGAATCCGGCTTGAGGCCGAACAGGTCTGGCCCGCGTTCTGGATGCCCGCATTCACCAGAAACGGCAGTGCACGGTCCAGATCGGCGTCGTCGAACACGATCTGGGGCGATTTGCCGCCCAGTTCCAGCGTGACGGGGATGACGTTCTTCGCCGCCGCCGCCTGGATCGCCGCGCCCGTACGGACCGATCCGGTGAAGGAGAGGTGCTGCACGTCTGGGTGGCTGGCAAGGGCGGCACCTGCCTCGGCCCCCAAGCCAGTCACGACATTCAGCGCCCCCGCTGGCAGGCCCGCCCCCTGCGCGATGGCGGCAAATGCCAACGCCGTCAGGCAGGCATCCTCGGCCGGTTTCAGCACGCAGGCATTGCCCATGGCGAGCGCCGCGCCCACGGATCGCCCGATGATCTGCATCGGATAGTTCCACGGGATGATATGGCCGGTCACGCCATGTGGCTCGCGCAGGGTATAGACGGTGTAGCCGTCCAAGTAGGGGATGGTTTCGCCCATGATCTTGTCGGCAGCTCCGCCGTAGAATTCCATATAGCGGGCCAAGGCCACCGCATCGGCGCGTGCCTGGGTAAAGGGTTTGCCGACATCGCGCGCCTCGATCTGTGCGAGCGTTTCGGTCTGCGCCAGCACCGCCTGCCCGATGCTGGCCAGGATGCGGCCTCGCTCGGTCGCGGTCATCCGGCCCCAGTCGCCCGCGCGGGCGG
>DAISXL010000227.1:0-3475 GCA_036825855.1 Yoonia sp.
AGGGTCGGCGCGGCCTGTGGCGCTGGCGTGTCGGACGCCAGCGCGGCTTTCAGTTGCGCAAGTGCCGCATCGTCATGCACCAGCCCTTCGGCGGCCAATGCGGCGACAAGGTCTTCGTCGCTGATGGCACCCGTACCGATCTGGACGGCGTAGTCACTGCGCGTCCGCGTGATCCGCACACCCGCGACCCGCGCAAGACGGGCGGCGGCATGGGGCAGGTCCTCGCCGGTTTGCCCCAGAAACGGGTTCACCGCGACGGTCGCATCCAGGGGAAATGCCGGCGGAATGGCGCGAGCAGCCGCCTCGGCCAGTGGCAGAAGAGTGGGCAGCCGGTCGGCTGCAATCTGTGAGGGGGTGGAAAACATGATGCTGAACTCCGCTGGATCAGGATGTCTTGGTGGTTTTCAGGCCACCGATTGACCGGTCGAGGACCGCGTTAAGATAAAAGCCGTTGGCGACATGGACGCGCAGGCCAGCCGCGGCAGGGTGATGCGCCCAAAGCGGGAACAGCGCCTGTGCGACAGCGATCAGGCCGAAAGACCCCACCGCCAGCACGATCAGCGCCCATTCCAGCGCCGTTGGCACAGGTGCGGCAGGCAATGACGCCCCCCAGAGCAGGCCGGCAACGGCGTGAAACCCGAAATAGGCGACCGCGGCCCCCAGTGACGCGCCCGCCGTGCGCAAGGTCAGCGCGCGGGGTGCGGCATCGGCCAGCCCTTGTGCGACCAGATAAGCGACGCCAAAGATCAGGATCGCGCCCAGCGCCAGCGCCTGTGCCGATTTTGTGCCAGCGATCTGGCCAAAACCCGCGGCGATGCCTGCGTAGATCACCAGCGCGATGACAAAGGCCTGCGCTACCGCCCGCAGATGCGGCACCGCGACCGGACCCGGCTTGCGCGCCTGATGCACGGCGGCGACTGCACCGCCCGAGGCAAGGAAGGCATGCGCCTTGTACAGCGCATGGGCCACGATATGCAGCAGCGCCAGATGCCACAGTCCCAGACCGCATTGCAGCAGCAAAAAGCCCATTTGCGCGACGGTCGACCAGGCCAGCGCGGTCTTGACGGCACTTTGCGCCAGCATGACGATTGCGCCGAACAGCGCGGTAAACCCGCCGACCATGACCAGTGCCGCCATCGCACCGAGGCTGGCCTGCACCAGTCCTGCCAGCGAAATCAACAGCACGCCGCCTGCGTTGATGATGCCGGCATGCAGCAGGGCTGACACGGGCGTCGGAGCCTCCATCACCTCGGTCAGCCAGCCGTGCAGCGGGAAGGCCGCGGTCTTGATCATCGCCGCCAGCACAAGCAGCGCCACCGCCCCTTGCGCCGTGCCAGACAGGCCAGAGGCCGCCGCAGCATTCAGTGCGGCAAAGCTGGCGGTGCCGTAGGCCTGCCACAACAGAGCGGTCGCGATCACCAGCGCAACATCGCCCAGCCCCCAGACCAGCGTAAATTTCGTTGCGGCGCGCCGCGCTTCTGGCCGGTCGGCATAGAACAGCAGCAGTTGCCGCAGGATCATGCCTGCCGCGATGAAAGCCGCGATCAGCACGAACAATGTGCCTGCCTGCACCAGCACAAGCACCGTCGCCAAGGCCGCCAGCATCCAGCCGTGGAACGCGCCTTCACGCGCCTCGCCGTCCAGATAGCTGCGGGTATAGCGCAGGATCACCCAGCCCAGAAACGCGACCAGCAGCGACAGCGTCGCACTGACCGCATCAAGCCGCATGGCGATCACACCGTCCACGGCAATGGCCTGCGCAGGTCCGGTCACCAGCAGTTGCACAAGCCCGCCACCGGCAAGCGCCAGCGCGATCAGCGTGGCCACTTCGGCAAGGCGCGGCAAAGTCCCCGGGCGGCGACCCGGCCTTGCCACAAAGGCAAGCGCGGTTGCGGCCAGAACCAGCGGCGCGATCAGGGCAAGTATCGGTAACGACATTATCGGTCTCCTTTATGGTGCTGCGGGACAGATAGACCTTGCGTCACGTCAAGAAAATTTCATATTTTAGGCATTATAATTCTATAAAATAGAACAATGGCACAGTTGAACCTTCATCACCTGCGGCTGTTTCGCGCCGTCGCGCGGGACGGCACCCTGACCGGGGCCGCGCGCGCGCTGAACCTGTCGCAGTCCGCGCTGTCGACGCAGTTGCGCACGCTCGAGACGACCTTGGGCCATGATCTGTTTGAACGGCGCGGGCGCGGGCTGGCCTTGACCGAGGCCGGGCGGATCGCGCTTGACCACGCGGAGGCGATCTTTCGCACCGCCGACGATCTGGCCGCCACGCTTGCGCAGGCGCCGGGGTCGCGACGGGTGTTGCGGCTGGGGGCGCTGTCCACGCTGTCGCGCAACTTTCAGATCGGGTTCGTGACCGCCCTTGTCGGGCGCGCCGATGTCGAATTGGTTCTGCGGTCAGGCACGCAGGCCGATCTATTGCGCGGTTTGCAGGCGATGGCGCTGGACATCGTGCTGACCAACCTTGTCCCTGCGCGCGATGCGGCCAGCCCTTATCTGGTGCAAGCCCTGTCCGAAGAACCCGTCAGCCTTGTCGGCCCGCCCGGCGCCTCGCGCGGGCTTGCGGATATCATCGCAACCGAGGCGCTGATCCTGCCCACGCCGGAATCAGCCTTGCGCGCAGCCTTCGATGCGCTGGTGGACAGGCTTGGCATCGTGCCACGGATCGCGGCAGAGGCCGACGACATGGCAATGCTACGCCTTCTTGCGCGGGCCCATGCAGGCTATGCCGTGCTGCCTTCGGTCGTGGTGCAGGACGAACTGGCCGCAGGCACGCTGGTCGAACATGCACGGCTTGACGGGATCACGGAACGATTCGTCGCTGTCACCCTGCGCCGCCGTTTTCCCAATCCGCTGGTGGCAGAGCTTTTGAACCAAACGCATAGCTTGCCGCCTCTGGGTTGAAAATTGCCCTGGCGGTGCCGAAAAAACTGTCATCAAGCTGATGTATCCGTTACCCACTTCCTACCCCGGACCAAAACCGGGAGACGCGGGCGCATGGCTCGCAAATGGAGGAGACATCATGACGACATATCTTGTTCGAGGGCTCAAAGCTCTTGCAGCACCCGTCGCCGTTGTGGCATTCGGGATCGGTTCGGCGGCACAGGCGCAGGAACTGTCGATCGCGACAGGCGGCACGGGCGGCGTTTACTATCCCTATGGCGGTGGTCTTGCAGAGGTGATCAACAACCATGTGGAAAGCTATAGCGCCAGCGTCGAAGTGACCGGCGCCTCGGTCGAGAACATGGCGCTGATCCAGCGCGGCGACAGCGACATCGCGATCGCTCTCGCCGATACGGTCTATTAGGCTTACAACGGGACCGGCGCTTTCGAGGGTCGCCAGATCGGAGAAGCGCGCGCCTTGGCCTCGATCTATCCCAATGCCGTGCAACTGGTCACGCTGGCCGATAGCGGCATCACCAGCATCGAAGACCTGCGCGGACAGCGCGTGTCGGTCGGC
>DAISXL010000228.1:0-3458 GCA_036825855.1 Yoonia sp.
GATACGTCACGCGCGACAGGCTGGCTGCGCAGCAATCTGCAACAGTTCGGGGGCCTGCGCACACCCGTTGCGACGATCACCCATGCGGCAGGTTTTGCGCCGCATGAGGGACCGTTGCTGGACTATCTGGAGGCAAAGTTTTCGGGGATATACGGGCTCTAGAACTTTTATGCCTCCGGCGGGGATATTTTTACTCTGAAGATGACCAGTCGGGCGCGCGCTTTTCTAGGAAGGCCGTGATGCCTTCGTCGGTGTCGCGCACCATCATGTTTTCGACCATCACGGCGCTGGTATAAGCATAGGCTTCGGCGGTCGAGAGTTGCGCCTGATCGTAAAAGGCGGATTTGCCGATCTTGACGGCGACGGGCAGTTTGGCGGCAATCGTTCCGGCAAGGGTGCGGGTTGCGTCCGCAAGGTCGGCCAAAGGCACCGCGCGGATGATCAGGCCAAGGCGGGTCGCCTCGTCGGCATGGATGAAGCGGCCGGTCGTCAGCATCTCGAACGCGGCCTTGCGGGGAATGTTGCGGGTCAGCGCGACCATGGGCGTCGAACAGAACAGCCCGATGTTGACACCGTTCACGCCAAAGCGCGTGTCATCGGCCGCGATCGCCAGATCGCAGGTCGCGACCAGCTGGCAGCCAGCGGCGGTGGCGATGCCGTGGACCTGCGCGATCACCGGCTGCGGCATCGACTGGATGCGCTGCATGACGGCCGCACAGCGCGCAAAGAGATCGGCGAAATAGGCGGCCCCGCCATCGGCGGCCTGACGGCCTGCCTGCATCTCGCGCAGGTCGTGGCCCGCACAGAAGGCCTTTCCACTGCCCGCGATGATCACTGCGCGGACCTCTGTATCCTCTGCGATCTGGTCCAGCGTGGCATGGAGCGCCGCCAGCATCGCATCGGACAGCGCGTTGAGCCTGTCGGGGGCGTTCAGCGTCAGATGGGCGACATGGTCGCGGTCGTGGCGCAGCAGGATATCCATCGGCTTGTCCTTTGTCCTAGGTCGCTTCATGCTAGGCGAGCATGGGCGGAAGGGGAAGTCATGACGCTGAAAATGGATGCCGCCGATCTGCACGGCTTTCTGGAAACGGCCTTTCCGCAGGTGCAAGGCGATTTCATCATCGCCGACCTGTCGGTGGACCGGATCACAGTGCAGATGCCCGTGGCGGACCGCCATCTGCGCCCCGGTGGCACCGTTTCGGGCCCTGCGATGTTCGCGCTGGCTGATGTCACGGCCTATCTGATCATCCTTGCCAATGTGGGACCAAAGGCGCTGGCGGTGACGACGAATTGCAGTATCGATTTCATGCGCAAGCCCGCTGCGGGCCAGATGCTGGTCTGCGAGGCGCGGCTGCTGAAACTGGGTAAAGCGCTCGCCGTTGTGGATGCGCTGATCTATAGCGCGGGGCAGGTGGCGCCTGTGGCGCGGGCCAGTCTGACCTACGCGATCCCGCCCGCATGAAAAATGGGCCGGGAATCCCCGGCCCAGTCAGGAAGAGGCGGGCGTGTCAGACCCGCCAGAAAGGCTTGGACGCTTCGGCCATCGCCGCGGGGTGGTCCAGGCCAATATCGGGCAAAAGATGCGGCGGCAGGGCGCGCAAATGGCGCCGCGTGCGCCGGCGCAGGTCCCATGTGGTCACGATCACCGCAAAACGCACCGCCAGCCCGGCCACGACAGGCACGTGCGACTGGCTGTTGAGAACGGCGATCTGCGCAGGGTTCAGCGCATATGACATGGGACACTCCCCTTAAATTGTATTGACACAAAGCAGCGAATTGCTACAATAAAACGATACATTACGGCGAGATCAGAGGTCCATCAAATGATTGTATCAGATACAATTTTCAAGTCACCGCCTGATCTTGCAGGGAAATCAAAGGTCAAAGCGCTCGCGCAGGCGATCCGTGAAGGGATTGTATCGGGACAATTGGCACCAGAGGTCAGGCTGCCCCCCGTGCGCGACCTCGCCTATCAGATCGGCGTGACGCCGGGGACTGTCGCGCGGGCCTATCAGGTGCTGACCGAAGAAGGCCGGTTGGTCGCGGTCGTCGGGCGCGGCACCTTTGTCGCGGCTGCCCAGCGCAGCCTGCGTCCGGCGAGTCCTTCGGTTCTGGTGGCGGATGATCGGATGGCCGATGCCGCCGGTGTTGCGCATCTGTTGAGCCCCAAGATGCCCGATATGGGGCAGGGGCAGATGATCCGTGACGCGTTGCATCATCTGGCGGACAGGATGCCGACCGAACAATTGTTGCGATATCCCGACAGGCATACCGATGTCGCCGCGCGTGCTGCCGCCGCCGCCTATCTCAGTCCTGCGCAGGTCGGCGCCTTTGCGATCGACGACATCGTCACCGCCCATGGCGGGCAAAGCGCGGTGGTCATGATCCTGCAGACCATCCTGCATGGTGCACGGCCTGTCGTCGCGGTCGATGCGCTGAGTTATGGCGGCTTTCGCTATGCTGCCGCCATGTGCCGCGCCGATGTGGTCGGCGTGCCGTGGGATGCAGAAGGGCCAGACCCTGCGACCTTTGAAGCGCTGGTCAAGGCGCATGGCGTGCAGGTCTTCTGCACATCGTCGGAAGTGTGCAACCCGACCGTGCGCCATACCACCCCCGCGCGCCGCGCAGAGATCGCGCGGATCGCGCAAAGGTATGGGGTGCATGTGCTGGATGACGACTGCTACCGGCTGATGCGAACCAAGCATCTGGGGCCAAGTTATCGCGCCTTGCTGCCTGATCTGGGTTGGCATGTCATATCGCCGGCCAAATCCATTTCTGCGGCCTTGCGGATTGGCTTTGCGCTGGCCCCGCAAGGGTGGACCGCAGCGCTGGTGCGCACGGCGACCTTCAGCTCTTTTGGGGTGTCGCGGTTGATGACCGATCTTTACGCCCATCTTCTTGCGCAACCCGGCATCGATGCTGTGCTGGATGCGGTCAGGGACAGGATCGCGCAGGATGTGCAGGCTGCCGTCAATGTGCTGGGCATATACAAGCTCAGCTGGTCCGAAGACGTCCCCTTCATCTGGCTGGAACTGCCCTTGGGCTGGCGCAGCGGCGACTTTCTCAAGGCGGCGGATCAGGCGGGCGTGCTGATCAAATCCGCCGATGATTTCGCCCTGCGCGACGGGCGCAGCGTGCATGCGGTGCGCATTGCGGTAAACGGGCTGGTGCCGCATCAGACCTTTGTGGATGCGCTTTACCTGCTGCGCGATCTGTTGGCCCACCCGCCACAGCAGATTTCGGTGTGATTTTATGGGGTATTATGATACCTAATTTGCAAGGCATTGAATTTGCGTATTTATTCTAGAAAAACTCCGCTTGACGCGATTTGCGCGGCGCTTATAAGCCACCCATCCGAATGACCGTGGCGTTGCGCCACCACAAACCTTCTGGTGAGATATGAAAACCTTTACCGCTACCCCGGCGGATATCGACAAGAAATGGATCCTGATCGACGC
>DAISXL010000229.1:0-3433 GCA_036825855.1 Yoonia sp.
GCGTCCATGTCGAGGATGTCCTTGAAATAGGCCGCAATCGGGATCGACCCGCCGCAGCCCACATAGGCCGCCGCATTGGGCCATTCGTCGGACAGCGCCTTGCGCGCCTGGTCGAATGCGGGGTGGGTGGTCGTCATCTGGCCTGCAGCACTTGCCCCGTGCGGATGAAACGATACGCTGCAATCGGCGGGGATCATGTCCTGCACCTGTCTGCGGAACGCCGCGCGGATGGCCAGCGGGTCCTGCGTGCCGACAAGGCGGAACGAAATCTTGGCATGCGCCTGCGACGGCAGCACGGTCTTGAACCCGTCGCCGGTATAGCCCGACCACATGCCGTTCACTTCGCAGGTCGGGCGCGACCAGATCATCTCCAGCGGGCGGCGGCCCTTTTCGCCAGCGGGGATGGACAGGCCGACATCGCCCAGAAATGCCTTTTCGTCAAAGCGCAGGTCGTCCCATGCGGCGGCAAGTTCGTTCGACAGTTCCGGCACGCCGTCATAGAAGCCCGGCACGGTGATGCGCCCGTCCTCGTCATGCAGCGCCGCGATGACGCGCGCCAGCACGCGGGCAGGGTTCATCGCCAACCCGCCATACATGCCCGAATGCAGGTCCTTGTTCGGGCCGGTGATGGTGATTTCCTCGCCCAGTAACCCGCGCAACTGGGTGATGATGGCAGGCGTGCTGTCGCCATAAAGCCCGGTATCGCAGATCAGCGCGATATCGGCGGTCAGTTCCTTGGCGTTCTCTTTCATGAACGGGACCAGCGAGGGCGAGCCTGATTCCTCCTCGCCCTCGAAAAACAGGGTGATGTTGGCGGGCAGGGACCCATGCACGGCGATCCAGGCGCGGCAGGCCTCGACAAATGTCATCAGCTGGCCCTTGTCATCGGACGTGCCGCGACCGCGGATCACCTTGCCGTGGGGTGTGTCCTCGACCTGCGGATCAAACGGGTCGCGGTCCCAGAGATGTAGCGGATCGACGGGTTGCACATCGTAATGGCCGTAGAACAGCACATGTGGCCCGTCGCCCCCCGAATGGGCCACGACCATCGGATGGCCGGGTGTGGGGCGTTTCGATGCGGCGAAGCCCATCGCCACAAGGTCCGCCACCAGCCAGTCGGCGGCGGTCTCGCAATCGGCCTTATAGGCCGGATCGGTCGAAATCGACGGGATGCGCAGCAATTCCTTCAGACGTTCGACCGCCTGCGGCAGATCGGCGTCGATACGGTCGAGAACGGGATCAAGGGACATGGGTTCAGCCTTTCTTGTGTATTTTGACGCAACGTTGTCGCTATCGGCGGCGGGGTCAATGGCCGACGTGGCACCGCCTTCGGTTGGACAAATCCCGCGTGCTGGAGTTTATTGATCCAGATCATGGTCGGCCCCTGCCTGCCGTCCTAGGTCTGGAGGGCGGCAAGGGGCGACAGTTTGTAGCGTCTTGTCCGGGCGGTTTCTGCCCTATATGCAGCTTAGAACGATTCAAGGCACCCCAAGAGAGTGTGCCCTGATACGACAAGAAGGACGGATTGGTGGATTATAACGCCCAACTGGATACCGCGATCAACCGCTTGCACGACGAAGGCCGCTATCGCACCTTTATCGACATCGAACGTAAACGCGGGCAGTTTCCGCATGCGACATGGATGAAACCCGACGGGTCCGAAATGCCCGTAACCGTGTGGTGCGGCAATGATTATCTGGGCATGGGCCAGCACCCTGTCGTGCTTGCCGCAATGCACGAGGCGATCGACGCCACCGGCGCAGGGTCGGGCGGCACGCGCAACATTTCGGGCACGACTGTCTATCACAAACGGCTCGAGGCTGAACTGGCCGACCTGCATGGCAAGGGGGCGGCACTGCTGTTAACCAGCGCTTATATCGCCAATGACGCGACGCTCAGCACGCTGCCAAAGCTGTTTCCCGGGCTCATCATCTATTCGGATGCCCTCAACCATGCCTCGATGATCGAAGGTGTGCGCCGCAACGGCGGGGCCAAGCGGATTTTCCGGCACAACGATGTGGCGCATCTGCGCGAATTGCTCGAAGCCGACGATCCGGCAGCACCCAAGCTGATCGCCTTTGAATCGATCTATTCGATGGACGGCGATTTCGGGCCGATCGCGGCCTTTTGCGATCTGGCCGAGGAATTCGGCGCATTGACCTATTGCGACGAGGTCCATGCTGTCGGCATGTACGGCCCGCGCGGGGCAGGGGTGGCGGAACGTGATGGCGTCATGCATCGCATCGACATCATCAACGGCACGCTGGCCAAGGCTTACGGCGTGATGGGCGGCTATATCGCGGCCTCGCCCAAGATGTGCGACGCCGTGCGGTCCTATGCGCCGGGGTTCATCTTCACGACGAGCCTGCCGCCGGCGGTGGCGGCGGCTGCTGCGGCATCTGTGGCGCATCTGAAAACCGATCAGGCCCTGCGCGACCAGCACCAGACGCAGGCGAAGATCCTGAAACTGCGCCTGAAAGGGCTGGGCCTGCCGATCATCGACCATGGCAGCCATATCGTCCCGCTGATCGTGGGCGACCCCAAACACACCAAGAAATTGTCCGATATGCTGCTGTCCGAGTTCGGAATCTACGTGCAGCCGATCAATTTCCCGACCGTCCCGCGCGGCACCGAACGGCTGCGGTTCACCCCGTCGCCCGTGCATGGACCGCGCGAAATGAATGCGCTTGTCGGCGCTTTGGATGGATTATGGTCACATTGTGCGCTGAACCGGGCTGAATTGGCGGGATGACGCCTATTGCCGATGTGCATCTGCAGCGTTGATATGCTACTGGTTTCAAAGGCGTTCCTGTCCGATTGATTCGGCCAGTCGCGCTTAGGGGCAGAGAGCGGCGGGACAGTCGATGATCGGAAAAACCTTCAGGCGTGCCAGCGCGGCGGAGGACGTTCAGACCAAGGGGTTTGACGACTACGACCTGCGTCTTGGCGATCTTATGCGCGGTGAACGTGCGACCCTTGGCAAAAGCCTTCTGGATGTGCAGCGCGAGCTGAAGATCAAGGCCGCCTATATCGCCGCGATCGAGAATGCGGACCCCTCTGCCTTTGACACGCCCGGTTTCATCGCAGGCTATGTGCGGTCCTATGCCCGCTATCTGGGGATGAACCCGGACGAGGCTTTTGCCACTTTCTGCAAGGAAAGCGGTTTCGCCACCGCGCATGGCATGTCCGAAGAGGCGTCATCGCTCAAGAACCGCGTCGCGGACACCAGCCGCGCCCCTGTCGGCAAGGATATTTTCCTGTCGTCGCGCACGCCTTTTATTCCAGCGCGCGAATCCGTCTTTGCGCAGGTCGAATTGCGCGCCGTCGGTTCCGTGCTGGTGCTGGTCGCCATGATGGGCGGGCTTGGCTTTGGTGGCTGGACCGTCCTGCAAGAGGTGCAGCGCGTCCAGTTCGCCCCCGTTGAACAGGCCCC
>DAISXL010000230.1:0-3430 GCA_036825855.1 Yoonia sp.
GTGATATGCTGGCGGTGGATCATGCGGGCGTCAGGTAAGGTGGATTTCAATCCACCTTACACAACAAACACCCGCGTCGGGTGCAATTCGCCGCCACGATAGCTGCCGATGGCAATGGCCTTGCCGTCATGGCTGGCCCAGACTTCCTCGCCATAGTCCACGCCGCTTGCGATCACCGGTGCCGGATTGCCGTTGCGCAGCCGTGCGACGCTTTCCGCAGGGCAGCGGACCTCGACCAGATCGGCAAGCCCCACTTCCAGCGGCAGCAGTCGCGCGTCGAGGTCCGGCGTGCGCGCAATCGCGTCCAGCTGGTCCAGCGTGATCCCGTCGGTCGCCTGAAACGGCCCCGACCAGATTCGGCGCAAGGACCGCACATGCGCCTTGCAGCCCAGCGCGTCGCCCAGATCGCGGGCGATGGACCGGACATAGCCGCCCTTGCCGCAGGTCATTTCGAGCACCGCATGATCGGCGTCGGGACGATCCGCCAACAACAGTTCCTCGACCCACAAAGGGCGGGCGGCCAGGTCCATCGCCTCGCCTTCGCGGGCTTTGGCATAGGCGCGTTCGCCGTCGACCTTCACAGCGGAAAACTGCGGCGGCACCTGCATGATATCGCCAATAAAGCCCGCCAGCGCCGCTTTGATCGCCGCGTCATCAGGGCGCATATCGCTGGTGGCGATCACTTCGCCCTCGGCGTCATCGGTGTTGGTGGCCTGCCCGAAGCGGATCGTGAATTCATAGGCCTTCAGCGCGTCGGTGATGTAAGGCACGGTTTTCGTCGCCTCGCCCAAGGCGATCGCCAGCACGCCTGTCGCTGCGGGGTCGAGCGTGCCGGCATGCCCTGCCTTGTTTGCGTCAAAGGCCCAGCGCACCCGGTTGACCACCGTGGTCGAGGTGATGCCTGCCGGTTTATCCACCACCAGCCAGCCTGAAATATCGCGTCCCTTGCGTCTGCGCGCCATGATCTTGCCCTTTATCCGTTGGCGGCTTGCTATGCGGGCGGGTCCGGCTGGTCAAGCCGCGGCGGTTCGCGCTATGTCGGGGTGACGCCACAACCGGACCGATCCCATGCACCTTACCTCTTCACCGCATCCACTGTTGATCATCGGCTGGCAGGAACGGATCAGCCTGCCCGACCTTGGGCTGATCGATTTCGCGGTCAAGGTGGACACCGGCGCCAAGACCACAGCGCTCCACGCCGAAGAGATCGAGACCTTTCACAAGCGGGACGAAAAATGGGTCCGGTTCCGCTGCCCCGATATCCCAGGCAGTCCGGCGCGCATCTGCGAATTTGCCGTCTTCACAAAGCGTGATATCACCAATACGAGCGGCCAGCCGGAGACACGGATCGTCATCCGCACACCCATGATTCTGGCCGGACGCAAGTGGAAGATCGACATATCCCTGACCGACAGGGGCAGCATGCAGTTTCCGCTGATCCTTGGGCGGCGGGCCTTGCGTCATAAAAACATCGCCGTTCACGCCCGACATTCCTATCTTGTCAGCCCTCTGCCGCAACCTGAAAGTGCCGCAAAATGAAAATCGCCATGCTCGCCCGCAATCCAGAGCTTTACACCCACCGCCGCCTGAAAGAAGCGGCCGAGGCGCGGGGGCACCAGCTCGACATCATCAACACGTTGCGCTGCTACATGAACATCGCGTCGCGCCGGCCCGAGGTCTATTACAACGGCGAAAAGCTGGAAGGCTATGACGCCGTGATCCCGCGCATCGGCGCATCAGTCACGTTCTACGGCATGGCCGTGCTGCGCCAGTTCGAGATGCAGGGCGTGTTTCCCCTGAACGAAAGCGTGGGCATCGGCCGGTCGCGTGACAAGCTGCGGTCGATGCAACTGCTGGCGCGCGACGGGATCGGGCTGCCGGTCACGACCTTTGCCCATGATCCGCGCCAGACGGACGAGGTGCTGAAACTGGCAGGCGGCGCGCCCGTGGTGATCAAGCTGCTGGAAGGCACCCAAGGCATCGGCGTCGTTCTGGCCGATACCGACCGGTCCGCGAAATCCGTGGTCGAGGCGTTTCGTGGCGCGGGTGTGAACATCCTGTTGCAGGAATTCATCAAGGAAGCGGGCGGCACCGACATCCGCGCCATCGTCGTCGGTGGCAAGGTCGTCGCCGCGATGAAACGGACGGGTGCCGAAGGCGAATTCCGGTCCAACCTGCACCGTGGCGGGTCGGCGCAAGTGATCAAGCTGTCGCCCGAGGAACGGTCCACCGCGATCCGGTCGGCCAAGGCGATGGGGCTGAACGTTTGTGGCGTCGATATGCTGCGATCCAACCACGGGCCGGTGGTGATGGAGGTGAATTCCTCGCCGGGTCTGGAAGGCGTGGAAAAGGCGACAGGGCTGGATATCGCCACCAAGATCATCGAATATATCGAAAATCACGCCAAACCCAACGCAACCAAGACCAAAGGCAAGGGATGACGAAACGCGCGGCCTACCTTATTGCGGGCGACCAGATCGCGGCGGGCACGCGCAAGACAGTCAATATTCCGGTCAGCACCCTGTCGGACTACACGCCCGTCACCCTGTCCGCCCATGTGATCCACGGCCGCAAGGACGGGCCGACCGTATTCGTCAGCGCGGGCATCCACGGCGACGAGGTGATCGGGGTCGAGATCGTGCGCCGCCTGTTGCGCACCGGCACGCTGAAAAACGTGGCGGGCACGCTGATCGTGGTGCCGATCGTCAACACTTTCGGCTTTCTGAACCATTCGCGCTATCTGCCCGACCGGCGCGATCTGAACCGGTGTTTTCCGGGCTCGCCCCATGGATCGCTGGGGTCACGGCTCGCGCATATCTTCATGACGGAAATCGTGGAACGCTGCAGCCTTGGCGTCGACCTGCATTCCGCCGCGATCCACCGCACGAACCTGCCGCAGGTGCGGGTGTCGGGCAACAATGCCGAAACCCTGCGCCTTGCCCGCGTGTTCGGCGCGCCGGTGATCCTGACCAGCGCCTTGCGCGACGGCAGCCTGCGGCTGGAGGCCAAGCGCAAGGGCGTCAATATCCTGCTCTATGAAGCGGGCGAGGGGATGCGGTTCGACGAAATGTCCGTGCGTGCGGGCCTTGCGGGTATCCTGCGGGTGCTGAAAGACGTAGGCCTGCTGCCCAAAGCGGGCATCGCCGCACCCAAGGCGCAGCCTTTGGTCTGTTCCGACAGCCACTGGGTCCGCGCGCCTGCGGGCGGGTTGTTGCGGATGTTCAAGGCCGAAGGCGATGTGGTGGCTGTGGACGATCTGGTCGCCGCAATTTCCGACCCGTTCGGGGGCGGCGAGGTTGCGGTGCGCACGCCTTATGGCGGCATCATCGTCGGCCGCGCGGTCATGCCCATCGTGCACGAAGGCGACGCGCTGCTGCACGTCGCCGCCGTGAAATCCGCCGGTCAGGCCGAGGCCGCGCTGGGCGACCTC
>DAISXL010000231.1:0-1608 GCA_036825855.1 Yoonia sp.
GGCCGTTCCAGCACCTCGCCCGCCGCAATCCGGTTGATGGCGGCTTCGTCCAGTTGCCGGATCACCGGACGGGGCTGTATCTGGGGGGCGGATGCGGTCATGCCACAATCCATAGCATGACCGCGCGATTCTGACAGGGGCGTTTCGCGTTACTGCGTGCTTTCCAGCCCTTCGGGGCGACCCACCACCACGAAATGCAGATCATCCGCACGGAACAGTTCGGCCGCGACGCGATTGGCCTCTTCGAGCGTCACGCCTTCGACGTAATCATTGCGGTTGATGACGTAATCCGGCGGCAGGTCGATCATCTGCATCCCGACCATGATCGACGCAATTGCGGCATTGCCGTCAAACCGCAGCGGATATTCACCTGTCAGGTAGGTTTTGGCGCTGGCGAGCTCCTCCTCGGTCAGGCCCTCTGCGGCCATGCGGGCCCATTCGGCGCGGGTCACCTCGATCGCTTCGGCGATGCTTTCGTTGGAAGATGCCACGCTGCCGACGACCATTTCCGCATGGAACATCGGCGCCAGAAAGCTGCCGATCCCATAGGTCAGGCCGCGCTTTTCGCGCACTTCGGTCATCAGGCGGGATTCGAAACCGCCCGCGCCAAGGACATGGTTGACGATGAAGGCGGCAAAGAAATCGGGGTCGTCGCGTTTCATGCCTGCGTGACCGAACAGGGCATAGGATTGCGGATTGTCGAAATCGATCACCGTGATGCCCCCGTCCAGACCAAAGGCCACGTCGGCAGGCGGCGGCGGGCCTTCGGCGGGCAGATCACCCAGCAGGGCGTCCAGCATCGGGCCGACTTGATCCTCGGTCACGTCACCCACCACCGAGACATAAAGCCGGTCGCGGGTCATGGCGTTGCGATGGGCGGCAAGGATGTCGTCGCGGGTCAGTGCGGTCACGCTGGCGGCGGTGCCTTCCAGCGGCGACCCATAGGGATGATCGCCAAAGGCTGCCGCATCAAAGGCTGTATCGGCGATGCTGCGCGGATCGACAGCATCACTGGCAATGCCGGACAGGACCTGCGCGCGCACGCGGTCGATCGCGGACTGGTCAAAGCGCGGAGTGATCAGCGCCTGTTCCAGAAGCGCCAGCGCCTCGGCCTTGTTTTCGGTCAGGAATTGCGTGGAAATGCTGATCGTATCGTCGGTTGCACGAAAGCTGACGCGCGCGGCAAGACGTTCGAGTTCGGTCTGGAACGCCTGCGCCTCCAGATCGCCGGCGCCTTCTTCCAGCAGCGCCGCCATCAGGTAGGTCGCACCACGCTTGCCCGGCAGGTCAAGCGATGCGCCGCCGCGAAACCGGATTTCGAGCGCCACAAAGGGGATGCTGGATTTTTCGACGACCCAGGCGTTGATGCCGCCGTCGGATGTCACCTGCTGGATGTCGATCTCGGCCTGCGCGGCACCCGTCAGCAGCGCAAACCAGAGGATTGTCAGAATACGCAGCATCAGCGTGCCTCCTCTTGCGTGGCGACAACCCAGCCTGTCACGGCGGTGTTGCGGTCCAATATGCGGGCGGCGACATCCTTGATCTGGTCTGCCGTCACCGATTGCAGGATGTCCGGCCAGGCCTGCACATCCGCGACCGTCAGGCCCG
>DAISXL010000231.1:1708-3427 GCA_036825855.1 Yoonia sp.
AGGTCGGCATTGGCGGGGATCGGGCCGTAATGTTCGCGCGCCAGCGCCAGCACATCTTCGGGGTCGACGTCACCGGCAACAATCAGAATGGCGTTGTTCGGGGCATAGTGGCGTTCGTAAAAGGCCATCAGCTGCGGCATGTCGAGCTGCGCAATCTCGTGCTGCCAGCCGATGATCGGCACGCCATAGCGGTGGTTCTGGTATTGCGCGGCCATCAGCTGTTCACGTGCCAGCGCACCGGGGCTGCTGTCGGTGACCTGCGCGCGTTCTTCCAACACGACACGGCGTTCGGTGCTGATATCCTCGGGGGTCAGCGCCAGATTGGTCATCCGGTTCGCTTCCATCTGCATCATCAGGTCCAGACGGTCGGCGGCAACACGTTGGAAATAGGCGGTATAATCGAAACTGGTAAAGGCGTTGTCGCTGCCGCCATTGGCCGCGACCACCTGCGAAAATTCGCCGGGGGCCAGCATGTCGGTGCCTTTGAACATCAGGTGTTCCAGAAAATGCGCGACGCCCGATTGCCCTTCGGGTTCATCCGCGGACCCGACCTTGTACCAGACCATGTGGACGACAACCGGGGCGCGGCGATCCTCGATCACGACGACATCCATGCCGTTATCGAGCGTGTAGGTCGTCACCTCTTCTGCGGTGGCGGTCAGCGCCAGAAAGGTCAGGACGAATGCGGCGAAAAAGCGTGTCATGGGCCCCCTGCGGACTTGATTGGACTTCCCTCAAGCTACGCTGCGCAACGCGATGTTCAAGCCGCCATACGCCGATGTGAAGGCCGCTTCAGCGTGTGCTGGCCGGACGCGGGTTCGCGCGGTTGGTCTGTCCGGGCGTCGGTGGCGGCAGATCGAGAGTCGGCGGAATCTGCAGCGGGTCCGCGATGACCAGCGACCTCTCGGCGGGGCCGACCGTCACCGCCCCGAATTCACGCAAAAAGCCGTCATTCCTGCCGCAGGCCGCCAACAAGGCAAGGGCAAGTCCAGAAAGTACCAAGGCGCGCATCAGAGGTCCTTTTTGTCGTGTTGCAGATGATTACCGCATGAAACCGCGAAGGTCACGCAGCTTTCTTGCCGTCGTCCGCAAGGAAGGCCAGACCGATCGCGCCGGCGAAGATCGCGATGTCGGCGACGTTGAACGCATAGGGGTTGTTGATCCCGCAGCAGGACATGTTCAGGAAATCCGCAACGGCCCCATAGATGATCCGGTCGATCACATTCCCGATGGCGCCACCGATCAGGAAACCGGCCGCGATATAAGCCCATTTCGTGCCGCCGGTGCGGTTCATCCACCAGATCACGCCGCCGCTGATCAGCAGGGCGACGGCGATCAATACCCAGCGCATGTCGTAATCGGCGAACAGGCCAAAGTTCACGCCACGGTTCCACGCCATGCGGAATTCGATGAACGGCGGCCAAACCTCGATGATCCCGTCGGGTTCGGTCATCAGGCCCAGCCAGTGGACCACGACATACTTGCTGATCTGGTCGATCAGAAAGACCCAGAATCCGGTCCAGAACATCAGGCGCATCTGCTGTCCTCCTAGTGCCGGAAATGGCGCATGCCGGTGAACACCATCGCGATACCCGCGTCATCGGCGGCGGCGATCACTTCGTCATCGCGCATCGACCCGCCGGGCTGGATCACGCAGGTCGCACCGGCGGCGGCGGCTTCCAGCAGGCCATCGGCAAAGGGGAAAAACGCATCCGACGC
>DAISXL010000232.1:0-3387 GCA_036825855.1 Yoonia sp.
CGGTGGCTTTCCAGCCGGAACTGGGTGATCGTCGCCTGCGTTTCCAGCCCGTCATCCAGATTGGCCAGTACGAAGAAATCCGTGGTGCCTTGCAGGTCTTCCAAGGTCGCCGACCCGGACACAAGGATCAGTTCGTCTTTCTGATCCAGCACGGCACCGTCTTCGCCCACGACAGCGATGTCGTTGCGACCACCAGCGGCGAATCCGCCTTCTTTGCCTTCGATCTGAGGATCGCCGCCCCAGATATAAATCGTATCCTCGCCGCCGCCGCCGCGCAGGGTGTCGTTGATATTGGTGGCCAGCACATATTCATCGTCGATCAGGCGCGCGGCAGGGCCGCCGAAAATCACGTCATCGCCGTTGCCGCCACGGATGATATCCGCACCATAATCCCCGAACAGCGTGTCGTTGCCGCCTGTGCCTTCGATCGTGTCGTTGCCGTCGCCGCCGCGGATTACATCGTCACCCGGCCCACCGACCAGCACATCGCGCTGATCGCCACCGAAAATGGTGTCGTTGCCTTCCCCGCCGTAGATTTCATTCAGACCGTCCAGGCCGGTGATCGTGTCGTCGCCCTTGTAGCCGTAGATGAGGTCGTCGCCTTCGGTGCCCACGATCACGTCGTCGCCAAAGCTGCCCTTGATCGTATCGTCATTGTCATCGCCGCCAGAGCCGCCACTGGCCAGAGGGATGACCAAGGCCCCAAGCCCCAACAAGACCAGCAAGATGCTGATATTTATAACAACACTCCACACCGCGCAACTGCGCCAAAGCTATCCGACCACCCCCGATCCAGCAAGCGGTTTCACGGCCGCGTTCCCCCGTAGAACCCGGTCTAAAGACGCGACCTGCGGGGCGTTGACCGGCGACACAATGTCCAAGGCCTGAACCCATTGCAGACCCGCGCGTTATGCCCATCTGAGTGCTGCGGCGCATGTCTGCGCTGCGCAAAGATCGCAATACCGAAAGGACCGTCATGCAATTCCAACTGAACACCGATGCACATATTCAAGGCGACGACCGGCTAGCCGAGGTCGCAGAGACCATCGTGACCGGCGCATTGGGCCATCTGACGGATCGCCTGACGCGGATCGAGGTGCATATCGGCGATGTGAACGGCGGCAAGGGCGGTGCTGATGATATCCGCTGCACCGTCGAAGGCCGCCCCGAGGGGATGCAGCCGCAGACTGTCACTCACCGTGACGCCAATGTCGAAGCCGCCTTGCGTGGCGGGGCCAAAAAGCTGCGCGCGCTGCTGGACAGCGAATTCGGCAAGCTCGGGCGGCGCTGATTTCCCTTGCTGCGCAAGGGAACGCTCCGCGGGGGATATTTGGGCTCGGAAGATGGGATCAGAGACCGCCGATGCGGCGGATCAGGCCGACGATGTCGTCCACGCCCTGCCCGTTGCGCAGGCTTGCAAAAACAACTGGGCGGTCGCCGCGCATCCGTGCGGCGTCCGTGGCCATCACGTCGAGCGACGCGCCAACGTAGGGCGCAAGATCGGTCTTGTTCACGACCAGAATGTCGGACCGCGTGATCGCGGGGCCGCCTTTGCGGGGGATATCCTCGCCCGCGGCGGTGTCGATGACATAGATCGTCAGATCGGCCAGTTCGGGGCTATAGGTCGCGGACAGGTTGTCGCCGCCGCTTTCGATCAGGATCAGGTCCAGATCGGGGTGGCGCGCGCGCATTTCAGCCACAGCGGCAAGGTTGATCGAGGCATCCTCGCGGATGGCGGTATGCGGACAGCCGCCGGTTTCCACACCCATCACGCGATCGGCGGGCAGGATCTGCATCCGCATCAGTGCCTCAGCATCTTCCTGTGTGTAGATATCATTGGTGATGACGCACAGGCTCAGCTCGTCTTTCAGCGCGCGGGCAAGGGCGGCAGTCAGCGTCGTTTTACCGGCCCCGACAGGGCCGCCGATACCGACGCGCAATGGACCGTGGGGGGACATTAGACACCTCTTTGCAAAACGAAAATCAGACCGACACCAATGATCACGCAGAGCGGGCCGAAATAATGCCGGTCATTGGTGGCGAAAGGTTCCTCGGGCGTCAATCGCCGCCAGAGGGGCACATAAGCAAGCGCACCGCGCAGGAGGAACACAGGTGCCGCACTCCAGAGCAAAAGCCACGCCGGCGTGGATGGCAGCATCGCCAGCGCCACCGCGACCAGACCTAGGGCCAACGCGACCGCAAAGCACATTAGCGGTGGCGGCATTTGTGTGATGTCCCGCGCGCCCACAACCGCGCGGGCAAGGCGGGCTTCGTCGCGGATCGGAATCCAGAACCGCAGCCCCCAGGCGACATGGACCATCGCCATGGTGACAAGGGCCAGCGTCAAAAACGGGATCATGACCGGAAGATCCGGCTGTATTGGGTGGTGTGCTGCATGGAGGCGGTATCGACGGCAAAGACAGCGCTGCCGATATCGTCGAGGCTGGCGACTGTCGCCTCTGCGCCAATGCGGATGCACAGGGGTGCAAGCCCCGCAAGTATCCGCTGCGCCTCGGTCTGGCCCAGGGGCATCAGGCGCTGTGCGGCCTGCACCAGATTGCTGGCGAAACTTTGCAGCCAAAGCTGCGCGACAGGTTGCACCGGCAGGTCCATCAGCCGCGCCGCGCGCCCCACCGCCACGGGATAGGCCATGTCGGGCAGATCGATCCCCCAGACCGCACGGGTCGTCGCGGCAAAGGCGGCCCCTTGCTGCAGTGTCTCCATCCGGCGTTCACGGCTGGGGGCCAGCACGGCGGCGAGTTCCGCGACGGGGGCCATGTCATCGGCGGCATGGGCCGCGCACAGCAGGATCGCGTCGCTGCGTCCGGCCCCGTGGTCCAGCACATCCGTCAGCCAGTCAGCGAGCGCCGCGCCGTCCCGGACATCGCCGCGCCCGATCGTCCTTTCCAGCCCGTGCGACCATGCAAAGGCCCCGACCGGATAGGCAGGCGACAGCCATTGCGCCAGCGTCAGCAGATGCGCGTCACGCATGGGAATGGCTGTGGTCGTGACCCATCGTGCGGCCATGGCCATAGGCCCCGCCTTCGGGGGTGAAAGGCCCGTCGAAATCCGTGACCACGGCGCCAAGTTGTTCCAGCATCCCGCGCATCACCTTTTCGCGCTGCACGACCAGCGCATCGGGCAGGATCGCGCAGGGCATATGCCGGTTGCCGATATGCCAGGCCAGCCGCACCAGATCGCCTGTCACCCGCATCAGCGCCTCGGTCGCGGCGATGACCGCGATCTGGCGCCCATCTTCGAGCAGGAACACATGGCCCGCGCCCACCGATGTCGTTTGCGGCAGATCGACGACGAACGGCTCTCCCGCGTCGGTGGTCAGCTGTTTGCGCCGCAACAGGCGGGCGTCATAGGTCAGGCTGACCGTGC
>DAISXL010000233.1:0-3374 GCA_036825855.1 Yoonia sp.
CCCTGGTCGCAGATCGGGCAATCCAGCGGATGGTTGATCAGCAGGAATTCCATCACGCCCTCGCGGGCCTTCTTGACCATCGGGCTGTTGGTTTTCACCACGGGTGGCTGGCCTTCAGGGCCGGGCCGCAGATCCTTGACCTGCATCGCGCAAGAGGCGGCGGGTTTGGGCGGACCGCCCACAACCTCGACCAGACACATGCGGCAGTTGCCGGCGATGGTCAGGCGTTCGTGATAGCAGAAGCGGGGGATTTCGATGCCCGCGACTTCACAGGCCTGGATCAGGGTCATTGCCCCATCCACCTCGACCTCGTTTCCATCGATGATGACTTTGCGCAGATCAGACATGGCGTGCCTTCTTGTTCCCGTCGCGCCATGTGCCGCATTAGGGGTAGGCGCGTTGGGGGCGTTCTAACGCGCAAGTCCACCTGACGCCAGTGCGAACGGCAAAAAAGACCGCAATTTGTGATCGCTGACCTGTGGTCAGCGCAGAAGCCAGCCAACGCGTGTATTTGCAGCGATTTGCGCCTGTCCGACCGCGCAATAGCTGGCCGGATCATCCGTCACCGCCCCAAGCGAGGCCAGTTGCGCACGCGCAATACCTTCCAGACGCCGCTTTTCGGCACGGTCGTCGATATAGGCGTCGATTTCGGCGTCGGAGTAGCCCAGATCACGGGCCGTGGTGCGCAGCGATTGCAGAAAACCGATCCCGCGAAAGGTGCGCGCGCGGATGCTATCGCATTTCTGCGAAATCTCATAGGCGATTCCCACGTCGATGATGCCGTCCCGCACGGCGGGTTCGTCCTTTAAGGCGGACTGCGCCGACAGCGTGCCCGCAAAACTGACGGTCGCCAGCAACACCACCACGATCGCAATTGTTGTTCTTGTCATTGTCATGCCTCTTGCTTGGGCGCTCGGAACGGCACCCTTGGGCAACAGATTGCGCCGAAGGACGCGTTATTCAATATCAACAGACCGCGAGCGGGGATTTTCCGCGCATGGGGGCAACATGAGGGCCGTGCATGTCCCCAAGAGGGCCGCAGCAAGTTTACTGTGCAGTGGATGTCAGTCGCGCTGCTTGGCGATCTTGGCTGCACGCCAGCACGGCCTACAGCACAACCATGTCGATCGCGCGCTGGTTGCGTCCTGAAATACAGCATTACCCGCGGCTGTTCACTTCAAAGTCATAATGGAATTCGCATAATCACATGAAAGTATCGACCGAACACCTGTAATAGGCTAACTCTCAAATGCCGCAGCTTGTTTTTGTGTTGAGCCAGAGCGGCTGCAGACGCCGGACCATCCGTGTCGAGAGGCTCGATTTTGACCTGTCTTGTGGTTTTTGAAGATGGAGCGTTATGAGTATCAAGCCAGTTCACAGCGGCATACAGCTTGAGGCCGATCACAAGCTTGACGTGGTCGCAAAGCTGAAAGTCCTGCGCCGTGCCACGCGTGCGGTGATGCAGCGCTATGAGGGCGAACAAAATCTGTCGAGCGACGAGTCGGCCATTTACGATCACCTGACCTTGTCCATGGTCGTTCTGAACACCGTCAGCGACCATCTCGCGAAATCAGATACGTTGCACAAGACATGGGACCGCTTCGCGCTCGGGTCCGATTTCGATCTCAGATTGATCCCGCTTTTACAGCAGAACGCGCAAGACGAGCTGTGGGTCGAATATTTCGAATGCCGCCAGCCCAAGGATTTTCTGGCGCTGATTGCCGGAGATGCCGCAGAACCGCCTGATGACGTCGCCCCGGTGATCCACCCGCGAAAGGTGCGTGCCCGCCATGCCTCCAGCGTGATGATGCCGTCGCAGGAGGCAACACGTCAGAAAATCATGCAGATGATCCGCCGGCGGATTCTCGCGGGGGATGCTGCGGTCGACAAAACCGACCACAGCTAGGGGACGGGCCTGCCGTCACCTGCGGCACAGGTCATGATGGCACGCGTTCATGAACGGATCCAGTGACGCGTCAGCGCGCGCGCAGTTCGAACCTGATCGCATCGGGCGTCACCGCGGCGCTGCCAATGATCCAACGGCGGTCCGGGTCAAGACCTGTCGGGAAAGCCATGCGCGACAACAAATGGCCGACACCGGTGCTCAGACTGTCGCGGATCGCCTCTGCCAGGTCACTGTCGGCAGATTCACCCCGCGGGACCGGCGCAATGCCGTCAACAGCGACCAGCGCGAAGGTCAGCACACCGTTTTCCACCCGCCAGTATCCTAACGGCACCATCCCGAAAAACGCGATGTCCGGCGGTGGATAGTCCCCTGACCCCGGGGTCAAAGAACCGCGCCTGCCCGGCGATCCCGAGGCCTGCCTCATGGACGAACCGCAACTCTGTAAAGCGGGTCTTTTCGGGGAAATCAACGTCGCGGCTTTCGGCAAGAATTCCGGCAAGCGCCACGTCCAGTTCGGCCCGCGTGACCTCGATCGTGGTGCCTTGCGCCGCTGTCTGCGCGGCGCAACTGGCAAACAGCGCCATGCCGATCAGCGCAACAAGGCCAGCGAACCCTTTGAACATCATCTCTCGATATCGCCTACCATGCCAAACGTGTAGCCCGCAGGGTCGAAGATACACGCTCCGATCTACCTGCCAAGCCGGAACAGGCAGAACCCGGCAAGATCCGCCAACCACCCGTGACGACGCCATTTGCAACGGAAAGCGCAATAAAAAAGGCCGCGCCTGGGCGCGACCTTTTCAAAGGCGTCACGAAGTGTCAGCAGATCACACCGGCACCAGCATCGCGCTCAGCGCGGAGCCTTCCAGCACTTCGGCATCGGCGGCGGGGCAGAGGTCGGCGCCTGTCATCTCGACCGCGTGCTTGACGCCGAAACTGCGCTGCATCACGTCGGTTTCCAGCTCGATCGCGTTGCGCTGCGAATTGGCGGACAGCGACCCGCGGCCCAGTTCGTTGCGGCGTTCGTTCATCAGCGAATCCAGTTCCGCGTCATAGCGGTAGCGCGCACAGTTCTGTGCGACCCGCGTGGCAAGGGTCAGCGTCGCGTAATATTCCGGCGTCGGCATGTTCAGCAGGCGCTGCACGGCCGGATCGCTGAGTTCACGCGCGGGGCCAGAGCCTGTTGCACAAGCGGCCAGCGTTAGCGCCGCACCCATCATCACACCCCGGATCATCATTCTGCTGCCATCCCCGCCATGCGTTTGTGTTTGATCCGGTCCTCGATCTCGTCCCGGAAATTCTTGATCAGCCCCTGGATCGGCCAGGCGGCCGCGTCACCCAACGCGCAGATCGTATGGCCTTCGACCTGTTTTGTCACGTCCAACAGCATGTCGATTTCCTCGACCGAGGCATTGCCTTCGACCAGACGCGCCATCACGCGCATCATCCAGCCCGTGCCTTCGCGGCA
>DAISXL010000234.1:0-3368 GCA_036825855.1 Yoonia sp.
CGGGTGCTTTTGGCACCGAACCGCTGACGCAGGACAGCGTCACGGCGCTGGTCGACGGGACCCGCGCAGAGGTGGTGCGCATGCTCGATATGCTCAAGGCGGCCAAGCTGATCGGCCATGCCGCCGAGATCGCGAAAGATGTGCTGGCCCACCGTTCGGCGATCCTTGACCGGATCGACAGGGTCACGGACCTGCCCCTGTCGGGCGCGCTATCGCGGGTGCATGGCGATTATCA
Source organism: Yoonia sp. (assembly GCA_036825855.1). Classification (GTDB taxonomy): domain Bacteria; phylum Pseudomonadota; class Alphaproteobacteria; order Rhodobacterales; family Rhodobacteraceae; genus Yoonia. The sequence goes on from DAISXL010000234.1 coordinate 236, forward strand.
TCTGGGGCAGGTTCTTGTCGCACAGGATGATCTGGTCATCATCGACTTTGAAGGGGAACCATCCCGCAGTCTGGCCGAAAGGCAGGCGAAATCATCGCCGCTCCGCGATGTCGCGGGCATGTTGCGCAGTTTCGACTATGCGCTGGCCGCAGCCTTTGACCGCCGGACCGAGGCCGGGGCCGACCCCGCGCGCACCACGGCACAACTTGATGCATGGTACGACTCCACCGCTGGCGCATTCCTTGCGGCATGGCGCGACACGATGGGCGATGCCCCCGTGCGCCCGCACGATGCGGCGTTCGAGCAAGCCCTTCTCGACCTGCATCTGCTGCGCAAATGCGCCTACGAGGTGCAATACGAACGCGCCTTCCGCCCCGCACGCATCGACGTGCCGCTTGCCGGATTGCTCAAGATCGCGAAAGCCATATGACCCGACCTGATGATCAAACACTGGAGGCGATCGTCCGCGGCCGCCTGTCCGACCCGTTCGCAACACTCGGGATGCATGGCAGCCCGCCTGCGATCACGGTGTTCGCACCCGATGCGGGGGCCGTGACCGTGCTGGACAGCAACGGCGAACCGCTGGGGGTGATGGACCGCATCCACCCCGAAGGCGTGTTTCACCTGACATTCCCGAAAAAACGCAAGCCCTTTGCCTATCGCCTGCAATGCCGTGCGGGTGATCATGTCTGGGACAAGGACGACCCCTATCGCTTTGGTTCCGTTCTGGGCGACATGGATCAATACTTGCTGGCCGAAGGGCGGCACGAAGAGCTTTGGACCCGGCTAGGCGCGCATCCGGTGACGCATGAAGGCTGCGACGGCACCGCTTTTGCCGTCTGGGCGCCCAATGCGCGGCGCGTCAGCGTCGTGGGCCATTTCAACGCCTGGGACGGGCGGCGCCACCCGATGCGGCGGCGGGGAGGCGGGTTCTGGGAACTGTTCGTGCCCGGGATCGGCGCTGGCGAGATCTACAAATACGAGATCCTTGGTGCCTATGGCGAGGTGCTGCCGCTCAAGGCCGATCCGGTCGCGTTCCAGATGGAACCGGCCCCGGGCACAGCGTCGGTCGTTGCCGGTCCTGCGCACCATGCCTGGACCGATGCCAATTGGATGGCCAAAGCACGGCGCGACCTGCGCGACCAGCCTGTCAGCATCTACGAGGTGCATCTGGGGTCATGGCGGCGCGGCGATGGCGACCGTATCCTGCCCTATGCCGAGGTCGGGCCGATGCTGGCCGAATATGTCAGGGACATGGGCTTTACCCATGTCGAATTCCTGCCGCTGTCCGAACATCCCTATACCCCGTCCTGGGGCTATCAGCCGATTGGCATGTTCGCGCCCACATCACGTTTCGGCGGGCCGGATGATTTCGCTGCTATGGTCGATCATCTGCATGGCGCTGGCATCGGTGTCATCATGGATTGGGTGCCCGCGCATTTCCCGTCCGATGAACACGGGCTGGCACGGTTTGACGGCACAGCGCTTTACGAACACGAAGATCCGCGGCAGGGGTTCCACAAGGACTGGAACACGCTGATCTACAATTTCGGGCGCAGCGAAGTGTCGAATTTCCTGCGGTCCTCGGCGCTGTACTGGCTGCGCCAGTTCCACATCGACGCGCTGCGTGTCGATGCCGTGGCCTCGATGCTCTACCTCGATTATTCGCGCGAGGCGGGTGAATGGCTGCCCAACCGCGAGGGCGGGCGCGAGAACCTCGAAGCGATCGGTTTCCTGCGCGACGTGAACACGCAGATTGCCGACCGCAGCCACGGTATCACCATCGCCGAGGAATCGACCGCCTTTCCCGGCGTGTCGCGGCCTGTCGATCAAGGCGGTCTGGGGTTCGATTTCAAATGGAACATGGGCTGGATGCACGACACGCTGCAATACATGGCCGAGGACCCGATCAACCGGCGCTGGCACCACGACAAGATGACCTTTGGCCTGCACTACGCCTTTTCGGAAAATTTCGTCCTGCCGATCAGCCATGACGAGGTGGTCCATGGCAAAGGCTCGCTGTTGAACAAGATGCCGGGCGATGACTGGCAGCGGTTTGCCAACCTGCGCGCCTATCTGGGCTGGATGTGGACGCATCCGGGCAAGAAGCTGTTGTTCATGGGGTCCGAATTCGGCCAGTCGCGCGAATGGTCGCATGACCGGTCGCTGGACTGGCACCTGCTCGACGATCCGCGCCACGCGGGATTGCAGCGGCTGGTGCGCGACCTGAACGCCGCCTACCGCGACCATCCCGCGCTGCATGTGCTGGATTGCGCGCAGGACGGGTTCCGCTGGATCGACGGTGGCGATGCAGAAAACAACGTCTTTTCCTTCCTCAGGCTGGGCCATGACGGCGACCCGCCTGTCGCGGTAATCTGCAACATGGCCCCTGTCCTGCGCGAGGATTTCCGCCTTGGGCTGCCCATGCCGGGGCGCTGGACCGAGGTGCTGAATTCCGACGCTGCCGATTACGGCGGCACCGGGTCCGGCAACGGCGGGTCGGTGACGGCGGACGGCCAAGGCTGGCACGGTCAACCTGTGTCGACCTCCCTGACGTTGCCGCCGCTGGCGACATTGATCCTGACCCCTGACACCAAAGGCGTATCATGACCTCCAAATTCAAAGTCGAAGCCGGCATCGGGTCGCGCCGTGGGGCCATCTGGGATGGCGCCGGCACGAATTTCGCGATCTTTTCGGCCAATGCGACCAAGGTCGAACTGTGCCTGTTCAACGCGGCTGGCACGCGCGAGATTGCGCGCGTGCCGCTGCCGGAAAACACCCATCAGATATGGCATGGCTATCTGCCAGAGGTCCGGCCCGGCCAGCTATATGGCTACCGCGTCCACGGACCCTATGCGCCGGAACAGGGGCACAGATTCAACCCCAACAAGTTGCTGCTCGACCCATATGCGCGCGCACATCACGGCGAACTGCGCTGGCACGATGCGCTGTTCGGCTACCGTGTCGGCCACAGGCGTGGCGACCTGAGCTTTGACCGCCGCGATTCCGCGCGGCTGATGCCCAAATGCGTGGTCGCCCCCAGTGCCGCGACCTGGGGCGATGATGTGCGCCCCCGCACGCCCTGGCAGCGCACGGTCATCTACGAGGCGCATGTCGGCGGCATGACCATGCG
>DAISXL010000235.1:0-3288 GCA_036825855.1 Yoonia sp.
CCCAGATCGCCGGTGATGAAAAAGCCCGTGTCGCGCAGGTCTTCGCGCGTCTTGTCGGGCATGTTCCAGTAGCCGGAAAATACATTGGGGCCGCGCACCTCGATCATGCCGATCTCGCCTTGGGGTAGGGGGGCGCCTGTCGCGGGGTCGGTGATGATGACCTCGGTGCCGGGCAGGGGAAAGCCCACGGTCCCCGCGACGCGCGCCCCGTCATAGGGGTTGGAGGTAATCATGTTGGTTTCGGTCATGCCGTAGCGTTCAAGGATCTTGTGCCCTGTGCGCGCCGCAAACGCGTCATGTGTTTCCGCCAAAAGCGGGGCAGAGCCGGAGATGAACAGCCGCATCTTGCCGCACAACGCAGCCGTCAGGCGCGGATCGGCCAGCAGGCGGGTGTAGAAGGTGGGCACGCCCATCATCAGCGTGGATTGCGGCAGTTCCGCAAGCACGGCGTCAGGGTTGAAACCCGCCATGAAACGCACTTGCGCCCCGGCCAGCAGCGATGTGTTCAGCGCCACGAACAGGCCGTGCGTGTGAAAGATCGGCAGCGCATGGATCAGCCGGTCCTGCGCCGTGATCTGCCACAGATCGGTCAGCGCCTGCGCATTGGACAACAGATTGCGATGGGTCATCATCGCGCCTTTGGACCGGCCTGTCGTGCCGGAGGTGTAAAGCAACCCCGCCAGATCATCCGGCCCGCGCGACACGGTGGCAAAGTCTTCGGGCGCTTTATCGGCGGCATCGGGCAGGGTGCCGCCGCCATCCGCGCCCAGCGTCAGAAGCACAGCACCCGCGGGGCAAAGCGGGCGCAGGGTACCTTCGTCCTTGCTGTCGCAGATAACGACCTTGGGGGCCGCATCCGCGATGAAATACGCAAGTTCCGCCTGCGTGTATCCGGTGTTGAGCGGCAGATAGACCGCCCCTGCCTGCACGGTGCCTGCATAAAGTGCTACCGCATCCGCCACCTTGGGCACCTGTGCGACGACCCTGTCACCGGGGCGCAGGCCTTGTGCTGTCAGCACATTGGCAATCCGGGCGGCACGGCGGACAAAAGCCGCGTAACTCTGGCTGCGTCCATCGTCGCCGATCAGGAAAGGCGCCGCGTTCCCCGCATGGGGCGCGATCAGCGCGTCGTACAGCAGATTGGCCAAGGCAGGTCCTATTTTTCGCGGCGCGACCGGCTTTTGGCGTAAAGGTGCCGGTTCAGCGTGATAAAATCACGGATCAGCCGCCCCAGCAATCCGGCCGACCGCCCCTTGAGATAGGCATAGCCCGCCAGCGCACCGATCACCGCGCCAATCGCATCGGTGATCAGGTCGATCATCGTGTCATTGGCGCTTTTCTGCATGGTGGTGCCAAAGGACTGGTCCATCCCGAATTCGAAAATCTCCCAAAGTGCCCCAAAGCTAAGGGCGAATGTGAACGCAAGGAAGGCGATGGCGCTCGGCGGTGCTGCAAACCTGTCACCTTCGAACAGCATGTAGATGAACAGAAAACCGATCATCCCCAAGGCCACGGCCGATGACGCGTGCAGCGCCATGTCCCACCACCAGATCCGATAGTAGATGTCGAAAACTTCGCCAAAGATCAGCGATGCGATGATGAACGCGACGGTTGCGACCAGAAACGGCAGCGGCAGCGCGATATTGTACCGCGACGCCAGCACGATGGGCGCCATCGACAAAAACAGCGTCAGCGACGACATCGCGGCCAAGGGCCACCAGCCTTCCCATGCTGCCCAAACCGCGGCAAGCGTCAGCGCAATCCAGAGCGGTGCCAAAAGCCGCAGGCGGGTGTTGTTATGCTCTGAAGCTTGGCTCATCTCGTCGTCTCTTTCATCCGCGCGTGGCGTTCCTATATCATGGGCATGACAAGAGCACCCCACAACCCGCGTCCCTTGCGACTGGCGTCATACAACATCCGCAAGGCCAAAGGCGTCGACGGGCGCTATGATCCGGGCCGGATCGTGGATATTCTGGCCGCCCTCGACGCCGATGTCGTCGCCGTGCAAGAGGCTGACTTTCGCTGGCGCGGCAGGCCGGGGGCCTTGTCGCCCGCTGTGATCAGGGAACACACAGATTACGATCTGGTTCCTGTCTCGACGAATGAAAACAGCCTGGGTTGGCACGGCAATGCGGTGCTGGTACGGCGGGGTAGTCGCGTGACCGGCGTGACCCGTCTGACCCTGCCGGGGCTCGAACCACGCGGCGCCCTGCGGATCGACCTTGACGCAGGCGGGCCGGTCAGCGTGATCGCGGCACATCTGGGACTGACGCGGTTTCACCGCCAGCGCCAGCTGGCCGCGATCCGCGATGCTGTGGCCGGTGATGGACGGCCCACGGCGATCCTCGGGGATTTCAACGAATGGTCGCCCATCCGCGGGCTGGAACCGCTGCGGGCGGATTTCACCGTCCATGCGCCGGGCAAGTCGTTTCACGCCGCCATGCCGATGGCCGCGCTCGACCGGATCGCGCTGAGCCGGAAGATCGAGCTGACCGATGGCGGGGTGGTGCAAACGCCGCAAAGCCTGAAAGCCTCCGACCATCTCCCGATCTGGGGCGATGTGCTGATCGACCACGCCGCCTGATTGACGCAGGTCAAGGCAGGCCCGCGCGATTTGGTGCATCATGGCGCATCCCGATGGCCATGGAGGACCACACGATGACCCAAGAGACTGATCACCCCGCATTTGCACCCGATGTGCTGGACACGCTCGCTGCCGTGACCCCCGCCGCATCCTGGATGAATGCCGCTTGGATCGAGGCCGCAACCGAGGTGGGTGGCGAACTGGCCAGTTTCGTCGCCGAACGCATGCGGCAGGATATCCACCTGCAACAGGCCCTGCTGGGCTGCCGGTCGCTGGCCGAGACGCAGCATGTGCAGGCCGCGTTCATCCAGACGGCCTTTGACCAGTATCAGGCCGAGACCGGCAAGCTGATCGCGATGACCGGCAAGATCGCGGAAGACTTGAAACCAGCGTCACCGGCCGATTGATCCGCAAAAGGCCGACGCCGGGCCACAAGACCCGGCGCCGCCCCTTCAATGCGCCAACAGGACGGCGCGATCTGTCTGGGTGACCATGATCTGCGTGGTACCCCCCAGAATGCGCTGGCGCGCGCGCGAATGCACATAGGCACCCATCACGACAAGGTCCGCCCCGATCTCGCTGGCGCGGGTCAGGATGCAGGTCCCGATATCCTGCCCGCCACTGGGCGATTGCTGCACGGTCACCGCGCAGCCATGCCGCGTCAGCCAGGTGGCGACATCGCTGCCGGGGTTCTCGCCTTCGGG
>DAISXL010000236.1:0-3276 GCA_036825855.1 Yoonia sp.
GTGTTCACATCGCCCGCCGTCGTCATCGTGCGCATCCCCGTCAGCCATGTCAGCGGTGTGTCGGCATGCGGAACAGGGTCCCAGCGGTATTGACCCAAAGACACCACATCAGGGTCGATATGCGGCGCGGATTTCCAGTACGGCAGGTCGATTTTGCTGAACCGGTGCGTGTGTTTCACCGACGGCCTGATCCGGTAGCACCATGTGCGTTCGTTCTGGTGGCTAGGCGCGGTAAAGGCGGTCCCGCTCAGCTGTTCACCATAAAGGCCGTAATTGCATTTCTGCGGGCTGTTCATGCCCTGGGGCAAGGCACCGGGCAGCGCCTCGGTTTCGAAATCATTGCCGAACCCGGGCATATAGCGTGGCTGGTTGGTCATCTGGTCATCCTCCGATGCATCCGGCATATTGGTTGAAAATGTAACCAACAAGACTGGAGCATGTCCAATGGCCGACGATTTCGATATCCAGACCTTCCTGCCCTACCTGCTCAATAGGGCGGCGGAAACGGCGGGGCAGGCGTTCCAGCAGCATTACAAGGCGCGCTATGGCATGTTGCGCACCGAATGGCGGGTGCTGTTTCATCTGGGCCGCTATGGCGCGCTGACTGCCACGGACATCGGCACGCGGGCTGGTATCCACAAGACCAAGATCAGCCGCGCGGTCGCAGCGCTGGCCGCCAAACGCTATCTTGTGCGCGCCCCCCGCGACAGCGACCGCAGGCAGGAAGAACTGCGCCTGACACCTGCGGGCAAGGCGGTGTTCGACGATCTGTGCAAGGCCGCAGCCGCCTTTGATGCGAAACTCGCAGCGCGGTTTTCAGCGGAGGAAGCTGCAACTTTGCGGCGCTGCCTGAGCCGGATCGCGGCACCTGTGGAATAAGGCCGAAAATCTGCGGATCAAACCGCACGGGACTGTTGACAGCCGCGTGATCGGTTCATATCTACGCGGTGTTGGCACTCGGGGTCGCTGAGTGCTAACACCAAGGATAACCGAACTGGAGAAGTTCTGAAATGGCATTTAAACCACTTCACGACCGCGTATTGGTCCGCCGTATCGAAAGCGATACGAAGACCAAAGGCGGTCTGCTGATTCCCGACACCGCCAAGGAAAAGCCCGCAGAGGGTGAGATCGTCAGCGTGGGCGAAGGCGCGCGCAAAGACAGCGGCGAGCTGATCCCGATGGCCGTCAAGGCAGGCGACAAAGTGCTGTTTGGCAAATGGTCCGGCACCGAAGTCCGCATCGACGGCGAAGAGCTGTTGATCATGAAGGAAAGCGACATCCTCGGGATCATGTGATCCCGGCGACAGCGCCTTTCCCCTTTCAAATAATTCAAGGAGCACATGAAAATGGCTGCTAAAGAAGTCAAGTTCAGCACCGACGCGCGTAACCGGATGCTCAAGGGTGTGAACATCCTTGCCGACGCCGTCAAAGTGACCCTCGGCCCCAAAGGCCGCAACGTGGTCATCGACAAATCCTTTGGCGCACCGCGCATCACCAAAGACGGTGTGTCTGTCGCCAAGGAAATCGAACTGGAAGACAAGTTCGAGAACATGGGCGCGCAGATGGTCAAAGAAGTGGCCAACCGCACCAATGACGAAGCCGGTGACGGCACCACGACTGCGACCGTTCTGGCACAGGCGATTGTCCGCGAAGGCATGAAATCCGTCGCCGCCGGCATGAACCCGATGGACCTCAAGCGCGGCATTGACCTCGCGACCTCCAAGGTCGTCGAAGCGATCAAGGCTGCTGCCCGTCCCGTGAACGACAGCGACGAAGTCGCACAGGTCGGCACGATCTCTGCCAACGGCGAATCCGAAATCGGCCGCCAGATCGCTGACGCGATGCAGAAAGTCGGCAACGAAGGCGTGATCACCGTCGAAGAAAACAAGGGTCTGGAAACAGAAACCGTTGTCGTCGAAGGCATGCAGTTCGACCGCGGCTACCTGTCGCCATATTTCGTGACCAACCCAGAGAAAATGACAGTCGAGCTGGAGGATGCGATCATCCTGCTGCACGAAAAGAAACTGTCCTCGCTGCAGCCAATGGTGCCCCTGCTGGAATCCGTCATCCAGTCCGGCAAGCCACTGCTGATCATCTCTGAAGACGTCGAAGGCGAAGCACTGGCGACACTCGTCGTCAACAAGCTGCGCGGCGGTCTGAAGATCGCAGCGGTCAAGGCCCCCGGCTTTGGCGATCGTCGCAAGGCGATGCTGCAGGATATCGCCATTCTGACCGGTGGTCAGGTGATCTCCGAAGACCTCGGCATGAAGCTGGAAAACGTCACCATCGACATGCTGGGTTCGGCCAAGCGCATCTCGATCACCAAGGACGAAACCACCATCGTCGACGGTGCTGGCGACAAGTCCGAGATCGAAGCCCGCGTCGCACAGATCCGTGGCCAGATCGAGGATACTTCCTCTGACTACGACCGCGAAAAGCTGCAGGAACGTGTGGCGAAGCTCGCTGGCGGTGTGGCCGTCATCCGCGTCGGCGGCATGTCCGAAGTCGAAGTGAAAGAGCGCAAGGACCGCGTTGACGATGCGCTGAACGCGACACGTGCCGCTGTTCAGGAAGGCGTCGTCGTCGGTGGCGGTGTGGCCCTGATCCAGGCTGGCAAGGTTCTGGAAGGTCTGAAGGGTGCAAACTCTGACCAGGACGTCGGTATCGCGATCATCCGCAAGGCTGTCGAAGCACCGCTGCGCCAGATCGCGGAAAACTCGGGCGTCGACGGGTCGGTTGTTGCGGGCAAAATCCGCGAAAGCAATGACAAGTCGTTCGGCTTCAATGCGCAGACCGAAGAATATGGCGACATGTTCAAGTTCGGCGTCATCGACCCGGCCAAGGTTGTGCGCACAGCGCTGCAGGATGCGGCATCTGTCGCTGGCCTGCTGATCACCACCGAAGCCATGATTGCCGACAAGCCGTCGAAAGACAGCGGCAATGGCGGCGGCATGGGTGACATGGGCGGCATGGGCGGTATGGGCGGCATGATGTAAGTCAAATCCGTCAGGATTTGACTGGCTGCGACAATGCAACGAAGGGCAGTCCCACTGGGGCCGCCCTTTTCTTTTGCGTCGATCCGGTATCAAAGTGGACCGTCATCTGGAAAGGCCGCATGTGTTCAAGATTTCTCTATTGCTGGCCTTGACCATGGCAGCCTTTGCCGCCAATTCAGTCCTGAACCGGCTGGGTGTCGCCCGCTACGGCATGGACCCGATGGATTTCGCCGCGATCCGCGTGGCGGCGGGGGGCCTGATGCTCTGGGCGCTGGTCATG
>DAISXL010000237.1:0-3274 GCA_036825855.1 Yoonia sp.
GTCTGATTGCCCCGCAACTTCCCCCGTCTTGCCATAGCCTTGCCCCGATTTCGCTGTCTAGCTTGCCAACGACAACGCAAGGGGGGGCGGATCATGATGGTTTTGCAGGCAGTGTTGCTGGCGCTGATCACCGCGTTTGCGGCGAATACCGCCCATGCCGCGAATTGCACCGCCCCCGAAAATGTCGATGCGCTGGCCAATGAGATCGCGGCGGGGCTGAACGCCAGCCGTCAGGCCAACGGCCAGCCGCCTTTGCGGTTCAGCCGTGATCTGGGCCGTGCGGCGATGACCCATGCCTGCGACATGCACCGCAACGAGTTTTTCGCCCATATCGGCACCGATGGGTCAAACCTGCAGCAGCGCGTCCGCGCGGCGGGCTATAGCGATTGCCTTGTGGGCGAGAATATCGCCTGGGGCTATCCGCGGTCGGAACAGATCATCACCGGCTGGATGAATTCGCCCGGTCATCGCACGATCATGCTGCACCCAAGGGTCGAGGAATTCGGCATCGGCATCACGACAGGTGCGCGCGGTCCCTATTGGGTGCTGGTTGTGGGGAAAGGCTGCTGAAGGACTTTTAGGCCTCCGGCGGGGATATTTGGGCTCGAAAGATGGGGTCAGATGTCGAGCCAGATCGTGACTGGCCCGTCATTGACCAGCGACACCGCCATATCCGCGCCGAATGATCCGGTGGCGGTCGGGATGCCCAAGGCACCGATGTCGGCGATGAACTGGTCATAAAGACTGCGGCCAAGGTCGGGACTGGCGGCGGCGGAAAAACCGGGGCGGTTGCCGCGCGATGTATCGGCGGCCAGCGTGAACTGGCTGACGATCAGGGCGGCGCCACCCGTATCGATCAGGCTTTGGTTCATCTTGCCCGCGTCATCCTTGAAAATGCGCAGCTTGGCGATCTTGGCGGCAAGGGTGGCGGATTTGTCGGGCGTATCGCCCGCCATCGCGCAGACAAGGATCAGCACACCCTGTCCGATCTGGCCGATCACGGCCCCGTCCACGCTGACGCTAGCCGCGCTGACGCGCTGGACCAGCGCTCTCACAGCTCGGAGGCCCAGGGCGGGTTCGCACCCGCGCGGCTGACGGTGATGGCCGCGACCCTTGCGCCAAAGGCGGTGGCAGTGGTCAGCGCGTCGCGGTCTGCCTCAGCAAGGGCGGCTTTGGTCAGCAGCCCCTGCGCGTCGAGATTGGCCAGAAACCCCGCGCTGAACGTATCGCCTGCGCCTACTGTGTCGACGACATTGGCCTTGACCGCCGGCACGTCGAAACTGCCCGATGCGGTGACAACCGTCACGCCATCCGCGCCGCGCGTCAGCAGGACAACGGCTGCGCCTGTTTTCGCGCGCAGGGCGGCGGCATCGGTATCGCCGCTGATCCAGGCCAGATCCTCGTCCGAGATCTTGATGATATCGGCCACGGCCAGCATCCGGTCCAGCCGCGCGCGATAGGCGGCTTCATCCTTGATGAAACCGGGGCGGATATTGGGGTCGATCATCGTGACCGCACGCGGGGCTTCGCGCAGCATCAGCGCCTCATAGGCCGCCGCACAGGGTTCAACGACCAGAGAGATGCCGCCGAAAAACAGCGCCTCGGCCTGCGTGGCGGGCAGATCGGCAGGCGTCAGCATGCGGCCAGCGGTGTTTTCATCGTAGAACGCATAGGAGGCATGGCCGTTCGTCAGCGTCACGAAAGCCAGCGTCGTGGGCCGGTCGCTGATCGCGGCGGGGCTGGCATCCACGCCCGATGTGGCCAACTGGTCGCGCAGGATCGTGCCGAACAGGTCCGACGACAGGCCCGAAAAGAACTGCACCGGCGCGCCAAGCCGCCCGAGTGCGATGGCCGTGTTGAACACCGCGCCACCGGCATGGGGGGCGAAAGCCGCCTCGCCGGCCGCCGTTTCACGCGGCAGCATGTCGATCAGGGCTTCGCCACAGCATAGGATCATCGTCTCTCTCCCGTCATTGGGTGTTAGCGGTAACGAAACCTGCGACCAGTGCCAAGATCAGACCGACGATCACAGCCCCCGCGATCTTCCATGCCGAATAGGGCCGTTCGCCCTGCACCCGTCCGGTGCGCCCGTTGACCACGAACTGATAGCTTTGCCCGCGGTATTTGTAGGCCGCCAGCCAGACCGGCAGCAGGACATGCTTGAAGGTCACAGCGCTGATCTGCGTGTCGATCTGCCCGATCCTTTGATCGTCGCCGCCGATGTCGTATTTCACATCACGCGCAATCATGCGGTCCATATAGGCGCGGGCCTCGGTAAATCCGTCCTCGAGCGCGATCTGGTAGCCTTCGGCGCGGAAACCGGCGAGGTAATCGGGCTTGTAAGGTTCCAGCGCGCTGAGGTCCCAGGGTTCCAGCCCGTCGGTGTGTTTCTTGGGCAGGGATTTCGACGCCAGCACCAGCACATCGTCGAAAAACCGTGCGACTTGTCCTGAAACAGCCCGCCAGCGGGTCTTGCGCACTGTCACCGTGGTCGGCTTGCCGTCGCGCATGACGGTGCGGTTTTCGTAATAATAGGTGCCGCGCTGGCCGGTATAGCGGCTGGCGGTATTAGCATCAAAAGTCCAGTAGGGGACATAGATGCCGTTCATTCGCCGTCCCTTGCGGGCATATTCAGTCAGACCGTTCGGCGCGAACCATAAACTGCCCAGCCAGTCGTTCATCGCCTTGTGCGCGGTGGGTTCGTCCAGCGCAAAAGGCAGCAATCCCGCCGGTTTGATATGCCGGTGCGTGCCGGTATCGCTGACCACGGGGCTCGCGCAGAAGGGGCATTCGGCGGCATGCACATCGGGGTCGAATTCGAATTCCGCGCCGCAATTGTTGCAGGCGACGGTGCGGGTGATCTCGATATCCGCCTCGGGCAGGCGCTGGTCCAGCGCGCGGCGGAAATCCATTTCCTTGATGCTGCCGGTGATCGTGGACTGCGGCATTTCTTGGGTATTGCCGCAATGCTGGCAGACAAGCTGGTTGGCGCGGGGATCGAATCGCATGTTCGCGCCACAGGCGTCGCAGGGAAAGCGATGGTCGACAGGGGCGGTGGGGGCGGTCTGGGTCATAGGATCTTGTGCATGAAGCGCGGCAGCATCATCCGCAGGGCATTGTCGTAAAGCACGTTGTGCCGCCAGAAATGAAACAGGCCGTGGAACGTGCCGACCATCAGCAACACCAGCAGGCTGTTCCATGCTGCATCAAGACTGGCCAGACCGAGAAGCGTCGCTGCATTGACTGCCACGCTTGCAGCCATCACGGCATAAAG
>DAISXL010000238.1:0-3245 GCA_036825855.1 Yoonia sp.
GCGCTGAGCATGGTCGGCCTGTCCGGCTATGGCAAACGCGCGTCACATGCCTTGTCCGGTGGACAGCGCCAGCGGGTCGCGCTTGCGCGCGCGCTGATCCTGAAACCCAAGGTCTTGTTGCTGGATGAACCTTTGTCCGCGCTGGATAAAAAGATGCGCGAACAGATGCAGGTCGAACTGATCCGCCTCCAGCGGCATGTCGGCATCACCTTCATTCTGGTCACCCATGACCAGGAAGAGGCGCTGGTCATGTCCGACCGCATCGCCGTCATGTTCGAAGGCGAGATCGGGCAGTTGGCCGATCCCGAAACGCTGTATCGTCGGCCCAATTCGCGGCGGGTGGCGGAATTCATCGGCAAGATGAACTTTCTGCGCGCCGACGTGCAGGACATCGGCGAACAGATCACCGTGGATGTGGCGGGTCTTGGCCGCGTCAGCGTGAATGCCGAACAGGCCCCCATGGCGCTCGACAAAGGGGCTGCCGTGGCCGGTGTGCGGCCAGAAACGCTCGCCATCCTGTTCGAGGGCGAGACGACCGACCGCAAGCTGATCGACGGCGTGGTGGACGAGGTCGTCTATTACGGCGACATGACCTATTACGACGTGCGTATTGCCGGCGTGGACCAGCCGCTGAACATCGCCATGAAAAACCTGATCGGGCGGCCGGTGCTGAACGTGGGCACCCAGACCAAGGTGGTCTGGGACGAACGGTCGCTGGTCATTCTGGCCTGAGCGGGTCCGGCTGCGCCGGAACGCTCCGCGGGGGATATTTGGGCTCGAACGATGGGGTCAGTCGAGCACCATGGCGAACCGTAGTCCCACGGTTTCCAGCCCCGGATTGATGTCGCCCAGATCGCCGTTTGACCGATGGTCTGCCAGCACGGTCAAGGTGGCGCCATTGTCGAACATATAGCCGACCCCCAGCGCGCCGCGAAATTCGAGCGGCAGGCCGAGATCCGGCCCGTCGCCTTCTGCATAGACCCCCGGCATGAACGACGCCTCGACAAAGAACGGCCCGTCGATCACGTCCTGTGTTGTCCATTTGGCTCCGGCCCCGATCCAGAGGCTGCCGTCGCCGGTGGCGCTGGCGCCCACGACCGGCTGGAACACGCCATAGCGGCGCGGCAGATCGTAGGTCACATAGATTTCTTCACTGATGCTGTCAGACTGAAAGATCACATCGCTGATCTGCACCGCGGCACGGGCGGGCGCATCCTGTAAGGCATAGCAGCCGGTGGCACAGCTGTTCAGATAGGTGTCGGTCAGACCGACGATGAAAAAGATGACTGCGAATGTGCCGTCCATGGGTCTGTCCTATGTGTCAGGGTCCAGCAGGCCAAGCCCGCGCAGATAGATGCCGATGCCGGTTTCAAGCAGGTCATCGGGAGGAAAGGGGCTGGTGCGGCCCGGATTGCCGCGCGCGAAAAGTTCGACCACGCCATGCGACATGGCCCAGATATGGGCGCTGAACATCTGCGGCGGCGGGCGCTTTTCCGCCGGAATATGCTGGCTGAGGGCCGCGGCGGCCTTTTCCAGCACGCCCATGGCGCGGGTCGCGACGGCATGCAGATCAGTGCTGTGGTTGATCGAGATGCCCGATTCGAACATCGCGATGTAATGCCCCGGATAGCGGCGCGCAAAGGCGAGATAGGCGCGGCCTGTCGCCTCGAAGGCGGACAGGGCCGAGGGTTTCCCGTCGGCAAAGGCACGTTCCATCAGGTCCGCGAAAATGGCGTAGCCTTCCTGCGCGGCGGCGGCGATCAGATCCTCGCGCCCCGCGAAATGGCGATAGACGGCGGCGGGGGTGACACCGGCCTCGCGCGCGGCCTCGGACAGGGTGAACCCCGTCGGCCCGTGCTGTTCGATCAGCCGCAGGCACCCGTCGATCAGTTCGGCGCGCAGGTTGCCGTGATGATAGCCCCGTTTAGTCATGCCAGATGTCAGGACCACCCGCGATCAGCGGATCGACGGCCCCCAGCGCCTCGGGGTCCTTGCGGTGGTAATCCAGCGCGTGCAGCACGGACCGGATGACGTTCACCCGCGCGCGCAGCTTGTCGTCGGACCGCACGACCGTCCATGGTGCAAAGGGCAGATGCGTCCGGTCCAGCGTTTCGCGGATGGCGGCGGAATAGGCATCCCAGCGCGCCAGACCGTCCACGTCGATCGCACTGAGCTTCCATTGCTTGAGCGGGTCCTTTTCGCGGTCCAGAAACCGCTGCAACTGTGTGGCACGCCCGACGTTCAGCCAGAACTTGAACAGGGTGATGCCTTCATTGGCCAGCATATCCTCGAATTCGGGGACTTGCGAAAACCAGCAGGCGCGCTGTTCGGGCGTGCAGAAACCAAAGACATGTTCGACGACGCCGCGATTGTACCAGCTGCGGTCGAACAGCGTCATCTCGCCCTTGGCGGGCAGATGCGCGATATAGCGCTGGAAATACCATTGGCCGGCTTCGGTATTGCTGGGCTTGGGCAGGGCCACCAGGCGCGCGCCGCGCGGGTTCAGGTTTTCGCGGAACCGCTTGATCGTGCCGCCTTTGCCCGCCGCATCGCGCCCTTCGAAGACCACGACGATGCGCTGGCCCGTGTCGCGCACCCAGGCCTGCATCCGCACCAGTTCGACCTGCAGCTTGTCGATGGCCTCCTCATAGGCGTCCTTGTCCCATTCCTTGGGATAGGGATAGCTGGCATTGAGGATGTCGTTCTTCTTGGCATCGCGGATCTGGTCGCGGATGTCTTGCGGCGCGTCTTCGTTGAAATAGCGGCTGATCGCGCCGTCGAATGGCAAATCCATGAAACCCTCTTTGCGCTGTTTCGCGCCAGTATGGGCTTGCGGCCCGCCTAGCGCAATCCGGCGCGCGCGGCGGCGCGGTCGATGGCGGCGATCGCGGCGTCCTGATTGGTGTGATGCGGCTGATGGCCTACACCGTCCAGCCGGACCAGATTGGCCGAGGGCGCGATCTTGATCAGCTCTTCGGCATGGACATGGATCGGCACCGTGTTGTCGGCAGTGCCGTGGATAATCTCGATCGGCAGGGTCAGTTGCGGATAAAGCGCCGCCATATCAACGACAAAGGGGCGCAAGGTATTCACCTGCCGCGCGTTGGCGCGGAATGTGGCGGGCCGCAGGGCCAGTTCACCGCCCAGATGGTCGATATAGCCTTCGGGCGGGTTTTGCGGCGCAAACGTCGCAGCGACGACATTGTCGACCGTGCTTTTGGGCACAAAGGCGCTGATCAGCGGAA
>DAISXL010000239.1:0-3237 GCA_036825855.1 Yoonia sp.
CAATGCTCTGCCATCAACGAGATCGACTTCAGCGCGCTGGAATCGCTTGAGGCGATCAACGAGCGGCTGCGCGAGATGGACGTGAAACTGCACCTGTCAGAGGTGAAAGGCCCCGTGATGGACCGTCTGGCCGAACAGCATTTCCTGCACCAGCTGACCGGCAAGGTATTCCTGTCGCAATATGACGCGGTGCAGGGGGTATTGGCGTAGGGCGGGGTTTACCGCGAAGTGCCCGATTTAGGTTTTTGGCTTGAGAAGTCGCTCGACAACCCATGCGACGCCGATCGCAACTACGATGACCACGATACCTTTGACAGCGTCGGATGCACCGAGCGGATCAAGCAACTGTCTTGGAAAAATGCCGATCACAACGACGAGCGCGATCAACGCGCCCAAGGTCGGCAGTATCTTGGCTCTGAACATTTGTTGGCTCCTGAGATTCAGTTTTGTCGGCATATACTTGAACATCAACGCGACGCAACCGTGCCCTGTATGAAGTTGCGCAGCCACAGCCGTCCTGACTGACGTAAAAATGGCCACCCGCTGGGGATGGCCATTTTCATACCATTCGTTAAGCGCGATCAGTTCAGATCGCTCTCATATCCCGTTGCCAGATCAGCCTCGACCTCGGCGACGGCTGCTTGAAGCGCGGCGAGGATTTCCGGCCCGCCCTGCACATTGGCGCTGAACCAGCCATAGACGGGGGCTGCGGCCTCGGCAAAGAGCGCCTTTTCCTCGGGCGATGGCACATAGAGATCACCGCCACCCGCAACGAAGGCCTCATAGGCTTCGATGGACTTGCGCTTGGGCGAGGCGAATGTCGCCTGCTGCAGCGCATAGAAACCATCCACCACAATGCGGCGCAGGTCCTCTGGCATGGCGAGGAACTTTTCGTTATTCATCCACCAGATCGCACCCATGTAGGAATGCCCGTCCAGCGTCAGATATTGCAGACCGGCATCGGGGAACTTCATGTTCATGATGTCGGTGATGCCGTTGGCGGTGCCTTCGACAACGCCGGTTTGCAGCGATGTGAACAGCTCGGGCCACTGGATCGGGGTCGCGGATGCGCCCATCGCCTCGACCAGCTGGATCGGCAGGTCGGCGACGACGGTGCGCAGCTTCAGCCCTTCCAGATCGGCGGGGGTCTGCACGCGGCGTTCGGTGTTGGCAAAGTTGCGCCAGCCGCCGGTGTTGCCGATGGTCATCAGGCGGATCGTGTTGTCGCTGTCGGCCAGCGCCATGTCGCGCATCGTGCGGACGAAATCGCCTTGCAGCACGGCCTCGGCCACGCGGTCGCTGCTCATCAGATAGGGCAGGTCAAGCACCTGCACATAAGGGAAAATCCCCGCAGCCCCGCCCGAGGTCGAGATATAGACATCGATCGAGCCTTCGGAGACGCCTTCAAGGCATTCCTCGCCGGTGGCGCAAAGCTGCGTGCCGATGAAGAGTTCGACCGCGATGCGCCCGTTCGATGCCGCCTCGACGTAATCCTTGAACACGATCAATCCGTCATAGTCTTCGTCTTCGGTGTTGGAATTGGCGGTCGCGCGGATCGTGAAATCCTGTGCGGCCAAGGCCATCGGCGTGACCAGCACGGCGGCTGTCACGGCCAGTTGGGTCAGTTTTTTCAGCATGATATCCTCCCTGTGGATGCTGGTGATTACTGTACCGGCGCGGGGCTGATACAGGCGGAAAAGCCGACATCCGGGGCACAGCCCAGAAAGCCTGCAAGGTATGGCACCGTCATCGAAATGGCGGGGACATAGGTGATCAGGAAAATAACAAGAATTTCGACCGCAAGAAACGGAAGGATTGCGCGGGCGATGGTTTCCACCCGTTCACCCGACACCGTGGAGGCCACGAAAAGCACAAGTCCCATCGGCGGTGTCGCCAAGCCCACGGTCAGGTTCACGCTCATGATGATGGCGAAATGCACGGGATGCACGCCCATGTCGACAAAGATCGGTCCAAGGATCGGCCCCAGAATGATGATCGCCGGACCTGCATCCAGAAACATGCCAACGATGAACAACAGGATATTGATCAAAAACAGCAGGATCAGCGGGTTTTCGGACAGCGACAGGATATAGTCCGACAGTATCTGCGGCGCATATGACAGGGCGACGACAGTCTTGAACGCGACAGCCGCCCCCACCAGCAGCAGAACGGCCGATGTCGCGATGGCCGAGCGGGTCAGCACGGCCGGCAGATCGCCCAGTTTCATCGACCGCAGCACGAAGAACGACACGATCAGCGCATAGGCGACGGCAACCGCCGAGGCTTCGGTCGGGGTGAAGACGCCGACAAGGATGCCGCCCAGAATGATGATCGGCGTCTGCAGGGGGGCCACGGCCTTTTTGCACACGATGCGGAAGTCCGACGACACCCGCTTGCGATAGCCCATCAGCATGAAATGCGACGCCACCAGCAGCGCCGCGAACACGACCCAGAGGTTCAGCGCATGGACCGTCTCGCCCGCATCATCGAGGCTGGCCAGCCCCACGGGCCGCGCGATCAGCGTATAAAGCGCAAGCAGAAGCCCCGCGAAATTGATCCGCAGCAGCACGAAACTGACCCAGTATTCGCCCATGCTGATCGTCTGGTCTTTTGTGACGATCCGTTCGGCCTTGGGCAGGTCATAGCGGTCGGCCATCAGCCGGACCATGATCATCAGCCCGACGCCGACCAGTATCCCCGGCACGATGCCCGCCAGAAACAGCGAGGCGACGCTTTCGCCCATCACATAGGCATAGATGATCATGATGCCCGACGGCGGGATGATCGGCCCGATGACGGAACTTGCCGCCGTGATCGCGGCGGCAAATCGGCGGGTATAGCCGTTCTTTTCCATCGCGGGGATCATGGTGGACCCGATCGCGGAAGTATCGGCCACAGCCGAACCTGACAGGCCCGCGAACAGCATGGATGACAGGATGTTCACATGCGCCAGCCCGCCGCGCAGATGCCCCATGAAGGCCTGGGCGAATTCCACCAGCCGCATGGTGATGCCGCCACGGTTCATGATCTCGCCCGCCAGCATGAAGAACGGCAGCGCCATCAGGGGAAAACTGTCCATCCCGTTGTAAAGGTTGCGGTACAGGCCAGCAACGACGTTGCGCGTGTCGCCTTCGGCCATGATCATCGCGATGGGCGCGGCCATCAGCGCAAAGACGACGGGCAGGCCGACAAGGATCAGGATCAGGAACAGCGGCAGGAACAGGATCAGCATTATTC
>DAISXL010000240.1:0-3145 GCA_036825855.1 Yoonia sp.
GTGACCGTCTCGCCATAGCCGCCATAGGCGCGGGCGAGGGCGGCGAAATCGGGGTTGGCCAGCATCGTGCCGGACACCCGCCCCGGATAGTGCTTTTCCTGATGCATGCGGATCGTGCCGTAGCGGCCGTTATCCATGACCACGACGATCGGTGTCGCCCCGTGCTGGGCAGCGGTCGAGAGTTCGTTACAGGTCATCTGGAAACAGCCGTCGCCCGCCAAACAGACCACCGTCCGGTCAGGGTATTCCAGCGAGGCGGAAATCGCGGCGGGAAAGCCGTATCCCATCGACCCCGATGTGGGCGCCAGTTGCGTGCCGTGTTTTTTGTAGACGAAATAGCGGTGCAGCCATGCCGCGTAATTGCCCGCGCCGTTGGTGACAATCGCATCGTCGGGCAGGTGGTCGGACAGCCATTTGATGACCTGTTCCTGTTTCAGCGCGCCGGGGCTTTCCTGCGGGCTGATCCAAGCGTCGTAATCAGCGCGTGCGGCGGCGGTCCAGTTGGACCAGTCACCTACAGGGCTTGCCGCGACCAGCGCGCGCAGGGCGGCGGGCGCGGTCGCCACCACGCCGATATCGGGGGCATAGACGCGCCCGATCTCGTCCGCGTCGGCATGGATATGGATGATCGTTTTCTGCGGGGCGGCGGGATCGACCAAGGTGTAGCCCTGCGTTTCGATATCGCCGAACCGCGTGCCGATCAGCAGCAGCAAATCCGCCTCGCGCACACGCGCGGCAAGGCGCGGATTGATCCCGACGTTCAGATCACCCGCATAGCAGCCGTGGTGGTTGTCGATGTAATCCTGCCGGCGGAACCCGACCGCGACAGGCAGCTGCTGCTGTTGAGCGAAGGCCTGCAGGTTGGTCTGCGCCTGTGCGTTCCAATGCGGCCCACCCACCACGACCAGCGGACGCTCGGCCTGTCCCAGCGCGTGCAGGACGGCATGTGTTGCCTCGCTCGGCATCTGCGCCTCATGCACTGCGCCCAGCCGGATATCGGGCACATCGGCCACATCGCTCAGCATGTTTTCGGGCAGGGCAAGCACGACAGGGCCGGGGCGGCCCGACATCGCCACGCGGAAAGCGCGCCCGATGTATTCGGGCAGCCGGTCAGTGTCGTCGATCTGGGCGACCCATTTGGCGATGGGGCCGAACATGGCCTTGTAATCGACCTCCTGAAACGTCTCGCGGTCGGTGTGCCGGTTGTCGATCTGGCCCACGAACAGCACCATCGGCGTGCTGTCCTGCATCGCGATATGGATGCCCGCGCTGGCATTCGTCGCCCCCGGTCCGCGCGTGACGAAGCACACGCCGGGCTGGCCTGTCATCTTGCCATAGGCTTCGGCCATCATCGCGGCACCACCTTCCTGACGGCATACGATATTGGCGATGCCGCTGTCATAAAGCCCGTCGAGGGCGGCGAGAAAGCTTTCGCCCGGCACCGAAAACACGCGCCGCACACCCAGCTTCTTAAGTTGATCGCTGAGTATTTTTCCGCCGTGCCGTTGCATGATTGTCGTCCTTGCCAGTTCGCGCAGATCATGTGCGAAAGCCACGGGTTGTTCAATCGCACAATCGGGTTAGGTTCAGCCCCGAACAAGGAAAGACGGACAGATGACGACACTTCTGGGAATATCGGGGTCGCTGCGCAAGGCGTCGACCAACACCATGCTGATGCGCAACGCGGCCGACATTTTTGGCCCCGACACCTTTGTCGAAGGGAATATTCGCTTTCCGCTTTACGACGGTGATCTGGAAGAGGCCGAGGGCATCCCCGCCGCCGTCCAAACCCTTGCCGACCAGATTGCCGCCGCTGATGCGGTGATCATCGCGACACCCGAATATAACAAGGCGATCTCTGGCGCGCTGAAAAACGCGCTCGACTGGGTTAGCCGCACCAAGGGTGGCGTCTGGAAGAACAAGCCGCTGGCGATCATGTCGGCCACGGGTGGGCGTGCAGGGGGCGAGCGGTCGCAGTTTTCGCTGCGTCTGGCAATGATGCCGTTCCGCCCGCATATCCTGCAGGGGCCCGAGGTGCTGGTCGCCAATTCGTCCAAGGAATTCGACGAGACCGGCAAGCTGACCGGCGAGATGTACATCAAGCTTCTGACCGAACTGATGGGCGATCTGCGCGCGCTGACCTGATCTGCGCAAAGACACTGGCAATTCCGGCCTGCGCTGCCTACATCGGGCCGAACCGCAACAAGGGGTGCAAGGGTGATGGGTGCAGGTGGCAGCGACGGCGGAACCGGCCAGTTCCTGATCGGTCTGATCATGATGATCGGCGGCGGCTATCTGCTGCTGAACGGGATCATGGTGCGCCCCAACTTCGGGTTCGGCGCGCGGGTGTTCGGGATCGGCGGCGTGCCGGTCACATCCGGCATGATCCTGATCCCGCTGATGTTCGGGATCGGGCTGATCTTTTACAATTCCCGCAACTGGCTGGGCTGGATCCTGGCGGGCGGGTCGCTGATCGCGCTGATCTTCGGCGTGATCGCAAGCACGACCCTGCAATTCGCGCAGATGAGCGTGTTTGACCTGATCGTCATCCTGATCCTGCTGGTGGGCGGTCTGGGCCTGTTCCTGCGCAGCTTGCGCAAGTCGGGCTGACTGCCCCCGCCAATCAGTAGCCCAGCGCGCAGCCATCCTTGCGCGGGTCGCTGCCCCCTTCGAGCACGCCATCCGCATGGATCAGGATCGCCTGCGATCCACCAATCGCGGTATCGGCTGTCTGGACGTTGTGACCCATCGCGCCCAGCTCGGCTTTGACCGCATCGCTATAGCCGTTCTCGACCTGCAACACATCGCCTTCGGCAAAGCTGCGCGGCGCATCCATCGCGGCCTGCGGCGACAGCCCGAAATCGGTGACGTTCGACACGAACCGCGCATGGCCGGTCGCCTGATACTGCCCGCCCATCACGCCGAAGGGCATCATGACCTTGCCGTCCTTTTTCAGCATCGCCGGAATGATCGTGTGCATCGGGCGCTTGCCACCGCCCACCTCGTTCGGGTGCCCCTGTTCAAGGGTAAAGCCCGCGCCACGGTTATGGAACAGGATGCCGAACTTGTCCGACGCGATGCCCGACCCAAACGAATGGAACACCGAATAGATCAGCGACACGGCCATCCGGTCCTTGTCGACGAC
>DAISXL010000241.1:0-3140 GCA_036825855.1 Yoonia sp.
TGCGATTATAGAAAAAGGCGGCCCGAGGGGCCGCCTTTTTTATAACCAGTCCCGCAGGATCGGGATCAGCGGAATGTCCGCCGCGGGCATCGGATAATCCCGTAGTTCATTGGGCCGCACCCATTTCAGCGCCTGCCCTTCGCGCGATTGCGGCGTGCCTTCCCATTTGCGGCAGGCGAACAGCGGCATCAGCAGGTGAAAATCGGCATAAGCGTGACTGGCGAATGTCAGCGGCGCTAGGCAGGACGCCCATGTGCCGATCCCCAGTTCTTCGTGCAATTCGCGGATCAGCGCGGCCTCGGGGGTTTCACCCTGTTCGACCTTGCCGCCCGGAAACTCCCACAGGCCGGCCATCGCCTTGCCCGCGGGGCGCTGCGCCAGCAGCACCCGCCCGTCCGCGTCGATCAGCGCGACCGCCGAAACAAGAACCAGTTTCACGACCGGTAATCGGCGTTGATGTCGATATAGCCATGCGTCAGATCGCAGGTCCAGACTGTGCTGTGCCCGGATCCAAGCCCCAGATCGACGCCGATCACCAGTTCGGCGTTCTTCATATAGGCGCTGGTCGCATCCTCGGAATAATCCGGCGCGCGCCAGCCGTTTTCGGCCACGGTGATATCGCCAAAGCGGATCGACAGGCGGTCACGGTCTGCCTGCGCGCCGGATTTGCCGACGGCCATCACGATCCGGCCCCAGTTGGCATCCTGCCCCGCAATCGCCGTCTTGACCAACGGGCTGTTGGCAATCGCCATGGCGACCTTGCGCGCGTCTGCGTCATCGGCGGCCCCTGTCACGGCGACGGTCACGAATTTGGTCGCCCCTTCACCATCGCGCACGACCTGATGCGCTAGGTCCAGCATCACGCCATGCAGCGCCGCCGCGAAATCGGCATTGTCGGTGACATCGACACCGGAGGCACCCGTCGCCACCGCGATCAGGCTGTCGGATGTCGATGTGTCGCTGTCCACCGTGATGCAGTTGAAGGTCTGGTCATTATGCTCCGACACCAGCCTTTGCAGCGCCTCCTGACCGATCAGCGCATCGGTGAAGATATAGACCAGCATCGTCGCCATATCGGGTGCGATCATGCCGGACCCTTTGGCGATCCCTGCGATCTGTACGGTCTTGCCGCCGACCGTGACGCTGGCACTGGCCCCTTTGGGGAACGTGTCAGTCGTCATGATCGCGCGGGCGGCGTCCTTGATCGCGACTTCGGTCTGGCCGGCGTGCAGCTCTTCCAGTTTGGCGATGATGCGGTCATGCGGCAGCGGCTCGCCGATGACGCCGGTCGAGGCGGTAAAGACCCGCCCCACTGGCACACCCGTCAGATCGGCCACAGCCTGCGTCAGGGCTGTGACACTGGCCACGCCGTTCTTGCCGGTAAAAGCATTGGAATTGCCCGAATTGACAAGGATCGCGGCCGCGCCGGACGGATTACCGCCCAGTTTCGCCTGACAATCGAGCACGGGTGCTGACCGCGTGGCAGAGCGTGTGAACACCCCCGCCACCGCCGACCCCGGCGCTGCGATGGCCAGCATCACATCTGTCCGGTTCTTGTATTTGACCCCCGCCGCAGCGCTGGCAAAGGTGACGCCCGCGATCACGGGCAAGTCGGGAAATTGCGCAGGCGCAAGCGGCGAGGTTTTCATGGCAGATCAGTCCAGCAATTCGACCTGATTGATCACGCTTGGATCAAAGGCGCCTTCTTCGGGCCGTTCCACGGTTGTCGCGGCGGTCAATTCGTCCAGATATGCCATGATCGCCGCTTCCTGCAGCTCCGCTGTCAGTTGCTGGGCCACCTGTTCGAAAGGCGGTGTCGGGCGGGCGCGCTCATCCAGCAGGGTGACGATGTGCCAGCCGAATTGGGTCTCGAACGGGTCGGATACGCCGCCTACTTCCAATGCAAGGACAGCATTCTCGAATTCAGGCACCATCGCGCCAGTCCCGAACCACCCCAGATCGCCACCGTTCGCGCCGGTGACATCCAGCGAAACCGCGCTTGCCACCTCGGCAAAGGGTTCGCCTGCGTCAAGCTGCGCCTTGGCGGCGTTGGCTTCCTCTTCGGTTTCGACAAGCACATGCGCTGCGCGGAACTCGGGGATTTCCGGCGCATTGGCAAAGCGTTCCTGATAGGCCTCTTCCAGCAATTCAGGGGTAATCGCGGTTTCGGCGATATCCGTGATGACTTCGGCAGCGCGCAAGGACCGCGTTTCGTTCTGGATCGTGTAGCGCACGCTTGGGGGTGTTTCTTCCAGCACGTCGGCCAAAAGCTGCTGCTGCACCAGTTGGTCGATCAGTCCGGTGAACAGGATTTCGTCGGGGAACTGTGCATATTGGGGCGGCAGCATCGACCGCGCGATGATCAGCTCGCCCACAGTGATTTCGGTGTCGCCGACTTTGGCCACGACCGTATCGGCCGTCACGTCCTGTGCAAAAGCGCCGGTCGCGAAGGACAGCGAAACCGTCGCTGCCCCCAAAAATGTTACATGTTTCAGCATTAAACGATCCCTTGATAGGCGGCGCAACCGCGCGGCGTTGACACTCTATACACGGCCCCTTACATCCCTTGGAAGCCTCGAGGAGGCCCGACGTATAGCAGATTTCGGCCCTTTGTATGTGGCTGGCCGCCTGCCTACAAGCAACCTCCTCTCAAATAGATGTCAGACAGGCGCGACAGCGCCGGCGGAGAGAATATGCTGGGTATCGGATCGATTGCCAAAAAGGTGTTTGGCTCTGCCAATGATCGCAAAGTGAAATCCGCCCGGCCGCTTGTCGCGCAGATCAACGACTTGGAACCACAGTTTCAGGCGCTGAGCGATGACGCGCTGAAGGCCAAGACACAGGAATTCCGTGACCGTGCGCTGAAAGGCGAAAGCCTTGACGCGCTGCTGCCCGAAGCCTTTGCCAACTGCCGCGAGGCTGCGCGCCGTGCGCTGGGCCTGCGGGCCTTTGACACGCAGTTGATGGGCGGCATTTTCCTGCATCAGGGCAATATCGCCGAAATGAAGACCGGCGAAGGCAAGACGCTTGTGGCGACATTTCCCGCCTATCTGAACGCGCTGACCGGCAAGGGCGTGCATATCGTCACCGTGAACGATTACCTTGCCCGCCGCGATGCCGAATGGATGAGCAAGGTTTAC
>DAISXL010000242.1:0-3093 GCA_036825855.1 Yoonia sp.
TCGAGATGGCCAAGGAACTGCTGCCCGCGCTCGACCCTGCCAGCGTGCTGAACGGATCGATGACGCCGATCTGGTTCGGCTCGGCGATGAACAGTTTCGGCGTCAAGGAGTTGATGCAGGGGCTCGCGACCTATGGCCCTGAACCGCAAGTGCAATCGGCCCAACCCCGCAACGTCGCCCCCGAAGAACCTGCCGTGACCGGTTTCGTGTTCAAGGTGCAGGCGAACATGGACCCCAAGCACCGCGACCGCGTGGCCTTTGTGCGGCTGGCGTCAGGCCATTTTGAACGCGGCATGAAACTGACCCATGTGCGCAGCAAGAAACAGATGGCGATCACCAATCCGGTGCTGTTCCTCGCCGCCGACCGCGAGCTGGCCGAAGAGGCTTGGGCCGGCGATATCATCGGCATCCCCAACCACGGCCAGTTGCGCATCGGCGACACGCTGACCGAAGGCGAGGCGATCCGCGTGACGGGCATCCCGTCCTTCGCGCCCGAATTGCTGCAAACCTGCCGCGCGGGTGACCCGATGAAGGCCAAGCATCTGGAAAAAGCCCTGATGCAATTCGCCGAAGAAGGCGCTGCCAAAGTGTTCAAACCGACTTTTGGGTCGGGCTTCATCGTCGGCGTCGTGGGGGCCTTGCAATTCGAGGTGCTGGCCAGCCGGATCGAGCTGGAATACGGCCTGCCCGTGCGGTTCGAAGGGTCGCAATTCACCTCCGCCCGCTGGGTGGCGGGCAAAAAGGACGCGGTTGACGCCTTTGTCGCCGCCAACAAACAGCACATCGCCACCGACAACGACGGCGACACCGTGTTTCTGACCCGCCTGCAATGGGACATCGACCGCGTCGGCCGCGATTATCCCGGCATCACTCTGACCGGGACCAAGGAAATGATGGTGTGACGCGCCCGGCCGCGACGCTGATCACCTGCCTGCGCGACGAAGGGCCGTTCTTGATCGAATGGCTGTCCTATCACCGCGCCATCGGGTTCGACCGGTTCATCATCGGCGCGAATGACTGCACCGACGGATCGCATGAAATGCTGCTGCGACTGGCTGAGATCGGCGAGGTGATATACCTGCCCTTCAGCCGCGATCCGGCGGGGCGAGGGGCGCAATATCAGTTTGCCAATCTTTTGGCAGCGGCGGGCCATGTCGGGCCGGGCGATTGGGTGATGTGGCTCGATCTGGATGAATTCCTGCTGGTCCATCGCGGGGACGGGTCCGTGCAAACGCTGATCCATGATCTGGGCAAAGCGGACGGGATTTTCGTGAACTGGCGGCTTTTCGGGATCCCCGAGGGTGTGGCTTGGCCCGGCAGGCAACTGCATCCCGCCCTGTGCCGCTGCGCGCCCGAGACCTATCATCACGAGGATCGCGGCGAACACCGGATCAACAAGGTGCTGTTCCGCTTTGCCGAAGGGATGGCGTTCCACCACCACGGGCCGGTCTTGTCAGACACAGCGGTCGAGGCGGCATGGGACTGGCGCGACGGCAGCGGCGGAGCCTTGCGGCGCCGCAGCTGGCCGCGCAAACGGCTGAAACTCAGGGCCGGCGCGCCCAATTATCGGACTGTCCGGCCAGCCTTTGGCTGGGCGCAGGTCAATCATTACGCGATACGCCACCCCGACTTCGCCGAAATGCGCCGGCAGCGCGGCCGAGGATCGCATGACGTGCCTTTGGACAGCCAATCGATCGGATACGCGGATAGGGCCAATCGCTATTCGGACGATTACTTTCGCGCGTATAATCTCCACAGCCACCACGACCCCCGCATCCTGCGCCATTTGCCTGCTACGGATGCGCAGATGGCACGGCTGCTGACGGACGCTACGCTTTGCCAGTGGCATGACCACGCCTTGCGCCAACTGCCGCCCCACGCGCCTGTCGTGCCTTTGCCTTGACGATCAGCCACATTTCCGGTAGCTGCCGGAAAAGGCCATTATTGGCCCATGACGCCGGGACGCCGGAAAATCGCGTCCTTTCATTTCTTGCGGACCGATCCGCAACCACAGGACGCATATGACCAAATTCTCCGATTTGAACCTTGATCCCAAGGTTCTCAAGGCGGTGGCCGAAACCGGCTACGACACCCCGACCCCCATTCAGGCCGGCGCCATCGCCCCCGCGCTTGAAGGGCGCGACGTGCTGGGGATCGCCCAGACTGGCACCGGCAAGACCGCCGCCTTTACCCTGCCGATGATCACGCTGCTGGGCCGTGGCCGTGCGCGCGCGCGGATGCCGCGCAGCCTTGTGTTGGCGCCAACCCGCGAACTGGCGGCACAGGTGGCCGAAAACTTTGACGCCTATGCCAAATACACCAAACTGACCAAGGCGCTGCTGATCGGCGGCACCAGTTTCAAGGATCAGGACAAGCTGATCGACAAAGGCGTCGATGTGCTGATCGCGACACCGGGCCGGTTGCTGGACCATCTGGAACGCGGCAAGCTGATCCTGACCGACGTCAAGATCATGGTCATCGACGAGGCTGACCGCATGCTCGACATGGGGTTCATCCCCGATATCGAGGAAATCTTCAAACGCACGCCGTTCACCCGCCAGACGCTGTTTTTCAGCGCGACCATGGCGCCAGAGATCGAGCGGATCACCAACACCTTCCTGTCGAACCCCGCCAAGATCGAGGTGGCCCGCGCCGCCACGACCAATGTGAACATCAAACAGGGTGTCGTGATGTTCCGTGCCAGCGCCAAGGTGCGCGAAGCGACCGAGAAACGCGCCCTTCTGCGCGCGCTGATCAATGCCGAGGGCGAGGCCTGTTCCAACGCGATCATTTTCTGCAACCGCAAGGCCGATGTCGATGTGGTCGCAAAGTCGCTGACGAAATACGGCTATGACGCCGCACCGATCCACGGCGATCTGGAACAAAGCCACCGCACGCGCACGCTGGAATCCTTCCGTGACAACAAGTTGCGGTTCCTTGTGGCCTCTGACGTGGCTGCGCGCGGGCTGGATATTCCAGCCGTGACGCATGTGTTCAACTTCGACGTGCCCAGCCATGCCGAGGATTACGTCCACCGTATCGGCCGCACCGGTCGTGCCGGTCGCAGCGGCACCGCGATCATGATCTGCGCAG
>DAISXL010000243.1:0-3088 GCA_036825855.1 Yoonia sp.
TCGAAACCGTTTGTGAACCTCTTCGACTTCGCGCGGCGCTGCGATCTCAAACGTATCGGGAAACGCTCGCTGGAAATGCTCGCGCGCGCGGGGGCTTTCGACGTGCTCGACCGGAACCGGCGGCGCGTGATGGACAGCCTTGATGCGCTGACCGCCTATTCGGCGGCGATCCACGACCAGAAATCATCCAACCAGGTGTCGCTGTTTGGCGACGCGGGCGAGGATTTGCCCGAACCACGGCTAGCCTCTGGCGATGACTGGCTGCCTGCCGAACGGCTGGCCGAGGAATTCAAAGCGATTGGCTTCTATCTCTCGGGCCATCCGCTCGATGATTACATGGGCGCGTTGAAACGCAAGCAGGTGCTGACCCTGGACGAAGTGATCGCCAAGGCCGAACGCGGGCCGGCCATCGTCAAGATGGCGGGTACCGTGTCGGGGCGGCAGGAACGCAAATCTGCGCGCGGCAACCGCTTTGCCTTTGTGCAATTGTCCGATCCGACGGGCCAATACGAGGTCACAATGTTTTCCGACACGCTCGAGGTCGCGCGCGCCTATCTCGACACCGGTTCGCAGATCGTGCTGCAATGCGAGGCGACGATGGAGGCGGATCAGCTCAAGCTGTTGGGCCGGTCGGTGTCGCCCATCGACAGCGTGGTGGCGGATGCGGGGTCTGCCGGATTGCGCGTGTTCATCGACAGCCCCAGCGCCATCGACACGATTGCCAGCATCTTGACCAACGCTGCCCGCGACGGCGTGCGTGCGGCGCGCGGGTCGGTCTATGTCTGTCTGATGGACAACGATCTGCCCGGCGAGGTCGAGCTGGATCTGGGCGAGCCTTTCCCGATCAATCCGCAGATCAAAGGCGCCCTGCGCAGCCTTGGCGGCGTGATCGAGGTCGAGGACGCCTGAGGTCTACCAATGCGGCGGGCGCTGGTCGCCCAAGGGGATCGACCCGCCGGTGTCCATCTCGCGCGCGGCTTCGCGTTCCATCAGCATGGCGACGCGACGCGTCAGCAGCGCCAGTTCCTTTTCCTGACGCGCGACGATATCGGACAAATCATCCACCGCGCGTGTCAGATGGGCGATCTTTTCTTGAAGGGGGATGATGTCGGTCATCCCCCACACTTACACGGACTTCTTGCCATCGAAAAGGGCAGGCAGGTCGCCCATGGCGCGCGCCTGCGCGATCACCGCCGCGAAATCGCTGTCGAGCAAGCCTGCCAACTGGTCGAACCCGTCGATCACGAAATAGGTCGGCTGCACGATGTCGATTCGGTAAGGCGTGCTGAACACGGTCAGCAGATCGAAGTCCTGCATCAGCGCGTCACCCGACAGAGCATGCGCGGCCTCGGCGGGGGATGACACGATCCCTGCCCCATAGGCGCGCAAGCCGTCATCCGTGCGGATCATCCCGAATTCGACGGTGAACCAGAACAGGCGGAACATGAACCAGCGGTCGGCCTTGTCCATCGCCAGCGCCTTTTGGCCGAAGCCTGCGATGAAATCGACGTAAGCGGCATTGGTCAGCAATGGGCAATGGCCAAAGACCTCATGGAACAGGTCGGGCTCCTCGATGTAATCCATATGCTCGCGCCGCCGCAGGAAGGTGGCGACGGGAAACTTGCGCTGTGCCAGCAGGTCGAAGAACTGCGAGGGCGGGATGATCGCGGGCACACCATGCGCGCCTGCGCCTGTGAGCGCATGCAGCCGTGCGTCGATGTCGCGCACTTGCGGGGTCCTGGCGGCGTTCAGCCCAAGCTTTGCCACACCGTCGAGATACTCCGGCGCGACCTTGCCGGGCAGGAAGGCCATCTGGCGGGTGAACAGATCGCCCCAGACGGCGTCATCCCCGGGCGTGTAGGGATAATGCCCTTGGGCATCGGGCAAGAGCGAGGCGTAACTTGTATCTTTGGGCATGTGGGATCCTCCTAAGGAACAGAGTGATCCGGTTGCGGTGGAATTTCTTGCCTTTCAGGCAATGAAATGAGTATTTTTGGAAAAAAGAAGTCAAAAGGCGCGCCTAGATGAAATTTTCCGATCAGGAGCGGGCCTTGCTGCGGGTGCTACAGGGCAATGCGGCGCTGTCACTGGCCGAGATGGCCGCGCAGACGGGCATGGCGACATCGACCGTCTGGCGCAAGGTGCAGGAGTTCGAGGCTTTGGGTCTGCTGAAAGGCCGCGTTGCCTTGCTTGATCCGCGCAAGGCAGAGGTCGCGCTTTGTGTGTTTGCCACTGTCCGGTTGTCGGATCATGGCGAGGCGGCGATTGCGGGCTTTGCCGCCGTGATCCGCGCCCATCCCGAGATCATGGAGGCGCATGCCGTGTCGGGCACCGCCGATTACATCCTGAAAATCCGCTGCCACGATGTCGAGGCTTACGAGGCCTTCATGACCCATGCGCTGTTGCGCCAGCCGTTCGTCAAGTCGGTCGTGTCGTCTTTCAGTCTTAAAGAGCTGAAATATACGACCGCATTGCCCCTGTGACATTGGCGCGGTAAACGGCGCGGGATCAAGAGGAACAGCGCGATGGCCAATGACAAGAAAACCCCCCGCCCCAAGGCTGTGACACCCAAGGGGTTTCAGGATTATTTCGGCGCGGATGTGACCGAACGGGCCGCGATGCTGGCCAAGATCGCGGCGGTCTATCATCGCTACGGGTTCGATGCGCTGGAGACATCCGCCGTCGAGACGGTCGAGGCTTTGGGCAAGTTCCTGCCCGATGTGGACCGCCCGAACGAGGGTGTTTTCGCCTGGCAGGAGGATGCCGACTGGCTGGCTTTGCGCTATGATCTGACCGCACCGCTCGCACGGGTGGCGGCGCAATATCGCAACGATCTGCCCTCGCCTTATCGCCGTTATGCGATGGGGCCGGTCTGGCGCAATGAAAAGCCGGGGCCGGGGCGGTTCCGGCAATTTTACCAGTGTGACGCCGATACGGTGGGCGCGGCCAGTGTCGCCGCCGATGCCGAGATTTGCGCCATGCTGGCGGATTGTCTGGAAGAAGTGGGGATTGCGCCCGGCGACTATGTGATCCGCGTGAATAACCGCAAGGTGCTGAACGGTGTGCTGGAAGTGGCGGGCCTGTCGGG
>DAISXL010000244.1:0-3047 GCA_036825855.1 Yoonia sp.
GTCCAGCAAGCTGTCATCTGGAAAACTCTGCTCGCCTCGCTGCACGTTCTGCGCCGCAATCCGCGCAACTGGCACAAGTTCATTCACATGGCTGAACGCCCACGTGCTGAAAGGTCGCGTGCGCCAGTTTCCAAGGTGGGCATCTGCGCGGGCGAAGCCGTATGTTTCCGAAAAGAGAGGCATTCATATTCCCGCGTTGTGCGCGGGCGCGTCCACAAAAGAAACGCGCCCGCTGGTGGTTTATTGCAGGACTTCGGTCCAGATCTGCGTTTGCAGATCGTTGATTTCTTGCGGACAGGCGGGGCTGAAACGCCCTGCGGCGGCAAGTTCAGGTGCGACGACGATTTCAGGGGCTTCGCGCATCACCTCGTCCATGAACTCTTCAGATCCGGTGATGCCATTGGCATACCGCGCGAAGTTCGAGATCATGGCCGCGTTTTCCGGTTCCAGTACGAAGTTGATGAATTTCATCGCATTCTCGGTGTTCTGAGCATCGGCCAGGACGACGGCACTGTCCATCCAGATCGGATAGCCGGTTGCGGGATAGCCATAGGCCAGATCCTCGTTCTGCAACCGCGCCCGCATGGTCGAGCCGTTCCAGTAAATCCCCGCCGAGAAATCACCCGCGACATGGGCGTCTACGGTGCCGTAATCCAGCGCTTTCCAGTGCTGTTTGGCCTCGACCAGCATGTCCCGGACCTCGCGCATGACCTCCATGTCATTGGTGCAGGATTCACCGCCAGCGTAATAGATGGCAAGCGACATGACGTCGGACATTTCGGGGATCACGTTGATCTGGCCCTGCAATTCGGGCGGTGGATTGAAGATCAGGCCAGCGTCGTTGATATCGCCATCATACGCACTGGTATTCACGATGATGCCCGTCGTACCCCACTGCCACGGCACAGAATATTCACGGCCCGGATCGAAATCCACATCGACCCATTCAGGGGCGATGTTGCCGATATTGGTGACGATCTCGCGGTCCAGCGGCACGACCAGCCCTTCGGTGATCCATGTCTGCATGTAGGTGTTCGACGGCACGACAATGTCAAAGCCGTGTCCACCCTGACGGATGCGCGCAAGGGCGGTGTCATTGCTGTCGTAGTCCGTGACATTGACCTTGATGCCGGTTTCAGCCTCGAATTTGGCGATCAGTTCGGGGCTGGTGTAATTGCCCCAGTTATAGAGGTTCACCACCTCCTGAGCACCCGCAAGGCTGGTTGTCGCCAGCAAGGCCGCGAGGCTGGTTGCGATATGTTTTTTCATGGATCGTCTCCCTTTGGTTACGGTTGGATTTATCCCCGTTTACGGGTGATGAGGAAAAACAGGCTGACCACGACAAGCGACAGCGCCAGAAACAGCGTGGCAATCGCGTTCATTTCGGGGGTGATGCTGCGCCGCAACTGACCGAGCATATAGGTCGGCAAGGTATCCTGACCGGCGGATTTCACGAATTCGGTGATGACCACGGTGTCGAGGGACACGACAAAACCCAGCATGAACCCTGCCACGATCCCCGGCACAAGCAAAGGGAAAGTGACATAGATGAACGTCTTGACGGGCGTAGCGTACAGATCGGCGGCAGCGCGTTCCAGCGTCAGGTCCATCGTTTCCAAGCGCGCCCGGATCGGTAGATAGGCAAAGGGGATGCAAAAGGCGGTATGCGCCAGCACAAGATAGCCCATGCCGGTATAGCCGGTCTGCACCTTCAGAAACGCAACGAAAATCAGCAAGGCGATGCCGGTGACGATCTCGGGCACCATCAGCGGCTGGTTGATCAATGCGTAGATCATCGTCTGCCCCGGAAACCGGCCCACCCGTGTCGTTGCAAGGGCTGCGAGCGTCGCCAGCACCGTCGAGATCGCCGCTGCCACCAGAGCCAGCCAAAGTGAGCGGATCGACACCTCGATCACCTGACTGTTGTTGAAGGCGGCAACGTACCATTGCAGCGAAAACCCGCCCCACACGGATTGCGAGGGTGCGGCGTTGAACGAGAAGACGACCAGCATCACGATCGGCAGATAAAGCAATACCAGCGTCAAGATGGCGACCACGCCAAAGCCGGGAAGGCGGCGGACATCGAATGCGCGCTCAGCCATGCCGTTCCCCCGTCTCGCGGCTGGTGACGCGCAGATAGAACACCAGCGCGGTTACCACGACCACCAGCAGCAGCATCGCAAGCGCCGCACCCAGTGGCCAGTTGCGCCCCTGCCCGAATTGCAGAGCGATCAGATTGCCCACCATCATCGACCGCCCGCCGCCAAGAACGCTGGGTGTGACAAAGGCACCGATGGACGGGATGAATACCAGAATGGAACCCGCGATGAAGCCCGGCTTGACCAACGGCAGGATCACATGGCGCAAGACCTGCATCCGGCTGGCGTAAAGGTCGTACCCGGCCTCGACCAGCCGGAAATCGAGCTTTTCCATCGCCGCGTAAAGCGGCAGGACCATCAGTGGCAGGAACACATAGGCCATCCCCATCAGCACCGCGAAATCGGTATACATCATGTCGATAGGACGCGAGATCACGCCAAGCCACTGCAGCAAGGTGTTGATGGTGCCGGTGTTGCGGATCAGCTCCTGAATGGCGAAGGTGCGTATCAAGAGATTGGTCCAGAATGGCACTGTGATCAGAAACAACCAAATCATGCGCCGGTTCGGTGGCCGTGTGGCGATGAACCAGGCTGTCGGAAACCCGAGCAGGGCGCAGATCACAGTCGTCTGGAACGAGAGCCACAATGTGCGCTGGAACACTGCCAGAAAATCGGCGTTCAGCGCGACATTCTCCGGCTCGAAGATATCGCGTTTGAAGAAGACGCGGAACCAAGCCTCCGTCGAAAAATCCCAGGCGACGCCGCCCATGTTGCCAGGACTAAGGAATGAATAGACCGCGACGATCAGCAATGGCCCGGACGCAGCGAAGACCAGCACCAGCAATGCGGGGCTGACCAGCAACCATTTCCAGCCATGTGTGCTGCGGTTCATCAATCCCCTTTCAGTATCTGCAATGCGCCTTGCGCCAGCGCGACCCCGATCTGCGA
>DAISXL010000245.1:0-3019 GCA_036825855.1 Yoonia sp.
GCCCCGCCAGCAGCGCATAGGCCAGCGATTGCGGGATCAGCATGATCGTGACGATAAAGGCGGCGGTCAGGTCGTTGCCAAGGTCGGAACGGGTATAATCCCGCCCCCATGACAGGATGGGCAGGTAGCGGGTCAAACGGGTATTCATCAGTTTCTGGCCAGTTGGGCCGCTTGCAGGGGCTGCAAGCGGACAGGTTTATCGCAGGGTCAGACCTTGCAGGTGCGCAGGCCCAGAACGGTGTAGATCGGGCAGGACCGGGTCGCTGCGACCCCCAGCATCACCAGACCTACCACGACAGAGATAACCGTGGCGAGCATGCTGTCGAACAGCGCCATGCCACTGACGAACGGCAGGGCGAGCAGCACGATTCCCACGATGCCACGGATCATCCGGTCGATATTGCCAACATTTACGGTCATTTCAGAGGCTCCTTCATCAAGCTGCCTCCTCTCTACCGCGACTGCGCGCGCGGGGACGGTGACAATGTCACCAAGCCGCGTCAGCCGTGATGCCGCGCCAGTTGTTCCAGCCCCGCACGGTCGCTGATCACAACCGACCCGCGCGCCTGCGCGATCCAGCCACGGCGCTGGAATTCCTGCAACTGGCGCGACACGACCTCGCGCGCGGTGCCCAGTTCGACGGCAAGTTTCTGGTGCGTCGTCGCGATCTGGTCGTCGCCATGCGACAGTTTCAGCAGCTTGTCGGCCAGCCGCACGTCGATACGCTGGAACGCGACCTCGTCGATCATCAGGAAAAGATCGGTGATCCGCTTGGAAAAGGCGGCGAATACGAAATCGCGAAAGGATTTGGACCGCGCGACCAGGTCATCGAACACATCGCGCGGCACGGCGGCGGCCTGCACATCGGTCTCGGCGATGCCTTCGGCGGCATAATCGTCATAGGCCAGAAGGCAAGCCGTGGTCAGCACACAGCTTTCGCCCGCCGTGATCCGGTAGAGCACGATCTCGTGCCCGGTTTCGGACACTTGCTGCACCCGGACCACCCCGTCGAGCAGAAACAGCATGTTTTCCGGCGATTTGCCGGGGCCAAAGATCACGCTGCCTGCGGGTGCCGCGATGATCGCACTGCGCGCCAGCAGCAGGTCGCGCACGGGCGGTTCCAACCGCGCGAGCCCTGCGAAACGGTCAAGCCATGTCTCAGCCATCCAGCGGCCCACGGATCAATACACCCAGATCGGCGACATTGGTGCCGGTGGCCCCTGTCATCAGCAAGCCGTCCGCCTGCGCCAATGCGGCATAGCTGTCGTTATTGGCCAAAAGCGCCGCCAAGTCGCCAATTTTCGCCAGCGTGTCCTGATCGACGATCCCGCCGGCCGCGTCGGTCGGCCCGTCGCGCCCGTCGCTGCCGCCTTGCAGGCAGGTCCAGTCGCGCCAGCCGCGCCGCGCGGCCTCCAGCGCGATGCGCAAGGCCAGTTCCTGATTGCGCCCGCCGCGTCCCGTGCCTTGCAGCACCACTGTCGTCTCCCCCCCCCAGAGCGTGATACCGGGACGCGCCTGATCGCAGATCAGCCGTGCCGCATCGGCCACATCGCCTGTGACAGGGTCAGGGATGACAAAGGCCGTCCCCGCCGCCTGCGCCATGGCAGCGACGCTTTGCGCGTTTGATCCGATCAGAATGTTATGCGCCGCAGGCAGGTCCGGCACGGGACGGGCCTTTCCCAGATGGTCGCGCACGGCAGGCGGCACGCGGTCCCAGAGGGCCGCATTCTGCAACAGCGCCACCGCCTGTGCCGCCGTGCCGATAGGCGGCGCTGTCGGCCCACTGGCAATCGCGCTCAGATCGTCGCCCACCACATCGGACAGGATCAGCGCCGTGACAGGATGCGGGGCCGCGTGGCGCAGCATCCCCCCGCCTTTGAGGTCGGACAGTTGCTGGCGGATCAGGTTCATGTCGCGGATATCAAGGCCCGATCCCAGCAACAGCGTATTGACCGCGATCTTGTCGGCCAGTGTCAATGCACCGGCAGGCGCAGGCAACAAGGCAGACCCGCCGCCCGAGATCAGCGCGAGCACCGGACCTTTGGCATTACGCAAGGCTGCGATCACGGCCTTTGCCGCGCTCGCGCCACTGTCATCGGGCACCGGATGTCCGGCGGCATGGACTGTCGCCCCATCAAGCGGCTGGGCATTTTCGTAGTTAGTGACGACGATGGCAGGCACACCCGCAAACCGCGCCAAGGCTGCCTGCGCCATGCCCCGCGCGGCCTTGCCCACGGCGATGATCAGCGCGGGGTCTGCCACCTGATCCAGATGCCGCGTGACCGCTGCCACAGGATCAGCGGCGATCACACCTGCCGCGAAAATCCGCCGTGCCAGATCGCGCCTTTCATCCATCCTTGACCCTTTCGTTCCGCGCCAGCAGTGCCGCCATCCGCTGCACCACCTGCAATTCCAGTTCCGCCGCGGGCGATTGGCCCAAGGACGGCATCGCAAGCGCAATCAACACCCTGGGGTGCTGCATGGCAAGGATGACATGGGTCGCGGCATAGCGTTCGAACAACCACGCGATGTGATCGTCGGCCACCGGGCCAAGCGCGGGCGGATCATTGCGCCGCAAGACAGGGGCTGCGGCAAAGATCCGGTCCAGCACATCGTCCTGGAGGCCCGACAGGCTCGCCTCGTTCACCACAACTGCGCCTTCGACCAGCGGATGGCTTTGCAGATCGCGCAGGAATTCCATCGGGTCATCGGTTTTCGCGCTGGCAAGATACCGGAGCAGACCGAGGCTCTGGTCCTCTTGCCGCAAGGCGCGGGCATCGTTGAGGATCGCCACGACAAACAAGGTGGTCATGATCGCCGCGATACACATCAGCGCGCCATCGCGCCCCAACTCGCCCAGCACTGCGATCAACCCGCCGACGATGACGGCAGCGGCGACCATCACGCCCAGGTGGATCAGCGTGCCCGCATGTCCTTGGGACGAGCGCCCCAGCCCGATGGCCAGCCAGCACAGGATCAGCACGCCAAGGGCCGAAAACTGGATCGGCAGGCCGATGTA
>DAISXL010000246.1:0-2950 GCA_036825855.1 Yoonia sp.
GACCTATTCGGCGCATCCGATCTGTGCGGCGGCGGGGGTCGCGAACCTCAAGCTGCTGGACGACCAGAACCTTGTCGCCAATGCGGGCAGCGTCGGTGCCTATCTGAACAAGACGATGGCTGCCGCGATGGGCGACCATAAGCACGTCGGCGATGTGCGCGGTGAAGGCATGTGGTGCGCCGTCGAACTGGTCAAGGACCGCGACGACCGCGTGTTCTTTGACCCCGCCGACAAGACAGCCCCCCGTGTCGTCGCCGCCATGTTGGATCGTGGCGTGATCGCGCGGGCCATGCCGCAGGGCGACATCATCGGCTTTGCCCCGCCGTTCCCGCTGACCCGCGCGCAGGCCGACGAGATCGTGACTGTGACAAAAGACGCCGTGGCGCAGGTCTTGGGATAGATTGACAGCCATGGTGCGGATCGGATTAGGATCAGCCCAGCCATGCAGGCCCAGCCCTGCCAGAAAAGGACCACTGCCGTGAACAAGCCCATGCACACCTCGCCCGTCGCGGCCCAGACCAATGCCGACCTGATCGCGCGCCGTGATGCCGCCGTCGCACGCGGCGTCGCCTCTGCTGCGCCGATCTATGCCAGCCATGCCGAAAACGCCGAGTTGTGGGATGTCGAAGGCCGCCGGTATATCGACTTTGCGGGCGGCATCGCGGTGCTGAACACCGGCCACCGGCATCCGGCCGTCGTTGCCGCTGCCAAGGCGCAGGAAGACCATTACACCCACACCAGTTTTCAGGTCGTCCCTTACGAGCCCTATGTCGCCCTGGCCGAAAAGCTGAACGCGCTGGCCCCCGGCGATCACGCGAAAAAATCGCTGCTGGTGACGACCGGCGCCGAAGCAGTGGAAAACGCGGTCAAGATCGCGCGCGCCGCAACGGGCCGTCCAGGTGTGATCGCCTTCACCGGCGGCTATCACGGGCGCACGCTGCTGACGCTTGGCATGACCGGCAAGATCAGCCCTTATAAAAAGGACGTGGGTCCCTTCCCGTCCGACATTTTCCGCGCCCCGTTCCCAAACCCGCGCGACGGGATCACCGTGCAGGATGCGCTGACCGGCTTGCAGAACCTGTTCCTGACCGATGCGCAGCCCGACCGGATCGCGGCGATGATCATCGAACCCGTTTTGGGCGAAGGCGGCTACACCCCCGTCCCGTTCGAGATGATGCGCGCCCTGCGCGACATCTGCGACCAGCACGGTATCCTGTTGATCGCGGACGAGATTCAGGCAGGGTTCGGCCGCACCGGCACATGGTTCGCCATCGAACATTCGGGCGTCGTGCCTGACCTTATCACCGTCGCGAAATCCATGGCGGGCGGCTATCCCATCGCCGGTGTCATCGGTCGCGCCGAGGTGATGGACGCCGTGATCCCCGGCGGTCTGGGCGGCACCTATGGCGGCAACCCCGTGGCCTGCGCCGCAGCCTTGGCCGCGATCAAGGCGATCGAGGACGAAGGCCTGCTGGCACGCTCGACCGCGCTTGGCGATCATTTCCGCGCGCGGTTCGCCGATATCGGCGCGCGTACAGCCCCCGACCGCATCTGCGATGTGCGAGGCCTGGGCGCGATGCTGGCCGTGGAATTCGTGACCGATCAGGCCAGCAATGCCCCCGATGCCGCGCTGACCAAATCTGTCGTGGCAAATGCGCTGAAACGCGGGCTGATCCTGCTGTCCTGCGGGATGCACGGCAATGCCTTGCGGATCATGGTGCCACTGACAGCCTCGGACGCGATCATCGACGAAGGTCTTGCGATTTTCGAGGAAGCGCTGGCCGCCGCCATCGCCGGACACTAGGTCCGGCGATCACGCGCGTGGCGGTGCTTAACCCGCCACGCAATCCGCGTAATAGCGTTTCACGCCATCTGCGCCGGTTTCGACCACCAGCCCGTGGATGTCATTCTCGAACCCCGGGCAGAGCCGTTCGAATTCACGGTTGAACTTGAGGTATTCGACGATCTTGGTGTTGAACACCTCTCCTGGGATCAACAGCGGGATACCCGGCGGGTAAGGTGTCACCAGCGATGTGGTGATCCGCCCTTCCAGATCGTCGATGGCCACACGTTCCGTCGTGCGCCGTGCGATATGCGCATAGGCGTCGTTCGGGGCCATCGCGGGTTGCAGATCGCTCAGATACATTTCCGTCGACAGGATCGCGATGTCGTATTTCGCATAAAGCTGGTGGACGTGCTGGCACAGGTCGCGCAGGCCCATCTGTTCGTAATGCGGATGCTTGGCGCTGAATTCCGGCATGACCCGCCACAAAGGCTGGTTGCGGCCGTAATCATCCTTGAACTGCTGGAGTGCGGCCAGCAGCGAATTCCACCGCCCCTTGGTGATGCCAATCGTGAACATGATGAAGAAACTGTAAAGGCCGGTCTTTTCCACCACGACACCGTTTTCGACGAGATATTTGGTCACGATGGACGCGGGAATCCCCATCTCCTCGAACCGGCCGTCAAGGTTCAGGCCGGGTGTGACGATGGTGGTCTTGATCGGGTCCAGCATGTTGAACCCGCGCGCCATATCGCCGAACCCGTGCCACGAATCCGCGCCATCAGAGGCCTGCACGCCATCCGCATCGGTTTTCTTGAGCACCCAGTCCTTGGGATCGCCGATGCCTTCCTCGACCAGCGCATCCGGGCCCCAGACCTGGAACCACCATTCGTCATCCCCGAATTCGGCATCGACCTTGCGCATGGCACGGCGGAAATCAAGCGCTTCCATAATGCTTTCCTCGACCAGTGCGACACCGCCCGGCGGTTCCATCATCGCCGCCGCCACGTCGCAGCTTGCGATGATGCTGTATTGCGGGCTGGTACTGGTGTGCATCAGATAGGCTTCGTTGAACAGGTGCCGGTCCAGTTTCGTATCCTGACTGTCCTGCACCAGCACATGGCTGGCCTGCGAAATCCCCGCCAGCAGCTTGTGGATGGATTGCGT
>DAISXL010000247.1:0-2945 GCA_036825855.1 Yoonia sp.
GGGCGGTCCGCCGTGCGCCTGCGCAGCGATGACGCGGGCAGCGTCCTGCAGGCGGCGGGGTTTTTTCGCACGGCGATCGGCGGCTCGTTAGATCTGACCCTGTTGCCAGCGGGGGGCGAAGGCACCTTTGACGGCACGCTGGCGGTGCGGTCCTTGCGGGTGCGCGATGCGCCGGCCATCGCCGAACTGCTGGACGCGATCAGCGTGGTGGGCCTGCTGCAACAGCTGGACGGGCAGGGACTGGCCTTTGACGAGATCGATGCCCAGTTCCGCCTGACGCCAGAGCAGGTCATCGTGACGCAGGCCAGTGCGGTCGGTCCGGGGCTTGGCATCTCGGTCGACGGGATTTACACGCTCGCCAGCAAGGGGTTTGATTTGCAGGGTGTCGTGTCTCCGTTCTATCTGGTCAACAGCATCGGCGCGTTCCTGACCCGCAAGGGCGAGGGGCTGATCGGCTTCAATTTCACCATCGCGGGCACGTCGGATGCGCCCCGTGTCGGCGTCAACCCGCTGTCCGCGTTGACGCCCGGCATGTTCCGCGAGATTTTCCGCCGCCCGCCACCGGAGCTGACCCAATGAAACTGAGCGATTTCGATTTCGACCTGCCCGAGACCCTGATCGCCACGCGCCCCGCGCGGCCGCGATCCTCGGCACGGTTGTTGCTGGCGCAGGGGGACAGCATTGCGGACCGGATCGTCACCGATCTGGTCGAGATCCTGCAACCGGGCGACCGGCTGGTGCTGAACGACACCAAGGTCATTCCCGCGCGCCTGACCGGCACCCGCGCGCGGTCGGGCGAGGCGGGCGATACCACCGCGCGGATCGAGGTGACGCTGTTGGAACCGCAGGCAAACGGCCAGTGGTCGGCGCTGGTAAAGCCACTCAAAAAGGTGCGCGACGGCGAAGAGATCGTGTTTTCCCCCGATCTGACGGCAACCGTGGTCAGCCGCGCGGACGGGCAGGCGCGGCTTGCCTTCAATCTGGCGGGCGACGATTTTGATGCGGCGCTGAATGCCGTGGGGGCCATGCCGCTGCCGCCTTACATCGAAGCCAAGCGCCCGGCGGATGCCGCAGACAAGGACGACTACCAGACCTATTGGGCAAAACACGCAGGTGCTGTGGCCGCGCCCACCGCATCGCTGCATTTCGACGGCCCGCTCTTGCAGGCGCTGGCCGCGCGGGGCGTGACCATGTCCTATGTCACGCTGCATGTGGGGGCTGGCACCTTTCTGCCGGTCAAGGTCGACGATGTGCGCGACCACAAGATGCATGCCGAATGGGGCGAGGTGACGGCGAAAGCCGCGGTCGAGATCAACGCCACCAAGGCAGCAGGCAACCGCGTGATCCCCGTGGGCACCACCGCGCTGCGGCTGATCGAAAGTGCGGCAGCGGGCGGGCAGATGCAACCCTGGACCGGCCCCACGGATATTTTCATCACACCCGGCTTTGCGTTCCAGATCGCGGACGGGCTGATGACAAATTTCCACCTGCCGAAATCGACGCTGATGATGCTGGTCTCGGCCCTGATGGGCATGGACAGGGTCAAGGCGATCTATGCCCATGCCATCGCGGAACGCTACAGGTTCTTTTCCTACGGTGATGCGTCGCTTTTGATCCCTGATCGCGCGTGATTGTCAGGCCGGTTGCATTGCAATCCGGCTATGAACAGGTCACACGGCGGGCTTGGACCAGACCCTGAAGGGGGGACAGCATGTTGCAGGTATTGACAGGATCATGGGCTCTCTTTCTGGGGATGTTCCTGTTGATGGTGGGCAACGGCCTGCAAGGCACGCTCTTGGGCCTGCGCGGCGAGCTGGAAGGCTTCAGCACGCTGGCGCTGTCCTTCGTGATGTCGGCCTATTTCCTTGGGTTCCTGTTTTCGTCGCGGTTCACCCCTGAACTGATCCGCCGCGTCGGCCATGTGCGGGTCTTTGCCGCGATGGGGTCGATGATCTCGGCGGTGCTGATCCTTTATCCCACGCTGGTCGATCCTGTCGCCTGGACCATCGGGCGGGTGATCATGGGGTTCTGTTTCTGCGGCGTCTATATCACCGCCGAAAGCTGGCTGAACGACGCGTCCAGCAATGCGACGCGCGGCAAGGCGCTGTCGCTTTACATGATCGTGCAGATGGCGGGGATCGTCTTTGCGCAATATATCGTCAGTCAGGGCGATGTGTCGGGCTATGTGATCTTCATCATCCCGTCGGTGCTGGTGTCCTTGGCCTTTGCCCCGATCCTGCTGTCCGCCCGCCCGATGCCCGCCTTTTCGGCGACCAAGCCGATGAAGATCCGCGCGCTGATCAAGACCTCGCCTTTGGGCTGCGCGGGCATGTTCCTGCTGGGCGGCGTCTTTGCCGCGCAGTTCGGGATGTCGGCGGTCTACGGCAGCCGCGTGGGCTTGAGCGTTGCGGAAATCTCGTTCTTCGTCTCGGCCATCTATATCGCGGCGCTGGTGCTGCAATATCCGATCGGCTGGCTGTCCGACCGGATGGACCGGAGGGTGCTGATCATCTGGATCGCCATGGTGGGCGGTTTCGGGTCGCTAATCGCCTTTCTGATCCCCGGCAATTTTGCGATGATCATCCTGAGCGGGGCCATCGTCGGCGGCACGTCGAACCCGCTCTACGCGCTGCTGATCGCCTATACCAACGACTATCTCGAAAAAGAGGATATGGCGGCGGCCTCTGGCGGGCTGTTGTTCATCAACGGGCTGGGCGCGATCATGG
Organism: Yoonia sp.; assembly: GCA_036825855.1. Classification (GTDB taxonomy): domain Bacteria; phylum Pseudomonadota; class Alphaproteobacteria; order Rhodobacterales; family Rhodobacteraceae; genus Yoonia. The sequence goes on from DAISXL010000247.1 coordinate 2,727, forward strand.
GGCCGCTGATCGTGGGTCTGATGATGGATACGATCGGGGACAACGGGTTCTGGCTGTTCACCGCGCTGTTGATGCTCAGCGTCGGGGCCTATGGCATCTTCCGGTCGACACGGCGCAAGCGGGCAGCGCTCGATCTGGATCAGGTGCCTTATGCGCCTGTGTCCGCAGGGTCCTCTGCCGTTGCCGTGGGTGTCGCGCAAGAGGTCTATCTGGAGGCCG
>DAISXL010000248.1:0-2936 GCA_036825855.1 Yoonia sp.
GTGGTCGACGGGCCGGGGGCTTGCGGTGTCACCGATGCGGTGCGCGTGCGCGCGGTCGCAGGGATCACGCTGGTGCCCGAGGCGACGATGGATTGCAAAACGGCCGAAGCCTTGCAGGACTGGGTGACACAAGGCGCCACGCCTGCCATCGGCGATCTGGGCGGCGGCATTGCCAGCCTGCGGGTCGGGTCGCATTATGCCTGCCGCAACCGCAACAATGCCGCAGGCGGGCGGTTGTCCGAACATGCGCTGGGCCGCGCCATCGACATCGCGGCGGTCCGCCTGCGCGACGGGTCCGACATCACGGTGCTGCGCGGATGGGGGCATCCGGCGCATGGCCCCATCCTGCGGCAGATGTGGCGCGCGGCTTGCGGGCCTTTCGGGACCGTGCTTGGCCCCGAAGCGAACCGGTTTCATCTGGACCATTTCCATTTCGACACGGCGCGGTATCGCAGCGGCACCTATTGCCGCTGACGCACCCTAGGCAGCCATCGCGCGCAGCCTTTCCGCGATCTGCACCGCGTTGAGTGCGGCTCCTTTCAGCAACTGGTCGCCCACGATGAACAGCGCGACCGACCGTCCCGACGGATCGCCCAGATCGGTGCGGATGCGCCCGACCAGCACGTCATCCGCGCCCGACGCCTCGACCGGCATCGGAAAGTGATTGGCGTGGCGGTCATCGACCAGCCGCACGCCGGGGGCTTCGGCCAGCGCAAGGCGGATGCTGTCGATGCTGACATGCGCATCGAAGCGGACCGTCAGCGCGATCCCATGCGCGCGCAGCACCGGCACGCGGATGCAGGTCACGCTGATCGGCAGCTGCGGACGGTTCAGGATACGCCGCGTTTCGGCGATGACCTTCGTCTCTTCGCCGTTATAGCCGGTGTCGGGGTCAACCTCGGCATTGTGGCTGAAGATGTTGAAGGCATAGGGATGCGGCAGCACCTTGGGCGCGAAATCCGTGCCGTCCAGATGGGCGCGGGTGCTGTCGCGCAATTCGGCCATCATCTCGGCGCCGCCGCCCGATGCAGCCTGATAGGTGGCCATCGACAGCCGCGTGATCGACCAGCGCTGGTGCAGCGGCGCAAGCGCGGTCGTCAGGATCGCCGCGATGCAGTTGGGGTTGGCGATGATGCCATGCCCGCCTTGCAGGGCGCGAGGGTTCGCCTCTGGCACGACCAACGGCACGCTGTCATCCATGCGGAAGGCCGAGGAATTGTCGATCACCTGCGCGCCTGCCGCCACGGCCAGAGGCGCATAGCGCCGCGATGTCGCGGCACCGGCCGAGAAAAAGGCGATATCGACGCCTGTGAAACTGTCCTCGGCCAGTTCTTGCACCGGGACGGCGCGACCGCGATACCGCAAGCTGCGCCCCGCGGAGCGGGCCGAGGCAAAGAGCCGAAGCTCGCCAACGGGAAAATCGCGCCGTTCCAGTGTCTGGATCAGCGCAAGCCCGACAGCGCCGGTGGCGCCGATAATGGCCACAACGGGCAAGGGCGGGATAGGGGAATGGGCGTTCATCTGTCTTCCTTTCGTGAAAATCGGAAGACGGGGCCCGGCTGTGAAAGCCCCGTCCGGTCCGGCGGGGCTTTGTGCGGCTAGGTCAGCTGTGATGCAGCCATGCCAGACATTCCCCCGCGGACGCGGTGGTCATCTTGGTCATGGTTTTGGTCATCATCATTGCCATGGGCAGGCGGATAGCAAAGCCGCGCGTTTCTGGCAAGAGTGTGGGTGCAACACGGCTTTACCCTGCGGGACTTGGGTTCTATAAGCGCGGGCATGACATGCATGATGATCCTACGCATTACTTGCCCGGCGGTTTAGGCGTCTGAACCGGCCGGGACCATGGTGCAAGCGATTGCGCACCGCGCCTCATCTTTCCTTCCATTCCCGATTGTCCAAAGGACGCGACCCATGTGCGCCGAAACCACCGACTACAAGAACACCCTCAACCTGCCGCAGACCGAATTTCCGATGCGCGCGGGCCTGCCCAAACGCGAACCCGAATGGCTGGCCCGCTGGGCGCAGATCGGCGTTTACGACAAGCTGCGCGCCAAGGCCGAAGGGCGCAAGCCTTTCACCCTGCATGACGGCCCGCCCTATGCGAACGGCAACCTGCATATCGGCCACGCGCTGAACAAGATCCTCAAAGATATGGTCGTGCGCAGCCAGCAGATGATGGGCCGCGACGCGCGCTATGTGCCGGGCTGGGATTGCCACGGCCTGCCCATCGAATGGAAGATCGAGGAAAAATACCGCGCCAAAGGGCAGGACAAGGACGCCATCAACGTCGTCGATTTCCGGCAGGAATGCCGCAAGTTCGCCGAAGGCTGGGTCGATATCCAGCGCGAGGAATTCAAGCGCCTTGGTATCACCGGCAACTGGGACGACCCTTATCTGACGATGGCCTTTCACGCCGAACGGGTGATTGCCGAGGAATTCCAGAAATTCCTGATGAACGGCACGCTTTATCAAGGGTCCAAGCCCGTGATGTGGTCGCCGGTGGAAAAGACAGCCCTTGCCGAAGCCGAGGTCGAATACCACGACCGCCAGACCGATGCGATCTGGGTCAAGTTCCCCATCGTCTCTGCCGCCTCGCCCGAGCGCGACAACATGGCGGCACTGGCCAATGAAGAGGAAACGCCCGAAGCCCGCCACGCGATCATGGCCGCAGGCATGACGCGCGAGGCGCAGCTGCTGGCCGCCAAGGTGGTGATCTGGACAACGACGCCCTGGACCATCCCGCAGAACCGCGCGATCTGTTTCGGACCCGGCATCGCCTATGGCCTTTACGAGGTCACAGGTGTTCCTGACGAAAGCTGGGCAAAGGTCGGCGATACCTATCTGCTGGCCGATGCTTTGGCCGCCGATGCGCTGGGCGCGGCCCGTCTTGACGACACGATGTACCGCCGCATCCGCAGCGTGCAGATCGACGA
>DAISXL010000249.1:0-2927 GCA_036825855.1 Yoonia sp.
TGCGAGGCAAGATAGGCCTCGCGCAGGGTCATCGCGCCGCCGGTGCGGTCCTGCGTAGGCCAGCCGCCATCGCGCCCGCGCAGGATTTGTCCGATGGCGCGCAGCTGGTACATCAGCAGGATCGGCGTCAGCAGCGACAGCACCAGCAATTCCGCCACAGCAGAGGCCGTGCTGCGCACCACCCCGCCAAAGCCGCGTGCGCGCCCGCGCAGGATGGCATCACACAGGTTCAGCGCTTTGGGCAAGACCAGCAATTCGAGTACGCCGACCATCAGCCCCAAGGCGATGGCGAAATTGGTGCGCGAGACGACGGGCAGGGTCAGCGCCGCGAGCGACAGGCGGATCGTGCCCGAGGCCAGCGCCTCGGTCAGGATGCTGGTCAGCACGAACCCCATCCGACAGGGGCCAGCAGATAGGCGAAGATGCCTTGCACAAAGACGAACCTGCTCCAGCCGGGCAATCCCGGCACGGCGACAAGGCGCAGGTGTTGCAGGTTGCCCTGACACCAGCGCCGGTCGCGTTTGGCGTGGTCGATCAGGGTTTCTGGGGTTTCCTCGAAACTGCCGCCAAGGTCGGTGTCCAGCCTGCCGGTCCAGCCGCCGCGCGCCAGCAGCGCGGCCTCGACATAATCATGGCTCATGATCGGGCCACCGAATGGCGGCGCGCCGGGCAGGTCGGGCAGGCCGCAGCTTTGCGCAAAGGCACGCAGGCGGATGATCGCGTTATGCCCCCAGAACGGCCCCGTGCGCCCTTGCAGCCGTGCAAGGCCGCGCGCGAAAACGGGGCCGTGAAAGCCTGCTGCGAATTGCATCAGCCGCGCAAAGCGGGACCGTGCGTTCACCACCACGGGCAGGGTCTGGAGCAACCCCAGCGCGGGATCGGCCTGCATCCGCAAGGCCATCTGCCGCATGGTCGCCCCTTCCATGATGCTGTCGGCGTCCAGAATGATCGCGTAATCATAAGCCGCGCCCGATGTGCGGATGAAATCGGCGATATTGCCCGCCTTGCGCCCTTGGTTGTCGGCGCGCCTGCGATAGAAGAAGCGGCCTTCGCCACGGGTTTCCCGCACCAGACGCAGATACCAGTGCCGTTCCTGCGCAGCTTGGGCGTCGTCCTGCGTGTCCGACAGGATCGCGATGTCAAAGCCTGCGCCATCGGTTGCCTGTCGCAAGGACGCATCCATCGCCGCGATCCGCGAAAAGGTGGTGGCGGGGTCTTCGGCGAAGATCGGCACAAGCACGATCACGCGGGCGTGCAACGGGCCGGTCAAGGCTGGCAGAGGGCGAGGTGCTGCGACCAACCCCACAATGGCAAGCGCAGCCCCCCATGCCAGCCAGAAGGTCGCGACCAGCACCAGAAGCGCCCGCAGAAGATCAAGGACGGTGATTCCGCCGATCGTGCCAAAGACCAGAAACACGCCGCTGGCTGTCGCGGCCGCAATCGCGCAACCCGCGAGCACCACGAAACGGGCCAAAGTCGGCGACGGTCCTCGCGCCACTGCCATCTACAGCCTGACGCGCTGGGCGATCACATCCCACAGCCGCCAGAGCAGGCTTGGCCTGTTGCGTGGTCCGGCTGTCGTGAGGTCCTGCACCGGAAAGGCCATCGGCGCGCGCGGCAGACCCGCAAAGCCGTCCGATCCGGCCTTGGGCCGGTCGGGGGCGCGGCGCCTGTCGGCAGGCGGCGATGGTCTGGCGAGCGGTTGCGCCATGCGGATCCTTATGTGCGCGGTGCCGTCGATGCACAGCCTTGGCCAAGGACTTAGCCCTGATCGGCGGTTTGGCCAGACCTGCGGCGGATGACAGCGCCTGCGGAAGGTCGCAAACGGGATATCACACAGGCGCCGCCTGCGGATAGGCTTGACGGACGATCCGCCAAAAGGACGCCCTCTGTGACAGCCGCCATGCCATCTGCACGCGCGACGCCAGCCTATCGGCAGGGCGTGGCGCTTGTCTTTGCGGCGGGCGTGCTGTGGTCAACGGTGGGCCTTGGGGTGCGGCTGATCGAGGATGCGGTGGTCTGGCAGATCCTGCTTTATCGCTCGGTCAGCCTGTCGCTGTTTCTTTATTTCGTGATCCGGCTGCGCGGCGGTCAGGGTGTTCTGGCGCAGGTCAGAGCTTGCGGGCGGGCCGGCATTGTCGGCGGGCTGGCGCTGGTCGCGGCCTATGCGGGGGGCATCTATGCCATTCAGGCCACATCGGTCGCCAATGCGATGCTGCTATTTGCGACATCACCCTTCATCGCCGCCGTGCTGGGGCGGGTCGTGCTGGGCGAGGCCGTGCGCCGCGCCACATGGATCGCGATCGGTGTCGCGCTGGCGGGGATCGCGGTGATGGTCGGGGACCAGTCGGGCGGTGTGACGCTGCACGGATCACTGGCGGCCTTGGGGTCGGCCTTGGGTTTTGCGGTTTTCACCGTCGCGCTGCGCTGGGGCAAGGCCGCGGAAATGCTGCCCGCGGTCTTTCTGTCGGGTCTGTTCGGGATCGTGGTGACGCTGGCGATCTGTCTGGTCTTTGGTCTGCCGCTGGTCCTGTCGCCGCGCGATGGCGGGATCGCGATGGGGATGGGCGTGTTTCAGGTCGGCGCGGGGCTGATCCTTTACACGCTCGGATCCAGAACTCTGCCTGCCGCCGAACTGGCCCTGTTGTCCTTGGCCGAGGTGCTGCTTGGCCCTGTCTGGGTCTGGCTGGTCCTGGGCGAGGCAGCGGGCGCCACGACGCTGGTCGGCGGGGCGATCCTGCTGGCGGCCCTTGCCGGCAATGCGCTGTCGGGCAAAAGGCGCGCACCGCCGCCGCCGCTGTCACCCTGACAGGGGGCGGAACCTTTGCCTTTTTGAAACGCTATGTTAGCAAGCCGACTTGCCCTGCGCGCTGCGCGGTGCAAATGCCCTGCAACGGACATTCATCGGGGGAAAGGTCATGGCCACG
>DAISXL010000250.1:0-2904 GCA_036825855.1 Yoonia sp.
CTGCGGCTGCATCAGGAACTGCCCTATGAACTGACCGTGGAGACCGAGAATTGGGAAGAACGCCCCGATGGCTCCGCACGCATCGACCAACTGATCTACGTCGCGCGCGACGGCCACAAGGGGATCGTGCTAGGCAAAGGCGGCGAGACGATCAAAGCCGTCAGCCAAGCCGCCCGCGCCGAGATCATGGAATTTCTGGGCCGCCCCGTGCATCTGTTCCTGCAAGTGAAGGTGCGCCCGAACTGGCTGGAAGAAAAGGAACGCTATTCCGAAATGGGTCTGGATTTCAAAGACGGCAACGCATGAAACTGACCGCCGACATCTGGGTGTCGGCCTATCTGACAAGGCTGCGTCTGGCGGCGATCCCTGCCTTTGTCATCGCGCGCGGCGATGCGACGGCGGGGGCGGTGATGGTCAAGCTCAACACGCTGGATGGGCACGCCTGTTGTTATCAGCGCAGTTTCGACCTGATGACGGGCGACCGCACATGGGTCGTTCTGGCGGAGGGAGCCGAGCGTGATGTCGACCAGTCGATCCAGCGCCAGCGCGGTTTCGACCCCGACCTGTGGGTGATCGAGGTCGAGGATAGGAACGGGCGGCATCTGCTGGATCAGGACGGGCTGGCATGAACTTCGGTGCGCGTTTGGAAATTGTTAACTTTTCGACCCTATCTCCAGTGCAAGGTCTGCGGTGTCCCGCCAACGATCTGGCAAGGTGATCACCCGTTCAAGCCGGTCACATCACGCAGAGGCAAGGCGATTTCCCCGATCGCTTTGCCTCTTACGTTTTGCGCGCTTGCATCTTGTGCCGTCAGGGGCTGATATTCCCCCATGTTTGCTGATGCCGCCCCGTGATTTCCTGGCGTGACGATGCCGCCTTGCTGGCGGTGCGCCCGTTTGGCGAAACCTCGGTCATTATCGAGGTGTTCACCGCCGCGCATGGCCGCCACGCGGGCGTCGTGCGCGGCGGCACCAGCCGCAAGGTCGCGCCTTTGCTGCAACCGGGGACGCAGCTGACGGTCACATGGTCCGCGCGGCTGGACGATCATCTGGGGTCGTTCACGGTCGAACCCGTCCGGTCGCGCAATGCCGCAGCCATGGGGGACCGCCTGTCGCTGGCGGGTTTGAACGCCGTCTGCGCCTTGCTGGTCATGGTCCTGCCCGAACGCGAGGCGCATCCACCGCTCTATCACCGCACCACGGGGCTGCTTGACCTCTTGGGCCAGCCCGATGTCTGGCCTTTGGCCTATCTGCGCTGGGAACAGGCGCTGCTGGAGGAAATGGGGTTTGGCATGGACCTGACCGCCTGTGCGGCCAGCGGCGTGAACGAGGATCTGGCCTTCGTGTCGCCGAAATCCGGCCGCGCCGTCAGCCGCGATGCGGCGGGTGTCTGGGCTGACAGGTTGCTGCCGCTGCCGCCTGTGCTGGCGGGCAAAGGCGATGCATCGGGCGCGGAAATCGCCAAGGCACTGGGCACGACGGGGTTTTTCATCGAAAACCGCCTGATCAAAGGCTTGGGCGACCGCCCGATGCCCGCCGCCCGCGCGCGGTTGATTGACGCGATCCTGCGGCAGGACGGCTAGGCGAGCTTGTTGTCGATCAGATAGGCGGCCGTCGCCACGACCGATTTGTTGACCTGCCGCATCCCCCGCCCCAAGGTCGCCATCGCGCGGGCGTTGTCGTATCTGTCTTGTCGCCCCAGCGACGGGACGATCGTGCGGATCGCGGGGTCGAAGCGGGCGAGAAAACGCACCACGAAATCCGGCGCAACCCGTGTCACAACCCTGCGCGCGGGATAGGCGGATTTGATCGCCTGCGCCATATCCGTGAACCAGACAAAACGGTCCACCGCCATGATCCGCTGGCCATAGGTTTCGGGTCGGTCGATCACGGCCACATGCAATTCCGCCACATCCTGCACATCGACAGCGGCAAAGCCGAAATTCGGCAGCATCGGGTCCTTGCGGCGCAGCATCCGCGCGATCACGCCGACCGAACTGCCATAGCGTGCATCCAGCGGCGCGCCGACCACAAAACCGGGGTTGATGACCGTCAGCCGTATGTCGGGTGCGTTCTGCGTGACAAAATCCCATGCCGCCTTTTCAGCCAGTGTCTTGGATTTGGTATAGGCGGTGATGCTGGGGTCGGTGGGGTTGGTCCAGTTGGTCTCGTTATAGGCGACCTCTCCCTGTGGCAGGGGTGATCCGCTGATCGCCGCGGTCGAAGATGTCAGCACCACGCGCGTAACACCCGCCGCTTTTGCGGCACGCAAGGCGCGCAGGGTGCCATCGACAGCAGGGCGGATCAGCTCTTCAGGGTTGTCGGGCTGGGTGATCGGAAAAGGCGAGGCCGTATGGACCAGCACATCGACACCCGCCAAAGCCTCTGCCCAGCCGTCATCGCGGGTCAGGTCGACCGGCGCGAAATCCAGCTTTGCATCAAGGTCGGACACATGCGGCGCAAGGGCAGCGCGGATGGCATCCCCCCGCGCGGGGTCGCGCAGCGTGCCGCGCACATGGTAACCCGCTTGCAACAACTGCAAAGCGACATGTTTGGCGATATAGCCGGAGGCACCCGTCAGCAGGACGATCTTGGACATGGCGGGTTCCTTTGTTTCGGCGGGTCATTACCAAGGGCAAACCCATCCGGCAAGCTATCCCAGCAAGCGCCGCGCGATCACCTGTGCCTGAATTTCCGCCGCCCCTTCAAAGATGTTCAGGATGCGGGCATCGCAGAGGATGCGGCTGATCTTGTATTCCAGCGCAAAGCCATTGCCGCCGTGGATTTGCAGCGCATTATCGGCACAGGCCCAAGCCACGCGCGCGCCTAGCAGTTTCGCCATCCCCGCCTCAAGATCGCAGCGGCGGTCGTTGTCCTTTTCATGCGCGCTGAAATAGGTCAGCTG
>DAISXL010000251.1:0-2873 GCA_036825855.1 Yoonia sp.
CCTTTGCTACGGAGCCACCCTGATATGGATACCCTGAATTTCGCCAATGACCCCGGCCATGTGATCGAAGCCGACCGCGCCCATGTCTGGCACCATATCAGCCAGCACAAGGTCTATGAAACCATCGACCCGCGCATCATCGTCGAAGGGCGCGGGCTGCGGGTCTGGGACATCAAGGGCAAGGAACATATCGACGGTGTGTCGGGTGGCGTCTGGACCGTCAACATCGGCTATGGCCGCGAACGCATGGGCAAGGCGATTTCCGATGCCGTGACCAAGATGTGTTTCTTTGGCGGCGCGCTTGGCACCATTCCGGGCGCGCAATTCGCCGAAATGCTGATCGCAAAGATGCCGGGGCTGGACCGCGTCTACTATGCCAACTCGGGGTCCGAGGCGAATGAAAAGGCGTTCAAGATGGTCCGCCAGATCAGCCACAAACATTACGGCGGCAAGAAATCCAAGATCCTCTACCGCGAACGCGATTATCACGGCACGACCATCGCCAACCTGTCGGCAGGCGGACAGGACGAACGCAACGCGCAATACGGCCCCTTTGTGCCGGGGTTCGTGCGCGTGCCGCATTGCCTTGAATACCGCTCTCAGGACGGGACTTTGGGCGAGGAATACGCAGCGAACGCCGCAAAGGCGATCGAGGATGTGATCCTTGCCGAAGGGGCCGACACGATCGGCGCGCTGTGTCTTGAACCGATCACCGCAGGCGGCGGGATCATCGTGCCACCCAAAGGCTATTGGGAACGCGTGCAGGAACTTTGCCGCAAATACGACATCCTGCTGCATATCGACGAGGTCGTCTGCGGTCTGGGCCGGACAGGTGCCTGGTTCGGCTACCAGCAATTCGGCGTGCAGCCCGATATCGTGACGATGGCCAAGGGCGTGGCATCCGGCTATGCCGCGATCTCGTGCTGCGTCACCACAAATGCCGTGTTCGAGATGTTCAAGGACGACACCGACAAACTGTCCTATTTCCGCGATATTTCCACCTTCGGTGGCTGCACGGCGGGGCCAGCCGCCGCGATCGAGAACATGCGCATCATCGAGGAAGAGGACCTGCTCGGCAATTCGACCGCCATGGGCGCGCATCTGTCGGGCAACCTGCACGCCCTGATGGACAAGCATAAATGGATCGGCGATGTGCGCGGCATGGGCCTGTTCCAGGGGGCCGAACTGGTCGTCGACCGCGACACCAAGGAACCGCTGGACGAAAAGAAGGTGCAGGCCATCGTGGCCGACTGCATGGCGCAGGGCATCATCATTGGGGCCACGAACCGGTCGCTGCCAGGGTTCAACAACACGCTGCTGTTCGCGCCTTCGCTGATCGCGACCAAGGATGATCTGAACCAGATCACCGACGCCGTCGATCAGGCGATCACCCGCGTTCTGGGCTAGAACACCCGCTTGCACTGGCCCCGGGATAAGTCCAGTCTGGACGCATCCTAGGGCCAGTGCATGTCGATTTCCATTGATACCTTCTTTCTTGATGCGGGCGGCGTCGGCACCCTGCAGGCGCGCATCCAGCAGATGGTCGCGCAAGGCATCCTTGCGGGCCGGTTCCGCCCGGGTGAACGGCTCCCATCCTCGCGCAGGCTGGCGCAGCATCTGGGCGTCAGCCGGATCACCGTGACGCTAGCCTATACCGAACTGGTGGCCGACGATTACCTGACCGCGCGCGGGCGGTCGGGGTATTACGTGTCCAACAATGCGCACGAACCGCCCGCCTTTGCCGCCCCGCATGCGCAGACCGGCACGGTGGACTGGACCCGCACCATCGGCCAGCGCTTTACCCCGGGGCTGAGCAACGACAAACCCGCCGATTGGGCCAACTACCGCTATCCGTTCATCTATGGGCAGGCGGACCGGACGCTGTTCGATGCCGCCAACTGGCGGCTATGCGCCTTGCGCGCGCTGGGGATGCGGGATTTCGGCGCGCTGACGGCCGATTATTACGACGGCGACGACACCGAACTGGTGGATTTCATCAGCCGCCAGACACTGCCACGGCGCGGCATTCTGGCGAACCCCGATGAAATCCTGATCACGATGGGTGCGCAGAACGCGCTCTGGCTGTCGGCGCAGGTGCTGCTGAACAGCCGCAGGCGGGCCGCGATCGAGGACCCCTGCTATCCGGCGCTGCGCAATATCCTGACGCAATCGCGCTGCCATCTGAGCATCGTGCCGGTGGACCGTGACGGGCTCCCGCCCGAGGCCCTGCCCCACGGAATCGACGTGGTTTTCACCACCCCCAGCCACCAGAGCCCGACCGCCGCGACCATGCCGCTGGACCGGCGCAAGGCGCTGATCGCGCGGGCCGAGGCCGAGGATTTCATCATCGTCGAGGATGATTACGAATTCGAGATGTCGTTTCTGAAAGCGCCCTCGCCCTCGCTCAAATCGCTGGACCCGCATGGGCGGGTGATCCATGTCGGGTCGTTCTCCAAATCGCTGTTTCCGGGGTTGCGGCTGGGCTATCTGGTCGGCCCCGCGCCGTTCATCCGCGAAGCGCGCGCCTTGCGCGCCAGCGTGCTGCGCCATCCGCCGGGGCATATCCAGCGCACGGTCAGCTATTATCTCTCGCTCGGCCATTACGACGCGCTGATCCGCCGGATGAGCCGCGCCTATCATGACCGCCGTCAGGTGCTGGACGCGGCCTTGCAGGACTGCGGGCTGGTGGTGGCCGGGCAAGGGCTGTCGGGCGGGTCATCGGTCTGGGTGAAAACACCTGACGGCACCGATACCGCCGCGCTGGGGCTGGCGCTGCGCAAGGATGGCGTACTGATCGAGCCGGGTGCGCGGTTCTTCGCAGGCGACGCGCCACCCACGGAATACATGCGCCTTGCCTATTCATCGATCCCCGC
>DAISXL010000252.1:0-2805 GCA_036825855.1 Yoonia sp.
ATCGGCGCGCTGTTTTCCACCACGGTCGAGGCTTTCCTGTTCTTCCGCATCCTGCAAGCGGCGGTCGCGACCTGCATGGTGCTGGGCCGCGCCATCGTGCGCGACATCGTCCCCGATGCGCAGGCCGCGTCGATGATCGGCTATGTCACGATGGGCATGGCGCTGGTGCCGATGGTCGGCCCGATGATCGGCGGCGCGCTGGAACAGGCCTTCGACTGGCACGCGACCTTTGTGTTTCTGGTGCTGGCGGGGATCGGCACGCTGGCGCTGGTCCATTACGATCTGGGCGAGACCCTTGCCCAAGGCGGCATGGGCTTTCGCGCGCAGGTGCGCTCCTACCCCGAATTGTTCCGCTCGCCCCGGTTCTGGGGCTACGTGATGTGTGCGGCTTTCGGATCGGGCGCATTCTTTGCACTGCTGGGGGGCGCGTCTTTTGTCGGCACGACGATTTTCGGCCTCTCGCCCGTGTGGAACGGCGTGGCCTTGGGCGCGCCTGCTGTCGGCTATGCGATGGGCAATTTCCTGTCGGGGCGGTTTTCGGTCCGGCTGGGGATCAACAAGATGGCGCTGATCGGCACCGGCATCACGATTGTGGGTCTGGGCACCTCGGTCCTGCTGACATTGGCGGGGGTCATCCATCCGCTGGTGTTCTTCGGCTTTTGCACCTTCCTTGGTCTGGGCAACGGGCTGACCCTGCCCAATGTCATGGCAGGCTCGATCTCGGTGCGCCCGCATCTGGCCGGCACGGCCAGTGGGCTCGGCGGGGCGATCATGATCGGTGGCGGCGCGGCCCTGTCGCAATTCGCAGGCAGTATCCTGACGGTCGAATCGGGCACCCTGCCCTTGCAGCTGATCATGCTGGGCACATCGGTGCTGGCCTTCCTGTCGGTCGTTTTTGTGGTCTGGCGGGAAAAGCGGATCGCTTGACGCGCGCTTTGCAGCGGCTAATCATGGCCCGCAAAGTTGCAAAGGTCCGTGATGGCGATCCAGAAACTCTATGCGGGGGCCAAGCTGCGCGAATTGCGCGGACGGCTGGCGATGACGCAAAAGGCTTTTGCCGATAAACTCGGCGTGTCGCTGCCCTATCTCAACCAGATGGAAAACAACAACCGCCCCGTGTCGACGGCGGTGGTGCTGGGGCTGGCGCAGGAATTCGGGTTCGATGTGACCGAACTGCAATCGGGCGACGAGGCACGCCTTGTCGGTGACCTGCGCGAGGCCTTGGCCGATCCGGTATTCACCGGCAGCGCCCCCGCCTTGGCCGATCTGCGGCTGGTGGCCGCCAATGCGCCTGCCCTCGCCCGCGCCTTTCTGGACCTGCATCGCGGGTACCGGCAGACACACGAACGGCTGGCCTCGCTGGACGAGGCTCTCGGCCGCGAAGACGCCCGCCTGCGCCCCAGCCCGTGGGAAGAAGTGCGCGATTTCTTCCATTATTGCGACAATTACATCGACGCGGTCGACCGCAGCGCTGAGCGGATGGCGGGCCAGTGCAAGCCGGACGAGACGATCGCGCAGGCCGCGACCCGCGTGCTGGGCGCGGCAGGGATCGGCGTGCGCTATGCCGCGAGCGATACGCTGCGCGCCTTCGATCCCGCGACCAACACGCTGACGCTGTCGGCTTCAGCACATTCCGCGACGCAGACCTTTCAGCTTCTCTTGCAACTGGCCTTGATCACACAAGCCCCCTTGCTCGACGCCACGCTCGACCTCGCGCGGTTCCAGTCCGAGGAGGCACGCAGCATCGCCAAGGTCGGCCTTGCGAACTACTTCGCAGGGGCGGCGCTGATGCCCTATCACGCCTTCCTGCAGGCCGCCCAAGACACACGGCACGATCTGGAACTGCTCGCGGCACGGTTCGGCGCATCACTGGAACAGGTGGCGCACCGGCTCTCGACCCTGCAACGCCCCGGCGCCAAAGGCATCCCGTTCTTCTTTGTCCGCGTCGATCAGGCGGGCACGATCACCAAACGGCATTCAGCCACAACGTTGCAATTCGCCCGCTTCGGAGGCGCCTGCCCGCTCTGGAACGTGCATCAGGCGTTTGAGCTGCCCGGGCAATTCCTGCGGCAACTGGCCGAAACCCCCGATGGTGCGCGCTATTTCTGTCTGGCCCGCGATGTCAGCAAATCGGGCGGGTCCTATCACGCGCCCACCCGCCGCTATGCCATCGGACTGGGCTGCGAGGTGCGGCACGCAGACGCCATTGTCTATGCCGACCATATGGATATCGCCGCCCCCGACGCCTATGCGCCGATCGGGATTTCCTGCCGGATCTGCGAGCGGCGCAACTGCCACCAACGCTCGGTCCCGCCGTTGGAGCGGCATCTGCGCGTCGATCCCAACACCCGCGGGCTGTTGCCCTATCAGCTGGACTGACCACGACTTCTTTTTTCCGAAAATACTCGCGGGTGAGCGCCGGACAGCGTCCGGTGCGAGGGGCAGCGCCCCTTTTTGCGGCAAAGCCGCAAACGCTCCGCGGGGGATATTTGGGCTCGAACGATGCGAAAGATGGGGATTGCAAAATATGTGCCGCCCCCCGAAGATCGGCCCAAACGGGAGGACAATCATGGAATTATCGGGCAGCCGCGTGATTGCGGCGGACATTGATACGGTCTGGGCACATCTGAACAACCCCGACACGCTCCGCGCCTGCATTCCGGGCTGCGAGGAGCTGACCGGATCGCCCGAGGAGGGCTTTGCTGCGACCGTCAAGCAAAAGGTCGGCCCCGTCTCGGCCACGTTCAAAGGCGAGGTGACGCTGGAAAACGTGATCCCCGGCCAGAGCTACACCATCGTCGGCGA
>DAISXL010000253.1:0-2785 GCA_036825855.1 Yoonia sp.
GTGCCCATCCGCAGAAAGCCGAAGATCCAGTAGACCGCCGACAGGATCACCGCGCCAAGGCCGACCGCACCGATGGGCGCAGCCTGCCCCAGTTGGCCGACGACGCCGGTATCGACCAAGCCCAAAAGCGGCACCGTCGCATTGGCCAGCACGATCGGCAGCGCGATCCGCAGCACGCGCCGGTGCGTCAGCGTGTCAGCCATCGCGCGGCGGCATCAGGAAATGCCCGGTCGCCTGCGCGAACAGCCGTGCGCGGTTGTCCTGCCATGTCTCGACATGCACGGACGCATAGCGACGGCCCGACCGGTTGACCTTAGCGCGGGCATAGGCATCGCGCGGCAAACCGCTGCGCAGGTAATCGACGGTAAAGTCGATGGTCTTGGGTAGGGCGATTGCGGGGGCGTCATCGGTGATGCGCCCGGCTTCCATGTCTTCCCAGATCATCGCCCAGGTCAGTTCCATGATGGCGGTCACTTCAAGAAAAGCCGCCGTCGCACCGCCATGCAGCGCAGGCAGCATCGGGTTGCCGATCAGCCGGTCTGCATAGGGCAGGATCGCGGTCAGCTCGTCGCCGCGCCGGTCGATCTGGATGCCGAGGAATTGCATATAGGGCACCCGCGCCACCAGTTTTTGCAGCATCGCATCGCGGCGTTGCTTGATCACCTGCACGGGTTCGGGACGCGTGGTCATGCCTTTGGCCTTTCGATGGTAAAGGCCCCGGTGGCCGAGGCGACAGGCCGGTCCGCGTCGCTATCGACCGCCGTGGCGCGCACAAAGGCGACCGACCGCGTGACGTGATAACATTCGGCCGTCGCGGTGATCCGGTCGCCGGGGGTGGCAGGGCGCATATAGTCGATCCGCAGATCCAGCGTCGCCGTGGACAGCGCCGCCGCCGGATGCGCCATCACCGCCGCACCCGCGCAGGTATCCATCAGCGCGGACACCGCGCCGCCATGGATGACACCTGTCTCGGGGTCGCCGATGAAACGCGCGTCGTAATCCATCGTGATGGTCGCGCGCCCGTCGCCGACCTCGGTCAGGGTCATGCCCAGCGCCTGCGCATGCGGGATCGCCGCGATGAACTGCGCGGCGATCTTGTCGCGACGGCGGGCCTGATCTTCGGACATGACGACTCCTGCAAAGGGGAACTCACCTTTCGCAGTAGCGTTACCCGATTGTCATTGCAAACGTGATTGATCCATATGTTGCTCCGTCAGTTGGTTGGCGATAGTTTGACGAGGAGGAGAGACCGATGACCGAAAAGCGCCTGTCGTTCAAAGAGATGTGTGCGAAATACGACGTCACTCCGCGGACGTTGCGGTATTACGAATATATCGAGCTTCTCACGCCCGAGAAAGAAGGCCGGTCGCGGTTCTATGGCCCGCGTGAACTGGCGCGGATGACGCTGATCCTGCGCGGGCGGCGGTTCGGATTCGCGCTGGAAGACATCCGGCAATGGCTGTTGATCTACGAAAAAGAAGGCACCCATGCGCAGATGCGCGAATGGGTGGCGCTTGCCGACCGCCAGATGGAAGAACTGCGCCAGCAACGTCTTCAACTGGACGAAACCATGGCCGAACTGCAACGGCTGCGCGACGATACCGCCAAAACGCTGGCCTGAGACCGGTGCGCGACACCGGTCCGGCGCGTTAGAAAATTACACCAAATTCCCCTGAAATTTGCTGACCTTTCGTCACCCATTTTGTGACGCCACGTTCCGTTTACGTTAACGTCACCTTTGCTTGTAAGCTGGCATCGTGATCCGCAATTGCGTGGCAACCGCCATCCGCAAGAGGAAAAGCCATGACGACCGATACAATGAACATCCGCGATATGTGCGAGGCATTCGATGTCACGCCGCGCACGTTGCGTTTCTATGAGGCCAAGGAACTGCTGTTCCCGATCCGGCAGGGCCAAAAGCGCCTGTTCACCAAGCGCGACCGCGCCCGGCTGAAGCTGATCCTGCGCGGCAAGCGCTTTGGCTTCTCGCTCGAGGAAATCCGGCAGCTGCTGGACCTCTATCACATGGACGACGGGCAAGAGACCCAGCTGTCCAAGACCTATGAACTGGCCGAACGCCATCTGGCCGACATGGAAGCCCAGAAGGCCGAGCTTGATGAAGCGATCGGCGAATTGAAGGCCCAGATGGCATGGGGTGCCGAAAAGCTCGCCACCCTTGCCAAGAAGAAATCCGCCGCCGCCTGAGGCGGCACCATCCACGACACGATCCTTGGGAGAGAGACCACATGCCGATCTACAACGCACCCGTCAAAGACATCCAGTTCGTCCTGCATGATCTGCTGAAAGTCAGCGAACAGGACATTCCGGGGTTCGAGGACCTTGACCGCGATTTCACCGGCGCCGTGGTCGAAGAGGCCGGCAAGGTCGCAACCGCCGTGTTGCACCCGCTGAACGCCGTGGGCGACCGCGAAGGCTGCGTGCTGGAAAATGGCGTCGTGCGCACGCCGACCGGGTTCAAGGATGCGTTCGAACAGATGAAAGACGGCGGCTGGACCGCGATGGATTGCGACCCCGCATACGGCGGTCAGGGCCTTCCTTACGTCATGCACACCGCCGCACAGGAACCTTTTGTGTCCGCCAACATGGCCTTCAACATGTATCAGGGCCTGACGCATGGTGCCTATTCCGCGATCTATGCGCACGGGTCCGAGGAGCAAAAGCAGAAATACCTGCCCAAGCTGACGACCTGCGAATGGACCGGCACGATGAACCTGACGGAACCGCATTGCGGCACCGATCTGGGCCTGATGCGCACCAAGGCCGT
>DAISXL010000254.1:0-2722 GCA_036825855.1 Yoonia sp.
ATCGAGATCAGGTTGGTCGACGAAAACACGCCGCTTGTATTCGGGGCAAGCGTGTATTGCGTCCCGTCACCACCCGTTGCAAGCAAGGGAAAGAACGCACCCGGTGTCGCGGTAAACACAAGCGTTTCCCCGTTGACGTCCAGGCTAAGCGATCCGTCAGCGCCACCTTCGGTGTTTTCCCCGCGGTCGATGCTGTAGTCCGCATTGGACAGGTTGATAACGATCTCTCCGGTGGTGCCATCAGTCGCACGCGTGACCAAAAGCACCTGGCCAGCATCGTCAAAGCCAGCACCGGGCAAAGGCTGACCGTTCTCGTCAACAATGGTATCCGCGAAAGGCTGACCATTGGAGGACGCTGTGTCACTGGTCGTGCCAAAGTTCAGCTGAACAACGATATCGCCGCCGGGCGTGGCCGTGGAATAATCGGAAGAACAGCCAGCCACAATTGCGGCGGCCAACATGAAAGACGGAACAAGATAAAATCTGGGCGTTCGTGCTCCGTTAAAGTTAAGAAAGTCTTAACAGGCTAGGCGGTATTCCGCGATATGCCCAAGACAATTACTGCGACATACCGACACACGCAAAGATTGTGACATATTTCGTGCCAATATCCGGCGATAATGAAAAGGACTTAATGGCTGACGCAACGGCACGTGCGCGGCGAGCACAGGGCTGCGCCGCACATGCGTCACGCGACTGTCTGCAGGCTCAGTCGAAGTATTCGGCGGAATATCCCGCAGCCCCCGTTGTCACGACCGTCTGAATTGTCTCCAGATCGACAGGCCGCGTTACCGTCTCGTCGATCAGGATCAAGCCGCTGATTTCAGTCGCATCTGCCCCGAAGAACGCGCCCCCGATCTGGGATCTGGAACGACAGCCACCCAGCGGGCAGGCAAAGGTCAGCGCCCCGCTGAAGCCGTTGCCGACAATCTCGGTTGCGTCCATGCGAACGCGATCGTGCGCCCGTTCAAATGGCCGTTTCCGAGGCCGGACACCTCGCCTGTCTCGAACACGACGCTGAGCGTGAGTTGTCCATCGACGGACCCGACCCTGTCGGGCATGTCTGAATCGATGGCGAAACCTCTGAACGTGCCAACATAATCCGTGCGCCCCTGTGGCGCCGACACGGTGGGCAAAGCCGATGGATTCGTCTGGAACCCGAAGGTGTAGATGCCGACAGGCACCCGGTCAGGACCGTCAAGCAGCGTGATCCGCCGCGTTGTCGACGACCGCGCGAGGGTATTGACCGACAGCTCGAACGTTTCGTCGCCCGATGTCGCGGTATATGGGCTGGACGCGATGGAGCCTGATCTGAGAAATTGCAGCGCGCGGCCGTCGATTTGCAGCGTCAAACGCTCGTCCCCCAACTGGTTCGGCACCCCGCCCGACGCGATATGCGGCACAATCGCAAGATCGACACGCATCGGTTCGGCACCACCGTCACCTGACCGGATGGCCATCACCACGTTGCCATCTGCGCCAAATTCATCGTCCGGAAACTGGGACGCGTTCAGATTCGGGGTGACACCGGTTTCGGCAAACGGCAGGCCATTCGGCGATACCGTGGTGCTGGTCGTGCCGATATTGAGCAAGGCAAGCGTGCCACCGCCGGACGATCCTCCGCCACAGGCCGACAGGGCGACGACGGCCAGCAAAGAGATCGGAACAATTTGGATTTTTTGCATGGAAAAACGTCGTTGATGAAAACTGCCGGATTAATGCCTTACGTTACGTCAATTAGGTCGCGAGGCATAGACAGTCGGCGAAACCTTGGCGGCAGATGCTGTATTGAACGGATCGCGCCGCCTAAAACCGCCGCTTGTGCCTGTTTCTGGGCATTCATTGCGGGATGATCGGACGTGTCGATCCGCGATACCCTGGGTGCAGGCAAGGCCGGGCCACTGTCGAATGGTGATGACACCACCACGATCCCGCGCTAAACGCGAGGCCATGCCAATCCATTACATCATCCTGATCTTCGCGATCATTGCCGAAACCATCGGCACCACGGCCTTGCAGGCCAGCCAGCAGTTCACGCGGCTCTGGCCGTCGGTGATCGTGGTGATTGCCTACGGCGTGTCATTCTACCTGCTGGCGCAGACGCTGCGGGTGATGCCGGTCGGTGTCGTCTATGCGATGTGGTCAGGGCTGGGGATCGTCATGATCGCGGCCATCGGCTATCTGGTGTTTGGCCAAAGGCTCGATCTGCCGGCGCTGATCGGGATCGGAATGATCCTGTGCGGCATCCTTGTGATCCATCTTTTCTCCAAGACAGCGCCCCACTGACGCGCCCTTGCGATTAAGGGGTGGCTTTTGCTGCGATTGCACGGTATCGCGCAGCTAAATTTCCCATAAGGCTGACCCATGGATATCCGCAATATCGCGATCATCGCGCACGTTGACCACGGCAAGACAACGCTTGTCGACGAACTTCTGAAACAATCCGGCGTCTATCGCGAGAACGAGGCGACGACCGAACGCGCGATGGACAGCAACGACATCGAACGCGAACGCGGCATCACCATTCTGGCGAAATGTACGTCCGTCGAATGGAAAGGCACGCGGATCAACATCGTCGACACCCCCGGCCACGCCGATTTCGGTGGCGAGGTTGAACGCATCCTGTCGATGGTGGACGGTGTTGTCCTGCTGGTCGATGCCGCCGAAGGGCCGATGCCGCAGACGAAATTCGTGACCTCCAAGGCGCTGGCGCTGGGGCTGC
>DAISXL010000255.1:0-2673 GCA_036825855.1 Yoonia sp.
CCAATTGGAGCGGGCGAAGAGATTCGAACTCTCGACCCTAACCTTGGCAAGGTTATGCTCTACCCCTGAGCTACGCCCGCATCCGTTGGTGAGGGGTGAATTACAAACACTTGGCGCGGTCCGCAAGGCCAAAATTGCAGGTCGCGCCAGATTTTCCCGAATGCCATAACAGAGCGGCATGATTATGCATGCGGTCTGATCTCCTCGCGATAGACGACAAAACCAAAACCTGCTTTCTGCGCTTCAATCGCTGCAGAGCGAAGTATGTCGTCTGACATACGTTCAGGATTACCAGCTTCCTTGACCTTCTTGAAATTTGGATGATGCCAGCCGTTAGCACGCAATCGATCGGTAACTCTGGATTTGGCATTTTCTTCGTTCTGGCCAAGGGCGAACGCTAATATAGCGTGGCGCGCTCCGATCCTGAAACCGGTTTCCACCGCCGAGATGGCTTCAAGTAATAACGCAAATGTCTTTTCATGCATCACTCCAGCTCGACCAGCAGATCCTTGGCGTCGATCTGGCTGCCTGCCTGCACATGCACGGCCTTGATGACGGCATTGCGTTCGGCATGGATGCCGGTTTCCATCTTCATCGCCTCAATCGTCAGCAACAGATCGCCCGCCTTGACCTCTTTGCCTGCGACGGCTGCCACGCTGGCCACGACCCCCGGCATCGGCGCGCCGATGTGGTTCGCATTGCCGAGTTCCGCCTTGGGACGTTGAACCTTGTCGCCCGCAGCCAACCTGTTCATGACGCGGATCGTACGGGGTTGACCGTTGAGTTCAAAGAACACCTTGACCTCGCCATCCTCGTTCATGTCGGCGACAGCCTGCATGCGGATTTCAAGCGTCTTGCCGGGGTCGATTTCGGCGGCGATTTCCTCGCCCGGTTCCATCCCGTAAAAGAAAGTGCGCGTGGGCAGGGTGCGCACGGGGCCATAGATTTCGTGGCGCGCGGTGTAATCGAGGAACACCTTGGGATACATCAGGTACCCGTTCAGATCCTCGTCATCGATGATGACATCCTCGAATTTCGCCTGCAAATCGGCCTTGGTTTTCGCCAGATCGACGGGGGGCAGCGATTTGCCGGGGCGTTCGGTCTGCGCCTTTTCGCCTTTGAGGATCTTTTTCTGCAAGGCGGCAGGCCAGCCGCCCGGTGGTTGGCCCAGATTGCCGCGCATCATGTCGATCACGCTGTCGGGGAAGGACACGTCGACCTTCGGGTCCTCGACCTGCTGGCGCGTCAGGCCTTGGCTGACCATCATCAGCGCCATGTCGCCCACCACCTTGGAGGAGGGCGTGACCTTGACGATATCGCCGAACATCTGGTTCACGTCGGCATAGGTCTGTGCCACCTCGTGCCAGCGGTCTTCCAGCCCGAGCGAGCGCGCCTGCGCCTTGAGATTGGTGAATTGCCCGCCGGGCATTTCGTGCAGATAGACCTCTGATGCGGGGGCCTGCAGGCCCGATTCGAAGGCCGCGTAATGCGCGCGGACCTGTTCGAAATAATTGCTGATCTCGCGGATCGCCGCGATATCAAGGCCCGTGTCCCGTTCGGTGCCGCGCAACGCCTCGACAATGGACCCCAATGTCGGCTGCGATGTGTTGCCCGAGAAGGAATCCATTGCGGCATCGATGCAATCCACGCCAGCGGCAGAGGCCGCCAGCACCGTGGCGATGGCCGCCCCCGAGGTATCATGCGTGTGGAAATGCACGGGCAGGCCAATTTCTTCCTTCAGCGCCTTGATCAATACGCTGGCGGCGGCGGGTTTGAGCAGCCCCGCCATGTCCTTCAGCCCCAGCACATGCGCGCCTGCGGCTTCCAGTTCCTTGGCCATGCCGATGTAGTATTTCAGGTCGTATTTGCTGCGCGCGGGGTCGAGCATGTCGCCGGTATAGCAGATCGTGCCTTCGCAGACCTTGTTCGCTTCGATCACCGCATCCATCGCGACGCGCATGTTGTCGACCCAGTTCAGGCTGTCGAAGACACGGAACACGTCGACGCCCGATGTCGCGGCTTGGGCTACAAAGCTTTGCACGACGTTGTCGGGGTAATTGGTATAGCCCACACCGTTGGAGGCGCGCAGCAGCATCTGGGTCATGATATTGGGCATGACCGCGCGGATGTCGCGCAGGCGTTGCCACGGGCATTCCTGCAAGAACCGATAGGCCACGTCGAATGTCGCACCGCCCCAGCATTCAACGCTGAACAGGCCATGCATTTTCGCAGCATAGGCGGGGGCCGCGTTGATCATGTCGATCGACCGCATCCGCGTGGCCAGCAAGGACTGGTGCCCGTCGCGCATGGTCGTGTCGGTGATCAGCACCTGTTTCTGGTCGCGCATCCATTGCGCCACGGCTTCGGGGCCTTGGGTGTCGAGGATATTGCGCGTGCCGGGGGTCAGGTTGCTGGTGGGTTTCACCGGCGGGCGCGGCAGGCGGACCTCGGCGGCAGGGCGCGGACGGCCCGCCGTTTCGGGATGCCCGTTCACGGTGATGTCCGCGATATAGGTCAAAATCTTCGTCGCGCGGTCGCGGCGCTTGGTGAAGGTGAAAAGGTCCGGCGTCTCGTCGATGAACTTGGTGTGGTATTCGTTGTTCAGGAAGGTGGGGTGCTTCAGCAGGTTTTCGACAAAGGCGATATTGGTGCTGACGCCACGGATGCGGAATT
>DAISXL010000256.1:0-2593 GCA_036825855.1 Yoonia sp.
CGCAGGAACGGCACTTTCATCGCCTCGCGCTTGGCATTGTCGGCGATATATTCGCCCATGTAGCGCGTGCCGATCCGGTAATCGATGGAATAGTGGAACCAGTCGCCCGTCTGGCGCAGCATGTTGGACAGATAGGTCTTGCCCAGCCCCGACATCGCGAACAGCAGGACACGTTTTTGCGCAGCAGTGCGCCAGTCGGAGGCGGATGTGTAAATCATGGCCTTTGGGTAATGCCCTGCGCGCCGATCTGCCAGCGTTTTCTGATGCCGTGACAGATGCGGCTGCGCCGCAAAAGGGGCGCTGCCCCTCCCCCGGATTTCATCCGGGGTTCACCCCGGAGTATTTTTGGAAAAAAGAAGATGTGGGGCGGGGGGTCAGGCCCCGCGCCAGATCCAGCCACCGCCCAGCACGCGGGTGCTGTCGGTGTCGTAGAACACGCAGGCCTGCCCCGGTGACACGCCTTGTTCGGCGGCCAGCAATTCGACCTCGGCCTCGGTGTCGCTGATCGGGCGCAGGATCGCCTCGGTCGGGGGGCGGGTGGAGCGGACGCGCACCGCGATCTGCCGTTCGGCCACATCGGTCAGGCGGCCGCCGCCGATCCAGTTGATTTCGCGCAACGGCACGCGGCGGGTGGCCAGCATGTCCTTGGGCCCGACGATGACCTGCTTTTTGTCCACATCGAGCCGCACCACATACAGCGGATCGGCCAGACCGCCGATGCCAAGCCCGCGCCGCTGACCCACGGTGTAATGGATCACGCCGTGATGCTGGCCCAGCACCTGGCCGTTGATATCGACAATCTCGCCGGGGCTGGCGGCACCGGGGCGCAGTTTTTCGATCACGGCGGCATAATCGCCGTTGGGGACAAAGCAGATGTCCTGACTGTCGGGTTTGTCAGCCACGCTCAGCCCGTATTTGGCAGCCAGCGCGCGGGTTTCGTCCTTGCTTTTGTGATGGCCCAGCGGAAAGCGCAGGTAATCAAGCTGGTCCTGCGTGGTCGAGAACAGGAAATAGCTTTGATCTTTGGACGCGTCCGCAGCGCTGTGCAATTCAGCCCCCGCCACACCCATCTTGCGCTGGATGTAATGGCCGGTCGCCATGCAATCGGCATCGAGATCCTTTGCGGTCAGCAGCAGGTCCTTGAATTTGACACGTTCGTTGCAGCGGATGCAGGGCACGGGCGTCGCACCGCCCAGATAACTGTCGGCGAATTCGTCCATCACCGCCTCGCGGAAGGTGTTTTCGTAATCCAGCACGTAATGCGGGAAACCCATCTCTTCGGCCACGCGGCGGGCATCGTGGATGTCGCGTCCCGCGCAGCAGGCCCCTTTTTTCGCCAAGGCCGCGCCATGGTCGTAAAGCTGCAAGGTCACGCCAACCACGTCGTAACCTTCTTCGGCCAGTTTGGCGGCCACGACGGATGAATCGACACCACCCGACATCGCGACGACGACGCGCGTCTCGGCGGGGGGCTTGGCAAAACCAAGCGAGTTCACAGGGGCTTCAAGCGGCATGGCGGGGTCCGTTGGTTCGGGAACAGATCGAAATATAGGAAAATGCTCTGCATTCTCAAGGTGCGGTTACACCTCTCGTTAAGTCGTGCGCCGCATAACACCTGCGGGAGTTTCCGGAAAGGGGTGCCAGATGTATTTACGAAAGATCGAAGGCCCGCGTGCCGTCACATTGCCGGACGGGTCGGTCATGACGCGGGCTGACCTGCCCGACAAGTCGACCAGCCGCTGGGTCGCGTCGCGCAAGGCGGCCGTGGTGCGCGCGGTGACTTATGGGCTGATTTCGCGGACAGAAGCGATGGATACCTATACCCTGTCCGAGGAAGAAATGGCCGCCTGGGAAACCGCCGTGTCCGCCCATGGCGAAGCCGCGCTGAAAGCCACAGCCTTGCAAAGGTATAGACAACCTTAACGCGCATTCTTAGATTGTTCTTGGCGGGTAACGTGTGGTTAACCTTTTTTCGCGTATGGTGAACCGCACAAGTGAGAGTGGAGAATCCCTATGCGCGTCCTGCTGGTTGAAGATGACCCGACAACGGCCAAAAGCATCGAACTGATGCTGACCCATGCAAACCTGAACGTCTATACCACAGACCTGGGTGAGGAAGGGATCGATCTTGCAAAACTTTATGATTACGACCTCATCCTGCTGGATCTCAACCTGCCGGACATGAACGGGCACGAGGTGCTGCGCCAACTGCGGCTGAGCCGGATCGATACACCCATTCTGGTGCTGACGGGGGATGACGGCACCGAAAGCAAATTGAAAAGTTTCGGCTTTGGCGCCGATGACTATCTGACCAAGCCGTTCCACCGCGAAGAACTGGTCGCGCGCATCCATGCGATCATCCGCCGGTCGAAAGGCCATGCGCAATCCATCATCCGCACGGGCCAGATCGCAGTGAACCTTGATGCCAAAACTGTCGAAGTCGCGGGCAGCACGGTCCATCTGACCGGCAAGGAATACCAGATGCTGGAACTGTTGTCGTTGCGCAAGGGCACGACGCTGACCAAGGAAATGTTCCTCAACCATCTTTATGGCGGTATGGACGAACCCGAGCTGAAAATCATCGACGTGTTCA
>DAISXL010000257.1:0-2562 GCA_036825855.1 Yoonia sp.
GCCCGCGAAAAAGCGGTCAATGCCCTGAAACCGATGAACTGCCCCTGCCATGTGCAGATCTTTAACCAAGGTCTGAAATCCTACCGCGATCTGCCGTTGCGGATGGCGGAATTCGGGTCTTGCGCGCGCTATGAACCTTCGGGCGCGTTGCACGGCATCATGCGGGTGCGCGGCTTTACGCAGGATGACGGGCATATCTTCTGCACAGAGGACCAGATCGAACCCGAAACCGCGCGTTTCATCGCGTTCCTGTCGCGCGTCTACGCCGATTTGGGGTTCCACGACTGGACCATCAAACTGTCCACCCGCCCCGAACAGCGGATCGGGTCGGACGCCACATGGGATATGATGGAAAAGGCGTTGGGCGATGCTTGTCGCGCTGCGGGCTATGATTTCGAGATACTCGAAGGCGAAGGCGCGTTCTACGGCCCGAAACTCGAATTCACCCTGACCGATGCGATCGGCCGGAACTGGCAATGCGGCACTTTGCAGGTGGATGCCAACCTGCCCGACAGGCTCGATGCGGAATATATCGGGACGGACGGCGAAAAACACCGCCCTGTCATGTTGCACCGCGCGACTTTGGGCAGTTTCGAACGCTTCATCGGTATCCTGATCGAGGAACATGCAGGCAAGCTGCCGTTCTGGCTCGCCCCGCGTCAGGTGGTGGTGGCGACCATCGTATCGGACGCCGATGATTACGCGCGCGAACTCGTGGCGGCGCTGACCGCCGCAGGCGTGCGCGCCGAGGCCGACACCCGCAATGAAAAGATCAACTACAAGGTCCGCGAACATTCTGTCGGCAAGGTGCCTGTCATCCTTGCCGTCGGCGCGCGCGAGGTCGAGGAACGCACGGCGACAGCACGTCAGCTGGGCGAGACCCAGACCCGCGTGGTGACCATGGACGAGATCGTGGCGGAACTGAAGCTGCGCGCCACGCCGCCTGATTTGCTGTAACTCTGGAAAGGCGCGCTGTTAAAAGTGCGCCTTTTCCTCATCCGGCTTGCCCGCGGCAATTGCGAGCAAGCCACCGAGGGCCGCAAAGCCGATGGGAAACATCGTGCCGACGTTGAACCCGAAAGCCGTGTAAAAGAACGCCGCCGCGAGCAGCATCAGGATGCCGCCCCACAGCGCGCGGGTCTTGGCCATCGCCCCGCCCGCAATCGCCAGCAAGGGTGCGATGAAACTGGCGAACCGGATGAAACCGGGGTTTTCCAGCGCACCGAAAATCTCGCCGACTTCGGCGCGGTTCTGGGACAATTCGGCATAGCCATAGCCGAACATCCCCACGACGATCCCGATCAATCCCCCGATCAGGCCCAAAATGGCGGCCGCGTTGCGCATCGTCGTCTCCTTTGTTTGTTCTGGTCAGATAGGCACGGCTGCCTCAGCTGCCAAGGTATTTCGCCTGCACATCCGCCTTCCAGCCGATGGTCCAGCCGACGTCGGTTGCGATCATCGGGCGTTTCATCAGCGTGGGATAAGCCGCAAGCAAGGCGGCGGTGTCCTGTGCGCGCGCCTCTTCGGACAGGCCGCGCCATGTGGTCGAGGCGCGGTTGATCGCAGAATCGCCAAAGGCCATCACGATGGCCTGAATATCGTCATAGTGCAGCCCGTCGGAGCGCACGTCGATCACCTGCGGCGTGATGCCCTGCGCTTGCAACGCGGCCAGCGCCTTGCGGCAGGTATCGCAGGTCTTCAGCCCGAAAAAGCGCATCATCAACTCCTGTTTACTGCGACGTCGTGTCAATTGCGTTTTTCATAAAACACCGGAGTCTTGGGATTACAAGGCAAAGGGAAGACCGCTTGTCGCGGAGCCCAAGTGCTGGCGACAAAAGGAGAGGACAACATGCCAAGCGGCACAGTAAAATGGTTCAACACGACCAAGGGGTTCGGGTTCATCGCCCCCGATGATGGCGGCAACGATATCTTCGTGCATATCTCGGCGGTGGAACAAGCGGGGATGACGGGGTTGGCGGACAACCAGAAGATCACCTTCGATCTGGTCGAAGGGCGCGACGGGCGCAAGATGGCGGGCAATCTGGCGAAGGCCGATTAACCCAGCCAGACCGCCTGCGCGGGGGCGTCCCAGCCCAGCGTCCAGCGGGTGCCGTCCGTGATCACGGGGCGGGCCATCAGGGCGGGCTGGGCGTCAAGCTGCGCCTCGGTTTCCGATTCGCGCAGCCATGCGGTCAGGTTGCGGTAGGCCTGCGATTTGCGGTCGATCAGCCTGTCGCCGAATTCCGCGATCAGCGGGGCCCATTCGGCCGCTGTCAGCGGGTCGGCGCGGATATCGCGGAAGGTCACGCCGTGATCCGCCAGCGCCCGCAGCGCCGCCTTGCAGTCCGAACAGGTGGGCAGGCCATAGAGGATCATCGCGGTTTCCGTTTGTTAACAATGCCGCGCGAGACTGCGCCGCATGTCCTGTTATCGCCGCCCCCGCCGCCCCGGCGCAACCGTGTTCTTCACCGTCGCTCTGGCGGACCGCACGAGCGACCTGTTGGTGCGCGAGGTCGCGGCGCTGCGGTGGGCGGTGATGCGCACGCGGGCGGAGCGGCCGTT
>DAISXL010000258.1:0-2533 GCA_036825855.1 Yoonia sp.
TGGCGTAATAGGTCAGGATCGGCCCGCCAAGGTCGGTCACCTGCACCGTCTCGCCGTTGCGGGCGATCAGGCGGCGGCTTTCCAGCCGGTCCAACGCATCGGCGACGATATCTTCGGCCGCGCGGCGCGGGCGGGGCACCTGCCTTGCCTGCAGCAGCGACAGCGAGGCGGTCACCTCTTGCACGAGTTCACCCGTCGTCAGGGATCGCCCCGCCATCAGATGACGTGCAACAAGCGGTACACCAGGCACCGGCATGACATCGGAAATCCGCTGCATCAGCGTATCCGCGAGCGATTGCGTCACGTCACCCTTAGCAGAGGCGACAAAAGACGACAGTTCGAGCGGCTCACCAAAACTGACCGAAGCGGTGCCAAAACCGCGAAACCGTCCTGTGATCCTTTGCCAGAAATGACGGCCGACACGGCGCAGCACGTTGACCAAGGGCGGCCGGAACCGCCGTTTGCCCGCCCTATGCGCCGAGATCAGGATCGTATCCTCCAGCACGCGGTCATAGTTCAGCGCGACTGGGATAAAGATCACCTCGCGCCGTGCGGGGTCAAAATCCTCGACGATGTAGTTCAACAGCCCCGTGCGCGGTGCAGCAAGCCTGCCGTCCAGGGTCAGCCCGCCTTCGGGAAACACGGCCTGACTGACGCCCGCGCGCGTTGCCATCTGCACATAGCGCGCGAGCACCCGCCGATAGAGCGCCCCGCGCGAATTACGCCGGATGAAATAGGCCCCCATCGCGCGGATGATCGGCGACAAGGGCCAGACCCGCGCCCATTCGCCCACGGCGTAGGACAGGGCGCCAGCATTGGCCGCCAGATAGGTGACCAGCACGTAATCCATATTGCTGCGATGGTTGATGACGAACACCACGGCCGCTTCGGGGTCGATTTCGGCCATGCGCTTGCGGTCGAGCCGTCCGAGCTGGATGCGGTAGAGCGATTTCGACAGCCACCGCGCCAGCCTGATCCCGATGCTGAAATAGGCGGTCGCGGAAAACGACGGCACGATCTCGCGCGCATAACCGCGCGCTTTTTCGAAGGCCACATTTTCGGGAACGCCGTTTTCACGGGCATGGTCGACAACGGCCTGAGTCACCTCGGGATCGTACAGCAGCCGCTGGATCATGTCATAGCGATGCGCCAGCTTGAACGGCTCGATCGGGCGTTGCAGCTTTTTGTTGACGCGCGCAATCACCCGTTCTGCGCGTTTGCGAAAGAACCAGCGCACCGAGGGAAACAGAAAGTGCGACGCGAATGTGACCCCCGCGAATAGAATGATCAGGACAAAGGCCCAGACCGGCATAGAGATGGTTTGCGTCATTGCGCGAAACTGACAGGGTTCCCTGCCAAGGTAAATCCCGTCATGCCGCAACGCAGCGAATTGACAGCGCCACAAAATGACCGATAAAGGTTCCGACGCGTAATTAAATTACGCAAACTGATTCAGGAGTTGCCCCGATGACGCCGATGAAAAAAGACCACCCTTGGCTGTTCCGCACCTATGCGGGCCATTCGACCGCTGCGGCATCGAACGCGCTTTATCGCGGCAACCTTGCCAAAGGGCAGACCGGGCTGTCGGTGGCCTTCGATCTGCCCACGCAGACGGGCTATGACAGCGATCACGTGCTGGCCAAAGGCGAGGTGGGCAAGGTCGGCGTGCCGGTGGCGCATCTGGGCGACATGCGGATGCTGTTTGCCGATATCCCGCTCGACCAGATGAATACCTCGATGACGATCAACGCGACGGCGCCGTGGTTGCTCGCACTCTATATTGCCGTGGCCGAGGAACAGGGCGCCGATATCAGCGCGCTGCAAGGCACAGTGCAGAACGACATCATCAAGGAATACCTGTCGCGCGGCACCTACATCTGCCCGCCCGAACCCAGCCTGCGGATGATCACCGATGTCGCGGCCTATACCCGCGAACACCTGCCCAAATGGAACCCGATGAATGTCTGTTCCTATCACCTGCAAGAGGCAGGTGCCACGCCCGAGGAGGAGCTGGCCTTTGCGCTGGCCACCGCCACCGCCGTGCTGGATGATCTGCGCGGCAAGGTGCCTGCCGAACATTTCCCCGAAATGGTCGGGCGGATCTCGTTTTTCGTGAATGCCGGCATCCGTTTCGTGACCGAATTGTGCAAGATGCGCGCCTTTGTGGAATTGTGGGACGAAATCTGCGCCACGCGTTACGGGGTCGAGGATGCCAAATACCGCCGTTTCCGCTATGGCGTGCAGGTCAACTCGCTGGGGCTGACCGAACAGCAACCCGAAAACAACGTTTACCGCATTCTGCTGGAAACGCTGGCTGTGACTTTGTCGAAAAACGCCCGTGCGCGCGCCGTGCAATTGCCCGCATGGAACGAGGCGCTTGGTCTGCCCCGCCCTTGGGACCAGCAATGGTCTTTGCGGATGCAACAGATCCTGGCCTATGAAACCGACCTGCTGGAATTCGACGATCTGTTCGACGGCAATCCCGCCATCGACCGCAAGGTCGCTGAATTGAAAGACGGCGCGCGCGCCGAAT
>DAISXL010000259.1:0-2524 GCA_036825855.1 Yoonia sp.
CCCGGGGCATAGGTTTCCACCATCACCCGCGCGGGCATGTCGTCGGACAGTTGCGGCGGGCCGTTCGCGGCCTCCTGCACGATATAGATACCGACGCTGGAGCCTTCGTTATAGGGTTTCACCACATAGGGCGGCGGCATGACGTGGCGCGCGCGCACGTCGTCGGCATCGGCCAGAATGCTGTGCATCACCGGCAGGCCGACCGCGCGATAGATGTCCTTGGTGCGTTCCTTGTCCAGCGTCAGCGCCGAGGCCAGAATGCCCGAATGTGTATATGGAATGCGCAGCCATTCGAGCAGACCCTGCACGGCGCCATCCTCGCCCCAACGGCCATGCAGCGCGTTGAACACGGCATCGGGGGCGATCTCGGTCAGACGCGTGGCAAGGTCGGGGCCGGCGTCGACCTCGATCACATCACATTCTGCTGCCCGCAAAGCCGCTGCACATTCGCGGCCCGAGCTGAGCGATACCTCGCGTTCAGCCGATGGACCGCCCATCAGAACAACAACTTTCGGGTTTGCCCTGCTCGACATACCCACCGCCTCTTTCGCGGGCCGTTTGCGGCCCGTCATTGGTTTTGCCCCTGTCCGGGGCGCCGGTCTTTGCGACCATTAATCCGCGTGCCGCAAACCGACCCGCATGATTTCCCACTCTAGCGTGATCCCTTGGGAATCGTAAACCTTTTTCCGCACAAGCTCGCCCAGATCTTCCAGATCGGCGGCGGTTGCCCCGCCAGCGTTCGTCAGAAAGTTGGGGTGGATCGTGTTCATCACCGCGCCGCCAAGGGTTGCACCCCGCATCCCTGCGGCGTCGATCACGGCCCAAGCCTTCAGTTCATGCGTATCATCGGCGCGCCCCGTGGAGGAAAATCCCGCCGGATTGCGGAAGGTGGACCCCGCCGTGCGGTCTTTGGTCGGCTGGGTCGCGTCACGTTTGGCCAGCTGGTCGTCCATGCGCGCGGCAAGGGTTTCGGGATCGCCTGCGGGCGGCGTGAAAGTCGCGCCCAGAATGATCGCGCCCTCGGGCAAGGTGCTTTGGCGATAGGCCAGATGCAGGTCGGCGGCGGGCAGATCCTGCGCCGTGCCGTCGCGCAGGACGACCTGCACCGAAGTCAGCACATCGGCCACATAGGACCCATAGCAGCCCGCGTTCATCCGCACTGCGCCGCCGATGGTGCCGGGGATTGTGCGCAAAAATGTCAGGTCCAACCCCGCCTCTGCCGCGCGGCGGGCGACATGGGCATCAAGCGCCGCCGCCCCTGCCGTGACCGCGCCGCCGTCGATGGCGATGCTGTTGAACCCCCGCCCGAGGCGCACCACGACACCCGGTATCCCGCCGTCGCGCACGATCAGGTTGCTGCCCACCCCCATCGGGAACACCGGCACGGACGGGTCGAGGGCTGCCAGAAACGCCGCCAGATCATCCACATCGGCGGGCTGGAACAAGACCTCGGCGGGACCACCCACGCGCATCCACGTCAGATCGGCCAAGGCGCGCTGCGGGGTCAGGGTGCCACGGACGCTGGGGAAATCACGCATGAGGCCGTCTCCTTTGCTGCCAACCTGTTGCTGGCCTGATAGGCGCAAACCGCCAGCCCTGTAAAGCCGACCGCTGGCCTGTCGTCAGACCTGCTGCGCGGCAGGCGGGACAGCGTCCTTGCGCTGCCAGCCCAGAATGCCGCCGACGATGACGCCCAGTCCGGCAGGGGCCGCGATCAGGACCAGACCGACAAGGTAGATCAGCCCGTCAAGACCGCTGGTCCCTTCCAGCCCGACCACCATCGCGACGACCAGCGCAAGACAGGCCAGCGTCAGACCAAAGATCCCCGACCGCAGGCGGCGACGCCCACACAAGAACGCCAGCCAACCGGCAAAGGCTGCCACGCAGGCGGGCAAGACGACAAAAAACATAAAGGCTTCGATTTCCATGATTCGCTCCTATTAATGAACACTGTTCATTTCTTAGCAAATACGTGAACGCCGTTCAAGATAATTCTACACCCGCCGGTCATCGCGGTTGCGCAGCAGTTTGCCCAGCACCGCCCCTGCCCCGCCGCCAAGCCCCGCAGGCACCACGCCCAGCAGCAGGATCGCCATGGCCTGAACAGGGTCGATCCCGAAAGGCTTGGCCGTGGCATAAAGCAGGATCACCGCGACCGCGCCCAGAACCGACAGCACCGTCATCACGAGGCCGAACTTGCCGGCCCGCGCCCAGCGCACCAGCGCGAAAAACGGCACGAAAGCGCAAAACGCCATGCCCGCGATGATCCCCACCCCGCCCATCAGCGCGCCCGCCGGAGCCAGCGCCACAGGAAGATGACAGGCCAGCGCAGGACCAACCCACCAACAACCAGCCCGAACGCGCCAACCATTGGCCCCGCCTGCCACGTCACCCAGACAAGCAGGGGCACGCCGAGTGCGATCAGCAGATAAGCGCGCCGCCAGTGATTGTCGGTCGATGGAAAGGCGGCCAGCACAAAGGCCAGCACGACCCAGAGGCTGATGGCGATCAGGCTTTGGGTCAT
>DAISXL010000260.1:0-2452 GCA_036825855.1 Yoonia sp.
TGCCTTCGACCAGACGCGCCATCACGCGCATCATCCAGCCCGTGCCTTCGCGGCAAGGGGTGCACTGGCCGCAGCTTTCGTGCTTGTAGAATTTCGACAGCCGCCAGATCGCCTTGATCATGTCGGTGGAGTTGTCCATCACGATGACCGCCGCGGTGCCCAGCGACGACCCCTTTTCCTTGAGCGCGTCGAAATCCATGATCGCATCGCGCATGTTCTCGCCGCGCACGCAAGGCACCGAGGATCCGCCGGGGATCACGGCCTTGAGGTTGTTCCAGCCGCCGCGGATGCCGCCGCAATGCTTGTCGATCAGCTCCTCGAAGGGAATCGACATTTCCTCTTCGACGACGCAGGGGTTGTTGACGTGACCCGAGATCGCAAAAAGCTTGGTGCCCGCGTTGTTCGGGCGGCCAAAACCGCTGAACCACGCGCCGCCACGGCGCAGGATCGTCGGCACGACGGCGATGGATTCGACGTTGTTCACCGTTGTCGGGCACCCGTAAAGGCCAGCCCCCGCAGGGAAGGGCGGCTTCATCCGCGGCATGCCCTTTTTGCCTTCAAGGCTTTCAAGCAGGGCGGTTTCCTCGCCACAGATATAGGCCCCTGCCCCGTGCGTCAGATAGATATCGAAATCCCAGCCGGATTTGCAGGCGTTCTTGCCCACGAGCCCTGCGGCATAAGCCTCATCAATCGCGGCCTGCAGCGCTTCTTTCTCGCGGATATATTCGCCGCGGATGTAGATATAGCAGGCATGGGCGTTCATGGCGAAAGACGCGATCAGGCAGCCTTCGACCAGCGTATGCGGATCGTGGCGCATGATCTCGCGGTCTTTGCAGGTGCCGGGTTCGGATTCGTCGGCGTTCACCACCAGATAGGCGGGGCGACCGTCGCTTTCCTTGGGCATGAAAGACCATTTCAGACCGGTCGGGAACCCCGCACCACCGCGCCCGCGCAGACCGGAGGCTTTCATCTCGGTGATAATCCAGTCGCGGCCTTTCTTGATGATGTCGGCCGTGCCATCCCAGTGACCGCGCGCCTGCGCGCCTTTCAGCGTGCGGTCGTGCATCCCGTAAAGGTTGGTGAAAATCCGGTCTTGATCCTTGAGCATCAGTTCTCGCCCTTGTCGTTCCGGCGCGTACGCCAGAGTTGATATGTCTGCCACAGCGCAAAGCCGAATCCGGCCAGCGCTGCAAGGTCAAATGCGGCGCGCGTCCGGTTGGACCAGCCGTATTGTGACCCGACCATCGTGGCCAGCACCCACAAAACACCAACGGCGGCGACCGTCAACGCGACGCGTTGTCCGGCCTTCGCCTCTGATGTGTCGCCGTGCCGCGCCATGCCGATCCTATACGCCCGCTGCCAGACTCTTCGCCTGCGGGACCCAGCCGTCGCGGCTGGCGCGGCCTTTGAAGCCAGTCAGGTTGTCGTCCATCCACGCGAGCTCATTAGGACCCCAGGCTGCGATCTGGTCGAAATGGAAGATGCCCATGCCATGCAGCGTCTGTTCCAGCTTTGGCCCGACACCGCTGATCAGCTTGAGGTCGTCGGGCTGCCCGCCCCGCGCGGCGGAAAGCATCGTAGGCTTTTTGCCGGGGCTTGGCGTCACTGGCGGTGCGGGCGCAGGCTGGGTCGGGGTCACTTCGGCCTCGATCTCGACCTGCTGCATGCCTTCTTCCTCGGCGACAGCTTTGCGTTCGGCTTCGGCCTCGTGGCCGGGGGCGGCATCGCGCACGGCGGCGGCGGCAGGTGTGGCAGGGGCGGCTTTTGTCATATCGACAGCTTCACGGCCCTTGGGATGAGCGGCATCGGTGTCATTGCGCGCCGGACGCCAGCCAAGCGCCAGCGCAACAGCCGCGACGCCCGACACGATGGCGGCCACGAAAACAGCGCCATTCAGGCCCAGATCATAAAGCACATAGGCCACGCCCAATGCGACAACAAAGACAAGGCCCGCAATCGCGGCGATCCCCATCCAGATCGGTGCAGTGTTGTTCATCTTCTCAATTCTCCCTTCAGGTGGTCCGTTATGCAATTCTGCATCTGCTGGTCCGGTTCTGCGTCAAATGACCACAGCACGGCATATCCTGCAACTTCTACCTGAAATGGCGGCTTTGCGTAAATTTTTTGTACAAGTTGCCCGTTTTCGCCCCCCGTCACCGGCACAAACCGCCTAAGTGGTGGGCTTTTTCGGGGCCCGTTTGGCACGCGGCTTTTTCTCGACCGCGTTTTCCTCGGCTCCTGCCGGTTCTGGGTTGGACTTGGACACGGGCCGCCCCTTGGACGCAGCTTGCGCTTCTTGTTTGGTCACACCGCTGGCATCGGCGGGCACATCGGCCGACGGTTTGGGGTCCTTGCGGGCTTTGGTGGCGGCTGGTTTTTTAGGCATTGCCGCATCCGTGATCCATGGCGTCAGCAGCGGCACCTCGGTCCCGTCGATCCGCTTGACCGTGTC
>DAISXL010000261.1:0-2388 GCA_036825855.1 Yoonia sp.
GGCATCCGCCGCTATGGTTTTCACGGGCTGAGCTATCAAAGCCTTGTGCAATCCTTCGGAACAGCCCTGCCTGACCGTCTGCTGGCCTTCCACCTTGGCAACGGTGCCTCGCTTTGCGCAATCAAGGATGGCAAGTCGGTCGCCTCCTCGATGGGGTATTCCCCGCTCGACGGGCTGGTCATGGGCACCCGCACGGGCCAGATCGACGGCATGGCCGTGCTGCGGCTGGCGCAGGATCACGGGATCGACGGCGCAGGCGACATCCTGAACCGCCACAGCGGGTTGCGCGCCTTGGGCGGCACCAGCGACATGGCGGAACTGCTGCAAACTGACAGCGCCGCCGCACGTTTCGCCGTGGATCATTTCTGCTATTGGGCGGCGCGGCACGCCGGATCGGCCGTCGTCGCGATGGGCGGGCTTGATGCCGTGGCGTTCACCGGCGGGATCGGTGAAAATGCGCCCGAAATCCGCCGCCGGATCATGGACCATCTGGCGTTTCTTGGTAAGGTGCCCGTGCATGTGATCGCCGCCGACGAGGAAAAGCAGATCGCCCGCGATGCGCTGACCCTCTTGGCGCAAGACTAAGCCCGCGAAAGGAGCAAGCCATGTCCCTTGACCAGCCCCAGCTTGACACATCCCCGCATGTGTCCGACGAGGTGCGCAAGACGACCTGCTACATGTGCGCCTGCCGCTGCGGGATCAACGTGCATATGAAGGATGGCAAGGTCGCCTATATCGAAGGCAACCGCGACCACCCCGTGAACCAGGGCGTGCTTTGCGCCAAGGGGTCCGCTGGCATCATGCAGCACAACGCACCCTCGCGCCTGCGCGCACCTTTGCGGCGCGTGGGTGAGCGCGGATCGGGCGCGTTCGAGGAAATCAGCTGGGAAGAGGCGCTGCAAACCGCGACGGACTGGCTCGCTCCGCTGCGCGCAAAGCATCCCGAAAAGCTGGCGTTCTTCACTGGCCGCGACCAGTCGCAATCCTTCACCAGCTTCTGGGCGCAGGGGTTCGGCACACCCAACTACGCCGCCCACGGGGGCTTCTGTTCAGTGAACATGGCCGCTGCCGGCATCTATACGATGGGCGGGGCCTTCTGGGAATTCGGCCAGCCCGACTGGGACCATACCAAGCTGTTCATGCTGTTCGGGGTGGCCGAAGACCACGACAGCAACCCGATCAAGATGGGCATCGGCAAGATCAAAGCGCGCGGCGCGCGCATCATCGGCGTGAACCCGATCCGCACCGGATATAATGCCGTGGCCGATGATTGGGTCGGCATCACGCCCGGCACCGACGGGCTGTTCATCCTCGCGCTGGTGCATTGCCTGATGCAGGCGGGCAAGGTCGATCTCGACTATCTGGCGCGGTTCACCAATGCCTCGGTCCTTGTGAACGAAGACCCCAAATCCGACCAGTTCGGCCTGTTCCTGCGCGATGCCTCAGGCCAGCCGCAGGTGATCGACCGGCGCACCGGCCAGCTCGCCCCTTGGAACGGCCAGGGGGTCGAGCCCGATCTGGCAGCCACCCACCGTGCGGCCGGCATCACGCACCGGCCCGTGTTCCACCTGATGGCCGACCGCTATCTTGATCCCGCCTACGCGCCCGAGGCTGTGGCGGATCGCTGCGGCATCTCCGCCAGCCGCATCCGCGCGCTGGCGGCGGATCTGGCGCGCGTGGCTTTTGACGAACCTGTCATCCTTGACCGCGCATGGACCGATTTCCGCGGCAAAAACCACGCGAAAATGATCGGCCGCCCCGTCAGCTTCCACGCCATGCGGGGGATTTCGGCCCATTCCAACGGTTTCCAGACCTGCCGCGCGCTGCATATGCTGCAAATCCTCCTTGGCGCCGTGGAAACCCCCGGTGGCATGCGCTTCAAACCGCCCTACCCCAAACCCGCCACGGCCCATCCCAAACCGCATGGCAAGGTCACGGCGGGCGCCGCCCTTGACGGGCCGCATCTGGGCTATGTGCAAGGTCCCGAAGACCTGCTGCTGCATGACGACGGCAGCCCGATCCGCATCGACAAAGCATTTTCATGGGACAACCCGATGTCGGCGCATGGGCTGATGCATATGGTGATCAGCAACGCCCATGCGGGCGATCCCTACAAGATCGACACGCTTTTCATGTATATGGCGAATATGTCGTGGAATTCGTCGATGAACGTGGGCGGCGTCCACAAGATGCTGACCGACAAGGATGAAAACGGCGATTACGTCATCCCGCGCATCATCTATTCCGATGCCTATTCCTCGGAAATGGTCGCCTATGCCGACCTGATCCTGCCCGACACGACCTATCTGGAAAGGCACGATTGCATCTCGCTCCTCGACCGCCCGATCTGCGAGGCGGACGGGGTCGCCGACGCGATCCGCTGGCCCG
>DAISXL010000262.1:0-2379 GCA_036825855.1 Yoonia sp.
CGCCCCGCCTGACACCAAACAAAAGGCCGCCCCAAAAGGGCGGCCTTTTTGCTGTGCTACCTGCGGCTGCGGGCGACGATGTCGTCATAGACCGGCACGATGGCCGCAGCGATCAGCGCGCAGGCCAGTGGCAAGGTCGCCGCAAAGCCAAGCCACTGAAAACCAAGCGCCCCCGCAAGACCGCCCACGAAGAACGCGACCAGCAGAATCGCCAGCATCGGCATCCGCACCGGCCGCGGCACCAGATCCGGCCCGGCGCTGGTCCTGCGAAACAGCATCCGCCCCAGATCGATCCCCAGATCGGTCGCGATGCCGGTGACATGGGTCGTGCGGATCACCGCGCCGGAAATCTTGGTGATTACGGCATTCTGCAACCCCATGACAAAGCACAACAGCAGGATCGTCAGCGTCACGAATCCCCCCTCGACCTGACCGATCCGCGCGCCGAGAATCCCGAAAGCCATCAGCAATGTCGCCTCTAGCAACAGGGGGATCGCATATTCGCTTTGCAACTGGCGGCTCCGGGCGAAATTCACCAGAAAGGCGGTGCAGGCCGCGCCGGCGATGAAGGTTGCCAGACAGGCAAAGCCGAAAGCCGCGATCCGGTATTGGCCGATCGCCAGCAGGTCGGCGGCTTCGGACACGATGCCGGTCATATGCGAGGTGTATTGCTGCACGGCCAGAAAGCCGCCCGCATTGACCGCACCCGCAACAAAGGCCAAAAGATAGCCCAGCCCCCGGTTGCCCTGATCGGTGCGGCTGGACCCCGTCAAGCGACGGGACAGATTGGTCGGCATCGGGGCACCTTTCGTGCTGCGCCTGTCCGGCGGTGCGGCGCCGGGGCTGGCAAACAGCACCATCAAAGCCGCGCGAAAGCAAGAGTCTCGGAATCCCCTTTTTCGGTGCAATCAGCCCTTGCCAGCCTTGGTGCAACCCCCTATACGGCCCCAATCCGACAAGGGTGCGCCATGCGTGCCCTTTTTATGTTGGACGAAAAGACGCGATGAGGGTTCTGGATGAGCCATGATCCTCCTCTCCGATCTAGGCCCTATTCAAAAGGGTGATGAAATGGCAGGTAGCCAAACCATCCGTATCCGCCTCAAGGCGTTCGATTTCCGGGTGCTCGACGCGAGCACAGCCGAAATCGTCAGCACAGCCAAGCGCACAGGCGCTTCTGTTCGCGGCCCGATCCCGTTGCCGAACAAGATCGAACGGTTCACCGTTCTGCGCGGCCCGCACATCGACAAGAAATCCCGCGACCAGTTCGAGATCCGCACGCACAAGCGCCTTCTCGACATCGTCGACCCGACACCACAGACCGTGGACGCGCTGATGAAGCTCGACCTCGCTGCTGGCGTCGACGTCCAGATTTCCGTGTAAGGAGGGTTATTGATGCTCCGTACAGGACTTATCGCGAAAAAGCTGGGCATGACCCGGCTGTTCATGGAAGACGGCCGTCAGATCCCTGTCACCGTTCTTTCGCTGGAAAACCTGCAGGTTGTTGCACAGCGCACCGCTGAAAAAGACGGCTATGTCGCCGTCCAGCTGGGTGCCGGTGCGGCCAAGGCAAAGCGCACAAGCCAGGCCATGCGTGGCCACTTTGCGGCTGCCAAGGTCGAACCAAAGCGCAAGGTTGCCGAATTCCGCGTCGCCCCCGAGAACATGATCAACGTCGGTGAAACACTGACCGCGAACCATTACTTCGAAGGCCAGTATGTGGACGTGTCCGGCACATCGATCGGTAAAGGTTTTGCCGGTGCGATGAAGCGGCACAACTTTGGCGGTCTGCGTGCATCGCACGGCGTGTCCGTCAGCCACCGTTCGCACGGCTCTGTTGGCCAGTGTCAAGATCCGGGCAAGGTGTTCAAAGGCAAGAAAATGGCCGGCCACATGGGTTCTGCCCGCGTGACCACCCAGAACCTGCAAGTGATCCGCACCGATGCCGACCGTGGCCTGATCATGGTCAAAGGCGCGGTTCCCGGATCGCGTGGCGGTTGGGTGACGCTCAAGGATGCGGTGAAAAAGCCGACACCCGAGAACGTGATCTACCCTGCCGGTCTGAAGTCGCTCGACGAAGAAGCCAAGCGTCTGGCCGAAGAAGCTGCCGCCGCAGCCGCCGCTGAAGAAGCCGCAGCCGCAAAGGCCGCTGCCGAAGCAGAACAGGCCGCTCTGGAAGCTGCTGAAGCCGCCGCAAACGAAGCCCCGGCTGATGCCGATACGACAGAGGGTGATAAAAATGAAGGCTGATGCAATCAATCTTGAAGGCGCCAACGCCGGTTCGGTCGAGCTGAACGACGCGATCTTTGGTCTGGAGCCCCGCAAGGACATCCTGCACCGTGTCGTCCGCTGGCAGCGCAACAAGGCCATGGCAGGCACACA
>DAISXL010000263.1:0-2330 GCA_036825855.1 Yoonia sp.
GATTTCGCCTGCACGGCGGCAATGATCCGGTTCATCGCATAGATGCTGTCGAAATCATTGGCGGTGACGATCAGCGCGCGGTCGGCATGCTGCAAGGGGGCCGCAAAGCCACCGCAGACCACATCGCCCAGCACGTCGAAGATCACGACATCGGTGTCTTCCAGCAGGTGGTGCTGTTTGAGGAGTTTGACGGTCTGGCCGACGACATAACCGCCGCAACCGGTGCCGGCAGGGGGGCCGCCTGCCTCGACACATTTCACGCCGTTGTAACCTTCGAAGATGAAATCTTCGGGGCGCAGTTCTTCGGCGTGAAAATCGACCTCTTTGAGGATGTCGATCACCGTGGGAACCAGCGTGCCGGTCAGCGTGAAGGTACTGTCATGCTTGGGGTCGCAGCCGATCTGCAACACGCGCTTGCCCAGCTTGGAAAACGCTGCCGACAGGTTCGACGATGTCGTCGACTTGCCGATGCCGCCTTTGCCATAGACGGCAAAGACCTTTGCGCCCTCGATCTTGGTGTCATCGTCCTGATGGACCTGCACCGATCCTTCGCCGTCTTGACCGCGCAGGTTGGGGATTTCGTCTCTGGGGCTCATGAGAGCCTCCTTTCCGTTATATTCATTGTGAAAGGGATCATTCTGCGGCGATCCCTTCCATGCGATCTTCAAGGGCGTCGGCGGCGCTTTGCAGGGCCGCCAGCGTTGCGGCATCGGGTGCCCAATATTTGCGGTCCGATGCTTCCAAAAGACGGTTGGCCATCCGCATCGAGGCTTGCGGATTCAGCGTCGCCAGACGTTCGCGCATGGTCTCGTCCAGCACGAAAGTTTCCGACAGGCGCTGGTAGACCCAGGGTTCCACCTCGCCGGTCGTGGCGGACCAGCCCATCGTGTTGGTGACATGCGCTTCGATCTGGCGGACACCTTCGTGGCCGTGTTTCAGCAGACCTTCATAGAATTTCGGGTTCAGGCTGCGGCTGCGGGTTTCCAGCGCGACCTGATCCTGCAGGGTCCGCACCTTGGCCGATCCGCGCGTCTGGTCACCGATATAGACGGGGGCAGACACGCCACCCTTGGCACGTTTCACGGCGCGGGAAATGCCGCCCAAAGTGTCGAAGTAATGGTCAACGGTGGTGACGCCCAGTTCGACGGATTCGAGGTTCTGATAGGCCAGATCCACATCCTTCAGCGCCTTTTGCAGCAGACCGGGGTTCTGCGTGGCCTTGCCGTTGACACCGTAAGCAAAGGATTTGCGGGCCTCGTAGGCATCGGCCAATTCGTCTTCATCGCCAAAGGCAGAGCTGTCGACCAACTGGTTGACGTTGGACCCATAGGCGCCTTCAGCGTTGGAGAACACGCGCAGCGCGGCGGTTTCCAGATCGCAGTTCATTTCACGCGCATAGGTCAGCGCATGGGCGCGGATGAAATTCTGGTCCAGCGGTTCGTCGGCTTGGGCGCATTTCAGCGCAGCCTCGGCCAGCATGCGGGTTTGCAGCGGCAGCAGGTCGCGGAAGATGCCTGACAGCGTCATCACCACGTCGATACGCGGACGACCCAGCTTTTCCAGCGGCACCAGATCGGCCCCCGCCAGACGGCCGAAATTGTCGAAACGCGGCACGGTGCCCATCAGCGCCATGGCCTGCCCGATCGGCCCGCCATCGGATTTAATATTGTCGGACCCCCAGAGCACCAGCGCCACGGTGCGCGGGAAGGTCGGGTGGGTTTCCAGCAGCAGATCGGCCTGCTTGCGGCCTTCGGAAATGGCAAAGGCGGTGGGCATGCGGAACGGGTCGAAGGCGTGGATATTGCGGCCTGTCGGCACGATGCTTGGCGACCGGATCAAATCACCGCCCGGCACGGGGGCGATGAAATGGCCCGACAGCGCGCGCATCAGCGCGGGCAGTTCGTGGTCTTCTTTCAGCAGTTCAGCAGCACGGTCGGCGGCTTCACCCGCTGGCATCAGGCGGATCATATCGGCGCGGGCGGCGGCCGACATGGGCTGACCCACGACATGGAAGCCTTCGGTGATCAGCGACCCTTCGGTTTCCAGCAGTTTCAGCCACAGCGTGTCGATGTTGCGCGCGTTCATATCGACAGCATTCGCCTGATCGCGGATCAGCTGTTCCAGATCGGCGCGCTGGCTATCCTCGGCCGGCATTTCGCGCCAGCGCTTGAGGCTGTCCTTGAGGTCGATCAGGCCTTTGTACAGGCCCGCCGTCGTCAAAGGCGGCGTCAGATGGGTGACCGTGATCGCGTTCGACCGGCGCTTGGCCAATGACGCCTCGGACGGGTTGTTGGCGGCGTAAAGATAGACATTCGGCATCTCGCCGATCA
>DAISXL010000264.1:0-2294 GCA_036825855.1 Yoonia sp.
AATTGGGGTCGGGGATGAACAAAGATCCGGTTTCGCCGTAAAGCTCCATATTGGCGTGGCGGTGCGCCCAGACGTCCCAGCTGGCGCCCAGGGTGACGGTCGCGCCATTTGCGAATTCCAGCAGCGCGTGGATGTTCGTGGGCGTATCAACGGGCACCTTTTCACCCAATCGCGCGCCATTGCCGATGGTCCGTTCGGCAAAGGTTGCGGTGGCCAGCGCCGCCACCGATTTCACCGGCCCGATGAGCTGGATCAAGTTGGTGATGTAATAGGGGCCAATGTCCAGCACCGGCCCTGCCCCCGGCTGGAAAAAGAAATCGGGGTTCGGGTGCCATGCTTCCATGCCGTGACCCATCACATGGCAGGTGCCGCCGATGATCTGGCCCACATCGCCCGCGTCGATGGACGCGCGCGCCTGTTGATGCGCGCCACCAAGGAAAGTGTCGGGTGCAGACCCGATGGCCAGCCCCTTGGCAGCCGCCAGATTGCGCAACTCCTCACCCTCGGCCAGCGTCAGGACCAGCGGCTTTTCGGAATAGGCGTGCTTGCCCGCCTCGAGGATGAGCTTTGTGATCGCGAAATGCACCGCCGGAATGGTCAGGTTGACCACCACGTCGACATCAGGCGCCTTGAGAAGGTCAGTGACACTTTCCGCGCGTACCCCGTATTCCGCAGCCCGCGCGCGCGCCGCGTCCATGTTGATATCCGCCACCGCCACCAGCCGCAGA
The DNA here is from genome assembly GCA_036825855.1 of Yoonia sp. Classification (GTDB taxonomy): domain Bacteria; phylum Pseudomonadota; class Alphaproteobacteria; order Rhodobacterales; family Rhodobacteraceae; genus Yoonia. The sequence continues at coordinate 729 of DAISXL010000264.1, forward strand.
GATTTGAAGATCGGCGCGAATTTCAGGTAGGTCGTGGAAATGTTGCCGCATCCGATGATGCCGACGCCAAGCTGTGTCATGGAATGGTCCTTAGAATGAGTGCACGGCAGCAAGGCTGCGGCGGGCGAAACGGGCGTCATCGCTGGGGTTGTCATGTTCGACGACATAGTGATCGACACCCGCCTCTTGCAGCGCGGCGTGGATGGCGGCCCAGTCCATGATGCCGTGGCCCACATCGGCCCAGCCGTCTTCGTCCACGGCGGTGCCGTCGGCGGCGATGTCCTTGATATGGGCGGCGGTCAGGCGACCCGCGTGTTTCTTAATCCATGCTACCGGATCATGCCCCGCGACACGCACCCAGCCCAGATCAAGCTCCAGCATCAGATCGGGCGAGGCGGCGGCGATCAGGTCCAGCGGCATGTCACCTTCGGGGGTGGGGTCCAATTCAAAGGCATGGTTGTGCCAGCCGAACACCAGCCCCGCATCCTGCACCGGCTTGCCTGCTGCGGCGAGCCGCGCGCCAAAGGCGGTCCAGCCAGCGGTATCGGTGGGTCGGTTTTCGGGGGTCAGGTAAGGCACGATCACCTTGCCGATGCCCAGCGTCTTGGCCGTGGCGATGGCCCCCGCGCTGTCCTGTTCCAGCATGTCGAGCGCGAAATGGCAGCTTGGCATCTGCAGGCCCGCATCACCCAAGGCGGCCTTCAGCCCTTCGGTATCCGCGAGCAGGCCGCCATAGCCCTCGACGTCCTTGTAGCCGATGTCGGCCAGCTTGCGCATGGTCTCGGCCAGCGGCGGGAAATTGCGGGAGCAGTAGAGCTGATAGGCGATGCGTGGCATGGTCGTTTCCTTTGTTCATTCAGGCATAGGTGGCGCTGTGCAGGTCGCGCAGCGTGAAACGGGGGGTGCTGGCCGGATCGGCCGGGGTGAAGGCCAGGGTGCGTGTCTCGCCCGGCAGCAGATGCAGCACGTTGTTCGACCAGCGCCCCGCGACATCCGCCTCGACCGCGACAAACAGCGCGAGGTTCTCGGCGGTCAGCGTCACGGACAGGCCGTCCACCTGCATTGCCAGTTCGGGTGCGACAAGGTCGTAGGATTTGAACGGGCGGGGCGCGTGGATGTCGCGGCCCGTTGCGCCGCTGTCATCCTGCCAGTGGAACGCGAGCATCTCGTCCGCCGCCAGATCGGCCAAGGGCAGACTGTGCAGATCGACCGCTTCAGCGCCAATGCTCTGCCCGCCCGCCCAAAGATCGCGCCCTGTGCTATCCGTCGTGATCGCCTGCACGGTCAGTTGCACCTGTCGCGCATCGGCACTGTCGTTGATCCCGCGCAGCACGATCCGGTCACCCACAGGCACCGCCGTCACCAGCACCGGCGCATAGAATGCGCGCGCCATATGATGCATCAGTTTCCAGTCGCCGCCATGATCGAGCGAAGCCCATGAACAGACCGGCCATGTGTCGTTCAGCTGCCAGATCAGCGTGCCCATGCAATGCGGTTTCAGGCTGCGCCACTGGGTGACGGCGGTCTTGATCGCCAGCCCCTGCTGGATCTGCGACAGATAGACGA
>DAISXL010000265.1:0-2284 GCA_036825855.1 Yoonia sp.
CCTGCGCGGTGATGCCGAATTCCGCGTAAAGCCGCTCTGCCGGGGCGGAGGCACCGAACCCGTGCATGCCGACGAAGCCCGATTTTTCGCGCTTGCCGCCTTCGCCGAACAACCAGCGGTCCCAGCCGAAACGGATCCCCGCCTCGACTGCCACGCGCACGGGGCCTGCGGGCAGGACCTTGCGGCGATAGCTGTCGTCCTGCTCCTCGAACAATTCCCAGCACGGCATCGACACAACGCGCGTGCCGATCCCTTCGGCCTGCAGCAGGTCACGCGCGGCAAGGGCGATTTCCACCTCGGACCCGGTCGCCATGATGATTGCTTGCCTTTTGCCTTCGGCATCGGCCAGCACATAGCCGCCTTGGGCGGTCAGGTTCTTGTTGATGTGTGTCTTGCGCACGGTGGGCAGGTTCTGGCGCGACAGGGCCAATACCGATGGCGTGGTCTTGGAGGTCAGCGCCATTTCCCAGGCTTCCGCCGTCTCGATCGTATCGGCAGGGCGGAACACATGCATGTTCGGGGTGGCGCGCAGCATCGCCAGATGCTCGACCGGCTGGTGGGTCGGGCCATCCTCGCCCAGACCGATGCTGTCGTGCGTCATCACATAGGTCACAGGCACGCCCATCAGCGCGGACAGGCGCATCGCCCCGCGCGCGTAGTCGGTGAAACACATGAACGTGCCGCCATAAGCACGCGCGCCGCCGTGCAGCGCCATGCCGTTCATCGCCGCCGCCATGCCGTGTTCGCGGATGCCGTAATAGATATAGCGGCCCTTGCGGGTGTCGGGGTGGAACACGCCCAGATCGCCGGTCTTGGTGTTGTTCGACCCTGTCAGGTCGGCCGAGCCGCCGATGGTTTCGGGCATGATCGGGTTGATGACTTCCAGCGTCATTTCGGAGGATTTGCGCGTCGCGACCGATGGCGCGGATTCCGAGATCTGCTTTTTCAGCGCACGGATCGTGCTGGCCAGCTTCTTGGGCGCGTCACCGGCATAGGCGCGGGTGAATTCGGCCTGCTTGGCAGCCGAAAGGGCGGCAAAGCGCGCCTCCCATGCGGCGCGTGTCTCTGCACCGCGGGCGCCGATGGCTTTCCATGCGTCCAGCACGTCGGCAGCCACCTCGAACGCGCCCAAAGGCGCGCCATAGGCGGTTTTCGCGGCGGCGAGTTGTTCGGCGTTCGTCAGCGCGCCATGGCCTTTGGACGTGTCCTGTGCGGCATGGCCCAAGGCGATATGCGTCTTGCAGGCAATCATCGACGGGCGAGGATCAGCCTTGGCCGCCGTGATGGCGGCGTCGATGGCGACAGGATCATGCCCGTCGATTTCCTGCACATGCCAGCCGGATGCGGCAAAGCGGGCAGGCTGGTCGGTGATATCGGCGATATCGACCGTGCCGTCGATGGTGATGTTGTTGTTGTCCCAGAACACGACCAGATGGCCCAGCTTCTGCATGCCTGCCAGACCGATCGCCTCTTGGCTCACACCTTCCATCAGGCAGCCGTCACCGGCGATGACATAGGTGTGGTGATCGACGATCTTGGCCCCCCAATGGGCGCGCTGAATTTCCTCGGCGATGGCGAAACCGACCGAATTGGCGATGCCCTGACCCAAGGGGCCGGTGGTGGTTTCAATGCCGCGCGCATGGCCGTATTCGGGGTGACCGGCGGTTTTCGCACCCCACTGGCGGAAATCCTTGATCTGCTGGAGCGTGATGTCTTCATAGCCGGTCAGATACATCAGCGCGTAAAGCAACATCGACCCATGCCCCGCCGACAGGATGAACCTGTCACGGTCGGGCCATGCGGGGGCCTTTGGGTCGAATTTCAGGTGCTTTTCGAACAGCACGGTCGCGACATCGGCCATGCCCATCGGCATTCCGGAATGGCCGGAATTGGCGGCAGCTACCGCATCAAGCGTCAGCGTGCGGATGGCGGTGGCTTTTTTCCAATGTGCGGGGTGCGCGGAACGCAGGGCGGCAATATCCAAGGGGGCAGTCCTTCAGGCAAAGGGATTGAATTCTCTTGCCTGCGTCATATCAGGGTCACCCCCAAGATCAAGCGCGACAGCTAAGCTGTTCTGATCACTGGCGTCATCGCGTTTGCGGCACTGCTGCCGATGGCATAGGCTTTGAAAACGCCGGAACGATTCGGGGACAAGGCGGAATTTCGCCGCTGCCGGGGGACGGTACGGGTTGAAGTTCAGGCCCGGATCGGGGCACTCCGGCGGGGACTATGTGAAAGGGCGGGCAATGAGTGATGTGCTTGAACTGGGTCATCGGATCACGGT
>DAISXL010000266.1:0-2238 GCA_036825855.1 Yoonia sp.
TGGGGGTTCGAGGAACGCGAAAAGCTGATGATCTTTTACGAACGGGCCTGCGGGGCGCGGCTTCACGCCGCCTATTTCCGCCCCGGCGGCGTGCATCAGGACCTGCCCGACCAGTTGATCGAGGATATCGACGCCTGGGCTGTGACATTCCCCAAGGTGCTGGATGACATCGACAGCCTGCTGACCGAGAACCGTATCTTCAAGCAGCGCAACTGCGACATCGGCGTTGTCACCGAACAGGACATTCAGGACTGGGGGTTCAGCGGCGTGATGGTGCGCGGGTCCGGTCTGGCCTGGGACCTGCGCCGGGCGCAGCCTTATGAATGCTACGACGAATTCGAATTTCAGGTGCCTGTCGGCAAGAACGGCGATTGTTATGACCGCTATCTCTGCCGGATGGAGGAAATGCGCCAGTCCGCCCATATCATCCGGCAGGCCTGCACCAAGCTGCGCGTCGAAAAGGGCGATGTGATGGCGCGCGGCAAGATGACCCCGCCAACCCGTGGCGAGATGAAGACCTCGATGGAAGCCCTGATCCACCATTTCAAGCTTTACACCGAAGGTTTCCACGTCCCCGCGGGCGAAGTTTACGCCGCGGTCGAGGCGCCCAAGGGCGAATTCGGCGTCTATCTGGTGGCCGATGGCACCAACAAGCCATACCGCGCCAAGCTGCGCGCGCCGGGCTATCTGCATCTGCAGGCGATGGATTACATCGCGTCGGGCCACCAGCTGGCCGATGTGGCGGCGATCATCGGGACGATGGATGTCGTGTTCGGGGAAATCGACCGATGACGATGGAACAGGTCGTCCTTGGCGCGGTCGTCGCGATAGGGTTCTTCCTATCGGCGGCGGTGTCGCGCTGGTTTCGGCGGCCTGTTGCCGGTATCATCTTTGGCGGCGTTGCGGGGATTGCTTTGTCCGTCGCAGTGTTGAGCTATGGGTTGACCGAGATCATGGCGGCGACTCCCGTGGTCGTCGAAGACCCGGCCGAGGTTGTCGAATAAAAGGGAACGTGACGATGTGGCGGATCGCGTGTCTGGGTCTGGTGGCGCTTGCGGCCTGCGGTGAACCCGCGCCACCCAGCGCTGCGCTTGTTGCGTCTGCATCAGAGGCGGATGTCGCCCGCGTGACACAGGTGTTTCTTGATATGGATTGCGCGATCAACCCTGTGCTGTCGGGTGCGCGCGCCGAAGCGGCCGCAGGGCTGACCACGCAGCAATTCTCTGCCGCTGTTGCCGCGCTGGAATCGCGCGGTGATGTGACCATGCAACGCGGAACGATGACGTTTCGCCTGAACCACCCCGACTGCGGCTGATGGCGCGACCCGCCATGGCCCAGCAACCAAAGGACAAAACCATGATCCGTCAGCTTTCCCTTGTCGCCTTTGTCGGCCTTTCGGCCTGCGCCTATCCGATCGCGATGCCGGCACCCGCGCCACGCCCCGTGGCCACCGTCGCCCCGGCGCCGCTGCCGCCGGTTGTGAACCCCGGCTCGGCCAAGGACCGCTTTATCGCCGCTGTCACCGCGAACGGATGTGAACTGACGACCGCCAACACCCAGACCGTGCTGGCCAGCGCCACCCTGTCCCAGCAGGACATGGCCCGCATCATGACCGAATTGCGCGCCGAAGGCCGCGGCGAGATCGGGGCGGATGGCCGGTCGTTCCGCGTGACGACAGGCGCCTGCATCTGATCGCAAACGCCTTGCCCGCCGTGGTGCTTGTGCTAATGGGTGGGCTGAACATCGGCGGGATGCGTCCCGCCGTTTTGAACGCGCCAACGACCGGCGCTGCCACGATGACAGGGATGACCTGATGCTACGCCGCCTTTACCACGACCAGCCCGCCAGCTTTGCCTTCACCGATGCCAACCTTGCCTGGGCCAAGGCGCAAATGAAGAAATTCCCCGAAGGCCGTCAAGCCTCGGCGATCATTCCGATCCTGTGGCGCGCGCAGGAACAGGAAGGCTGGCTGACACGGCCCGCGATCGAATATGTGGCCCAGATGCTGGACATGGCCTATATCCGCGCGCTTGAAGTCGCGTCGTTCTATTTCATGTTCCAGCTGCAACCCGTGGGCTCGGTCGCGCATATTCAGGTCTGTGGCACCCTGTCCTGCATGATCTGCGGGGCCGAGGACCTGATCGGCGTCTGCAAGGACAAGATCGCCTCCAAGGCGCATACCTTGTCGGCGGATGGCAAGTTTTCGTGGGAAGAGGTGGAATGCCTCGGGTCCTGCGC
>DAISXL010000267.1:0-2231 GCA_036825855.1 Yoonia sp.
CCCTTGACCGGATCGCAGGTCATGCCAAGGTGATGTTCAAGTGCTATTTCCGCCGCGTTTTCCACCTGTTCGGGCGTGCCACCCAGCACCGCGGCCAGCCCTGCGGCGGCCATGGCGGCGGCGCTGCCCACCTCGGCCTGACAGCCGCATTCGGCCCCCGAGATCGAGGCATTGGTCTTGATCAGCCCGCCCACCGCCGCCGCCGTCAGCAGGAAATCCCCCACGCGGGACGGTGCAGCCCCCGGCACATGGTCGAGCCAATAGCGGATCGTCGCAGGCACGACACCGGCGGCACCATTCGTCGGCGCGGTCACGACCTGCCCGCCGGCGGCGTTTTCCTCGTTCACGGCCATCGCATAGGTGGACATGTAATCGTTGATCGTATGGGGTGCCGTCATGTTCAGCCCGCGTTCGGCCATCAGGGCTGCATAAATCCCCTTGGCCCGCCGGCGCACGAACAAGCCTCCCGGCAGGATGCCGTCGGTCGCAAGCCCGCGGTCGATGCAGGCGGTCATCACCTCCCAGATCCGCGCAAGGCCACGGTCAAGATCGGCGGCGGACATGCGCGTCAATTCGTTGGCGCGTTTCATCGCGGCGATGCTCAGCCCGCTGGACTGCGCCATCTGCAGCATCTCGGCGGCGGTGCGGAACGGATAGGGGACGGCGGGGCCGGTGTCGGCATCGCGCCCTGCGGCCAGTTCGTCGGCGGTCAGAACGAAACCGCCACCGATGGAATAATAGGTCACTTGCGTGATGACATCGCCCTGCGCATCGGTGCCCGACAGGATCAGCCCGTTCGCATGGCCGGGAAGGGCGGGGCCGTAATCGAACAGCAGATCGGCAGAGGGATCGAACCGCAGCACGCCCAGACCTTCGGGCGCGACATTGCGCTCTGCTTTGATGCGGGCCAGTTCCGCCTCGGCCCGTGTCGCGTCGTAATCATCCGCACGCAGGCCAGCGAGGCCAAGGATCACGGCGCGGTCCGTCGCATGGCCGACGCCTGTGAAGGCCAGCGAGCCGTGCAGCGACGCGCGCAGCCCCGTTACACGGAAAGGCAAGGCGCGCAGATGGTCCAGAAACCGTGCGGCCGCGACCATCGGGCCGATCGTATGGGATGAGGACGGCCCGATGCCGACCTTGAACATATCGAAGACGGACAGGAACATCGCGGCACCTTTGCTGGAGTCGCATCTTGCTAGCGGTTTTCGCGCGCGGGCCATCCAACAAAAGCGACAGCCGCCCTGCGGGTTGCGGCAGCGGGGCATTTGTGGTCTCGCACCCGGGCGGCAAACGGCTTATAAGACCGCAATAAAACCGGAGGCGTGCCATGACCATCGAACTGTCCCCCATCGACACCGCCAAATTCGTCGCGGCCAAACAGGCCACCGAATACGTGCAATCGGGCATGAAGGTCGGTCTGGGCACAGGGTCCACCGCCGCTTGGCTGGTGCAATGTCTGGGCGAACTGGTGCGCGACCACGGCTTGCAGATCAAGGGCGTGCCGACATCGACACGCACCGCGAAACTGGCCCGCGATGTGGGCATCGACATCATCACGCTGGACGAGGCGAAATGGCTCGATCTGACCATCGACGGCACCGATGAATATGACGACAATCTCAACCTGATCAAAGGCGGCGGCGGCGCGCATCTGCGCGAAAAGATCGTGGCGACCGCCAGCGACCGGATGATCGTGATCGCCGATGCCTCCAAGAAAGTGGCCACATTGGGTGCCTTTCCCCTGCCGGTCGAGGTGCTGCCTTTCGGCATGCAGACCACGCGCGGCCTGATCGAGGAAACGCTGATCGGCGCCGATGTGCTGGGCCGCGATGTGATCCAGCGGATGCAGGGCGATGCGCCCTATGTCACGGATGAAGGCAATTTCATCCTCGATCTGCACCTCAAGCGGATCGGCAACCCCCGTCAGCTGGCCATGGTGCTGAACCAGATCCCCGGCGTGGTGGAAAACGGATTGTTTATCGACATCTGCGATGTTGTGATCGTGGGTCACGGCAACGGCAAGGTAGAAGTGCGTGACATCACCAACGACACCAGCGACGAGGTGCAATTCGATGTGCAGGACGATGACAACCTGTTCGCCGATCTGGCGACCTGATCTCTGCACCGACCCAAGGACCTGATATGACTTTTGACTATGATCTTTTCGTCATCGGCGGCGGCTCCGGCGGCGTCAGGGCGGCGCGTGTGGCCGCTGCGACCGGCGCCAAGGT
>DAISXL010000268.1:0-2226 GCA_036825855.1 Yoonia sp.
CCTCGATCGTGACCAGCCCGTCGGTGCCGCCGTATTCGTCGATCACCAGCGCCATATGGATGCGTTCGGCCTGCATCTTTTGCAGCAAGACACCCAGCGGCATCGACGGCGGCACGAACAGCAAAGGCCGCAGCATGTCACGCAGGTCCAGATCCTCTGTCCCGCCATTGAAGCCATAGCGCAGAGCGAAATCCTTGAGGTTCGCGATCCCGACGGGGGTATCCAACGTGGTGTCGTAAACAGGCAAACGCGTCATGCCGCTGTCGCGGAACGTGTTGACAAGTTCATCCTTGGTAATGGTCAGCGGCACGGCCACGATATCGGTCTTGGGGACCGCCACATCCTCGACACGCATCCGGCGCAGGTTCAACATGCCCAGCACGGTCGGGGCCGGTGCCGTCACGCTTTGCGTCGTCTCGCTGTTGTCATCTGTGGGGGCCTTGGGCCCGAAACCCAGCCCCAGGCGGGCCAGAAGGCCCGGTCGTTCGTCTGTCTGGTTCTGTTGCGCGCTTTGCGCTGCGCTAGAAGAACCGTCGCCGTTATCGCCCATCTTATCCTTATCCATAGGGCGTTTTGCCCTGATCAGTCATTATATGGGTTATCGATACCCATCTTGCCAAGTATCTCGACCTCTAAACCCTCCATCAGGGTGGCATCAAGGTCACGCTCATGGTCGAAGCCCAGCAGATGCAGGGTGCCATGTACGAGTAGATGCAGACAATGATGAACGAATTGTGACCCTGCGGCCTCGGCCTCGCGCAGGCAGGTGTCATAGGCGATGGCAATATCGCCCAGTTCGGTGTCTATCACCGGATCAGGCGCAAGCGGCATTTCGCCGGCCACGGCGGGGGCGCGGTCGTCCGATGGCCAGCTGAGCACATTCGTCGGGGTGGGCTTGCCGCGAAAATCCGCGTTCAGCGCGGCGATGCGGGCATCGTCGCAGGCCAGAACCGCAATCTCGAACACCGATGGTTCCAGCCCCAGCCGGTCCAGCACCGCATCACAGGCCCGCTGCGCCATTGCGTCTATGTCGACCGCCACCCAACGCGGGTCTTCCACCACGACATCGACGGTCACTTTTCGGCATCCGCCAGATTTCTCATTTTTCGGCATCCGCCTCGTAGGCTTCGATGATCGCGGCGACGAGCGGGTGGCGCACCACGTCTTTCGAGGTGAAATAGTTAAAGCTGATCTTGGGGATGTGCTTGAGCAGGCGTTCGGCATCCCACAGGCCCGAATTGACGCCGCGCGGCAGGTCGATCTGCGTGCGGTCACCCGTGATCACCATACGAGAGCCCTGCCCCAGACGGGTCAGGAACATCTTCATCTGCATGGTGGTCGCGTTCTGCGCCTCGTCCAGAACGACAAAGGCATTCGACAGCGTGCGCCCGCGCATGAAGGCCAAAGGCGCGATTTCGATCACCTTTTCCTCCATCATCTTGGCCGCCTGTTTGCCCGGCAGAAAGTCGTTCAGCGCGTCATACAAGGGCTGCATGTAAGGATCGACCTTGTCCTTCATGTCGCCGGGCAGATAGCCCAGTTTCTCACCCGCCTCGACGGCGGGGCGCGACAGGATGATCTTGTCGACATGGCCGTTGATCAGCATGTTGACGCCGACAGCGACCGCCAGATAGGTCTTGCCCGTGCCCGCAGGGCCGATGCCGAAGGCCATTTCATGGTCGAAGAGTGCCTTCACATAGGCCTTTTGCGCATCGGTGCGGGGTTCGACCAGTTTTTTGCGGGTCTTGACCTCGACCCGCGCGATTTCGCCTTTGAACAGCTCGATCTGGTCGGCAGGCCCCGGCGTGCCGGCAAGACCCATGCGCAATTCACGGTCGATATCCCCTGCTTCCAGCGACCGACCTTGTTCCAGCCGCTGGTAAAGCGATTTGAGCACTTCGAGCGCGTCCTGACGCGGCCCCTGTTCCCCGATCACGGCAAGCAGATTGCCACGGCGCAGGATCTGCACGCTCAGCTTGTCCTCGATGGTGGTCAGATTGCGGTCATATTCGCCGCATAGGTCGATCAACAGGAAGTTGTCGGGAAATTCCAGAACGGATTCTGTGATATCGTCGGCAGGCGGGGTCAGTGCACCAGTGGCCAAACGGTTCTCCTCTGAGTCTATATATAGCTATCGTGGCAAGTCGGACCGCAAGGCGCAAGCCGCCAGATCGCCTTGTAACGCAAATGACGCCAGAAAGTTGCGTGGACCCCGCGTAAGCTGGG
>DAISXL010000269.1:0-2160 GCA_036825855.1 Yoonia sp.
TGGGCAAGCATAGCATAAATCTGGGTTTTTACACAGCCTCGGCGGAAAGCGGACTTGCGGCGGTGCGGCTTGGCGACCGCAGCAACATCTAGGAACAGCCATTCACGCAAGGTAAGGCTCGAGCGCCGCATGATGGTTTCCGAGGCCGGGCACTGAATGCATGGTCATGTGGGACGGTCGTCTTCACTGCGCACCGCGCCCTTTACGTCAGCGTGATCTGGTGGCTTACAACTGACCCTGCTTTTATCATGTGCAGTTCATATGCTGGTGGCAAACAAACGGGTTGGTGCGGACGGTTACCTGTCAGCGACAGGCTGAGGGCATGACCGATCGAAGCGCAGGTGCTGGCTGGTATACCTGCCCAGAGTGTCTGCATGCCGCGGTGGCTGTGGCCCGCGATGATCCGGCAAACCGAGCTGCCTGCAATCAGATGGCCCAGTTCCGCCGCCCGCGCAAACCCGCACTTGTCGAGATGCGGCGCGCCCGTCGGAAATGGAGGGTGATGCAGCGCAAGGATCGCCGGGCCCGTTACATCTGCAAGCGCGTCTTCCAGCCAGCGTAACCGAACGGCATCTACCCCGCCTTTACCGCAAGGCAGGTTGCTGTCCAGCGCGATCACGACGGCATCGCCAATCTGATGCGTGAAGCTCAGATGATCGGGCGCAAAATCGGCCCACCCGGCAAACGTCTCGCGGAACTCAGCCGGGCGGTCATGGTTGCCCGGCATCGGTAGAAGCAGGACGGGCGATGCGCGCAAAAGCGAATTGGCCCGGCCATACCCCAAAGCGCTGCGGTCAATGATGTCGCCGGTCAGCACAATGGCATCGGGCCTTTGATCCATCGCCGCGATGATCCCGAACGCACGCAGAATGGCCCGCGCCGGGTCGTGGCAGGGGTCGGCGTCATCGTCGCGCAGATGCGGATCGGTGATCTGGACGATCAGGGTCACAGAAGGCTTCCCCTTCGCCCCATCAGGCTAAGCACGATCAACGGCAGGGCGGTCGTGATCAGAATTGTCACAAAGGCCATGGCCATTCCAAGCCCCACAGACCCCTGCTCGAACTGCCGCCAGATATAGGTGGAAATGGTCGACACCCCCACCGGGGCCACCACAACCGAGGCCACCAGTTCCCGCGATGCGACGGCGAAGACCAGCAGCATTGCTGCGAGCAGGCTCGGCGCGATCAGCGGCAGCAGGATGCGGCGGAAAGCTGTCAGGGGCGAGGCGCCAGAGACGCGCGCCGCCGCCTCCAGATTGTCGCCGATCTGGTGAAAGGCGGCCGTGGCGTAGCGCACCGGTTGCGGCAGCAGGATGCAGCAATAGGCCAACAGCAGGATCAGCGCGGTATTGTAGGGCGTCACTGGCAGCCAGGGCTGGTTCCACGCAAGGATCAGCCCCACCGCCACCACGATGCCGGGCAGCGCATTGGGCAGGATGGTCAGCACGTCCAGCACGCCCCGCCCGCGCACCTTTGATTTCACCACCGCATAGGCCGACAGCGCCCCCAACAGGCCAGTGACCAGCGCCGCCGCGACGCCCAGCCACAGGCTGGTCGTCAGCGCCTTCAGCGCGCCGGTCGTATCACCCAGAATGGCTGCGAAGTTGTCCGGGCCGAGGTTGGCCCAGACCAACCCGCCCGAGATGGTTTTCGATAGGGCGCCTGCCAAGATCGCCAACAACGGCAGGCCCGTCGCCATAATGGCCACCAAAGCGAACACCCCTAGCACGGGCCATTTCCACAGGCCGAGCGCGCGCTTGTCCATGTTCTGCGGCTTGCCGGTCGTCGCCTCATAGGACCGGCGGCTTAGAATCCAGCGTTGTAGCAGGAACGCGCCAAAGGACAGCGCCACCAGCACCAGCGACAAGATCGCCGCCCCCGGCAGATCGATCGGCCAATCCGACACCCGCAGGTCGATCGCGGTCACCAGCACGTCAAACCCTGCGCGTGACCCAAGGGCTGCAGGGGTGCCGTATTCCTCGATCGCCATGGCAAAGACCAAGAGCAGGCTGGCGGCAAGACCGGGGGTGGAAAGCGGCAGCGTGATCCGCCAAAAGGCCCGCATCGGGGTGGCCCCGAACACGCGGGCCACATCCGCATAGCGCGACCCGACGGTTTCCAGCGTGCGCGACACCGCAAAATACACCACCGGAAAGCTGTT
>DAISXL010000270.1:0-2097 GCA_036825855.1 Yoonia sp.
TTCCTGATCTTTTGTCTGTCCGCAACTTTTGCGCAGGCGGCGTGTTATGCCGATTACAAGGCCAAGCAGGACAATCCCCTGCGGCTGCATTACGGTGTGACCGAAGTCCGTGGCGATTGCAGCGTCGGATCAGCCGAAGCGCAGCTGCGCGACGCTCTGGCCCGCGACGGATGGCAATTGTTGAATGTGCTCGGGGTCTTCGATGATGCCGGGTTGGATGAACGAAGGGACAGCGCCGGTGAGTTCTACCTCCGCTACTGAATCGCGTGAAATCGGCAATAGGATCGTGGTGGCAGGCATTGCCGCCATCGTTCTGATTCTGGGTATCACGGCCGTTTTGCTGTTCATCAACCTGCCCGATGCCAATGCGTTCAACATGCGTGTCGAAAGGTTGTTCGTGGAGAACGACACGCTGACCGGCAATGCGGAAATCAAGCTGCTGGAAATCCTTGCCGGATCGGGCACCGCGTTTTCGGACACGCTGGCATCCTATCGTTTCGTGATCTTCGTGCTGCTGATCTTTGCAACCGCCCTGCTGGTGGCAGCCGTTGCTTTTCTGGTGATGCTGATCGCGCTGAACCGGCGCATGGGCCGGATCGAACGGCAGGGAATCGAGGTGAACTCCCTGCTGATCAGCCGCGACCAGAAATCGGTCTATCTGAACGATTTTGAATTCAAGCTGACCGATGCTGCCCTTGAAACCCTGTCCGTGCTGGCCGAGGCGCGCATGGATGACGAAGTGCTGTCGGGGGCCGAGATCGAAGGCGTCATTTCAGGCCGCGACCCGTCCGATTGTGACGAAGCAGCGGGGGCAACCCGCATCAAGCGTCTGCGCGATACCTTGGGCAACCAGTTGGTCAGCGAACTTCTGGTCAAGAACATCGCGCGCAAAGGCTATATGCTGGCGATCGACAAGAACGTCATCAAGATGGTTTAGGTCCGGCGCAATGTCTCGCCCGGAGACAGTTTCGGGCTGAGCGTGACGGTGGTTTCATCCTCGGTCGAAAGTCCCAGATTGCGCGCCACGATGATCTGCGCGGCCTTCACCCCGATTTCACGGCGGCAAGCATCCATCGTCGCCAATTGCCGCGGCAACCCGTCCAGCAATTCCACACCGTTGAACGCGGCAAGCCCAATCTGGTCAGGGATCGCGACACCTTGTTCTAGCAGGTAAAGCAAGCCGCCCGCACCGATCATATCGTTGGAATAATACAGAAAATCGAGATCAGGACTGCGCGCGATCATCTTCGCCGTCATCTCGCGCCCTTTGGCGAGCGCGGACCCACCGGAGTAAAATTCCTGATCTGCAATCTCGACTCCCGCCTTGGCCAGCGTGCGGGTGAAGCCTTCGAACCGTTTGCGCGCACGGTGGTCCAGCGGCATTTTCGTGCCCATGAACCCGATTTTCTTATAGCCTGCGGCGATGATCTCTTCGGCCATCTTGCGGCCCGCGCGGCGGTGGGAAATGCCCACGCAGGTGTCGATCGGTTCGCCATCGGTGTCCATGATCTCGACCACGGGAATGCCCGCCTGCCGCAGCATGGCGCGCGACGCCTCGGAATGTTCAAGCCCCGCGATGATGACACCTGACGGACGCCAGGACAGCATCTCGAACAGGACCTTTTCCTCTTTCTCGGGCAGATAATCCGTCACGCCGACGACCGGCTGCAGGTCGGTGTCTTCCAGCACTTCGGAGATGCCCGCCAGCACCTCGGGGAACACCATGTTGCCCAGCGACGGGATGATCACCGCGACAAGGTTCACGCGCGACGACGCCAGCGCGCCCGCGATCTTGTTGGGGACATAGCCCAGCCGTTTGGCGGCATCCTGCACCTTCTGGCGGGTCGCGGCACTGACATCGCCTTTGTTGCGCAAGACGCGGCTGACGGTCATTTCGCTGACACCCGACGCCTCGGAGACGTCGCGCAGGGTCAGGGGGCGTTTGTGATCGCTGGTCAAATGAAGGTCCTGTACTGTCGTTTCGCCAAGGTTAGCTGGCCCGAGAGACGTTGACCAGACAAGCAAACACAGGCATTGAACAAACCGGCGGCCCCGTGGCTCAACAGGATAGAGCAGCCCCCTCCTAAGGGGCAGGTT
>DAISXL010000271.1:0-2096 GCA_036825855.1 Yoonia sp.
GCAACGCCGAAGGCCGCGTCATCATGTATGCCGACCGGATCACCGGCAGCATGGACCGCGCGATGAAGGAAACCGAACGCCGCCGCGCCAAGCAGCTGGCCTATAACGCCGAACACGGGATCACGCCGACGACCGTCAAAAAGAACGTCGAAGATATTCTCGCGGGCCTCTACAAAGGCGATGTGGACATGAACCGCGTCACCGCGAAAATCGACAAAGGTCGCGCGGGTGGCAATATCCAGACTGTGATCGAAGGTATCCGCACCGACATGCGCAAGGCCGCCGAGAACCTCGAATTCGAGGAAGCGGCACGTCTGCGGGATGAACTCAAGCGGCTGGAAGCCGTGGAGCTGGCCATCGCCGACGACCCGCTCGCGCGTCAGCAGGCGGTGGACAAGGCGGTCGATGACGCCGCCCGCGCATCAGGCCGCAGCACGGGCGGCCGTGGCGGAATGCGCGGCGGCAAAAGCAGGTATGGCGGGCGAAAGTGAATTTCGCTGGACAGACGGACCAACGGTGCAGAAAAAGTCAGAACCTGAACAGTTCCTGATGTTTGTCTTTAACGGTGACCAATATGACGATCCCTGTCTATGTTCTGACCCTTGCCGATGCTGCCGAACGGCGACAGCCTCTGGTCGATGCGCTGGACGGCTTGGCGATCCCGTTCACCTTATGGCACGGCGTCGACGGGCGTCACGGCCTTCCTGCCGAACATGAACATCTGATCGATCGCGCGGCGGCCCGCAAATCGCAGCGGCGCGAGATGGGAGACGGCGAATTCGCCTGCGCGCTGTCGCATCATTTCATCTATCGCGACATTGTGGAAAAAGGGATCGACCGCGCGCTCGTGCTGGAAGACGATGTCGAGGTCGGCCCCGCGCTGCGCACCATTCTGGATCAGGCGCAGCGGCATGACTACGACCTGCTATTACTGGATCATTCAAAGGCGCGCATCTTGCCGGATCAGTCACTGGATTACGCAGATGGGGTCGTCGCCTATCGCGTCTTCGAACATCCCTATCTGACAAGCAGCTACATCATCACGCAGCAAGGCGCTGCGGCCCTGCTTGCCAAAAGCCTGCCTATCAGCGCACCCGCCGACTGGCCTTATGACATCAGCCTGTTGCGCACCTATGCCTGCGATCCGATCATCGTCAGGCAGGCCAAGATTGCCGCGTCCTATCTGGACACGGAACGCACCAACCTGCCCACGACGCGGGTCAGACCCCCGTCGCGCCGGTTTTTCACAAGCCTCTACTGGCGCAGGAAATTCCGCAAAAGATCGACAAGAAAGATCTCCTGACGCCGCAAAGGTCAGAAATCGAACAGATCTTCCAGAAACCCGCCACGCTTTTTCTTGTGGGGGCGGCCGTGGTCATCGTCATAACCACGGTCGTCGTCATAGC
This sequence comes from Yoonia sp., assembly GCA_036825855.1. Lineage (GTDB taxonomy): Bacteria > Pseudomonadota > Alphaproteobacteria > Rhodobacterales > Rhodobacteraceae > Yoonia. Next base: position 1,407 of record DAISXL010000271.1, read on the forward strand.
TGCGGTCTGGCGCCGCGCGTGGCGGCGGGGGTGGCGCATAGGCCGTGCTGCGTTCGATGATCTTGTCCAGTTCCCCACGGTCAAGCCAGACCCCGCGACAGTGCGGGCAATAGTCGATCTCGACGCCGGAGCGGTCAGAGATCACAAGTTGGGTTCCGTCGATCGGGCATTGCATGGCGCATCTCCATTTGCGTTTGCCGTCAGACGGGAAACCCGATGAGCGCCCGCAAGGTCCGGCGCGGAATGTCGCATCGGCTCTCTTGCTTTCGGCAGGAATCTGCTAGCTTTTCCATATGCGCTACCTGATCGCCCTGTTGCTTCTCGCCTCGCCCGCCGCCGCGTGGGAGTTTTCGCCATCCCCTGTCTGCACGCTGACGGATGACACCGGCACCCTGACCGTGACCTATGACGCAAGCCTGCCCGAATACAGCGTCACCATCACCCTGCCCGATGCCACATGGTCCGAGGATCCGGCCTTCGCGATGAATTTCGCAGGCAACCGTCCGATCTTTATCCAGACCGACCGCCACCAGATCAGCCCCGATGGCCGCAGCCTGACGGTGACGGACAGCGGTTTCGGCAATGTGCTGGACGGGCTGGCGTTCAACCAGCGCGCCTATGCGACCTCGGGTGACACCACGGTGGGCGTCTCGCTTGACGGGATCGGCCCCGCGATGGACGCGTTCCGCG
>DAISXL010000272.1:0-2010 GCA_036825855.1 Yoonia sp.
GCCGTCCGCCGCTACGCCTTTGGCACACCGTAAAGCCCGGCCTGCACGTCGAGCGACCCTGCCGGTGTGAAGAACGGGTCAAGGTTGGGTTCCTGCGGCATGATCCCGATGGCCGCGCGCGACTGGCGCAGGTTCCTGCCCTGATCGAAGCCCCAGATTTTCACCGACCCCTCCGTTTTCACCACCAGCCCCGCCAGAATGTTGATCAGCGTCGATTTGCCCGCCCCGTTCGGCCCCAGCAGCCCAAAGATCGATCCGCGCGGAATGGTCAGGTCGATGCCTTTCAGCGCCTCATGCGCGGGAGCGCGGGCGGTGGCGGCATAGGTCTTGCGCAGGCCGGTGATTTCGATGGCATTGTCGGTCATGCTGGTCTTTCCCCTGTGGCGCGGCTGCGGTATAGGGAGACACATAAGGCGGGCAGCGCCCCGCGGCAATCAGACAGGCAAGATCCATGACCACACCCGCCCCCGAGACCCGCATCGTGCAAGATTGGCGCGTGTCCTGTGACGGCGGCGAAGGCGCGCTTGGCCATCCCCGCGTCTGGCTGCAGATCCCCGAAGGGCGCGGCTGGGTCGAATGCCCCTATTGCGATGCCAAGCTGATCCACAAGGATTTCGAAGGCAAGGTCTAGCTGATCGGAATATCGCCCTGCACGCAGGGCAGGGCGGGACCAAAAGCCCCCTGTGGCGTCAGGAATTGCAGCACATTCTCGCCTGACCAGACACGGATCGCGCGGCCTGTGTTGTCTTTGCCCTGACCAATGACAGTGCCGGTGATGTTGTCCTGATTGTAATAGATCACGTCGATATCGGTCCCATCGTCGCAAGACAGCTGCGACAAACCTGTGCCCATCGGTCCGTTCGAATCCCATGTGCCGCGACAGGCGGCACCGTCCGACATCCGGCCCGTGACACCTCCTGCGTCCCATCCGCGCGCCTGCCCGTCGAATGTCACGCCCTGATCACCGACGCAGGCCAGCACGCGCACGCAGTTCTTGGTGCTGAAAGGCACGTTGCGGCAAATGCTGCTTTCCTGCGCGGCAGCGCTGCTAGCGGCAATGACGGCTGGAAGGATCAGGCGGATCATGGCAAAACCTCTCTGAGCGGATAAAAGGATCAAAACGATGGCGCAATCATTCGGCAAAGGCTGTCACTTGCATCTGATCGACGGATCGGCCTTCATCTTTCGCGCCTATCATGCGCTTCCGCCGCTCACGCGCAAGTCCGATGGCCTGCCTGTCGGTGCTGTCAGCGGCTTTGTGAACATGCTGCAGCGCTATGTCGAAAACAATTCCGGCGCGGATGCGGCGACCCATGTGGCGGTGATCTTCGACAAGGGCAGCCACACGTTCCGCAACGACATGTTCGACCAGTACAAGGCCAACCGCGAGGCCATGCCCGAGGAATTGCGCCCCCAGATTCCGCTGACGCGCGACGCGACCCGCGCCTTCAACATCGCCTGCGAAGAGGTCGAAGGCTTCGAGGCCGATGACATCATCGCGACTCTTGCCCATCAGGCGCGCCGTGCGGGGGGCCGTGTCACCATCGTCAGTTCCGACAAGGACCTGATGCAACTGGTTGGCGACGGTGTCGAAATGCTCGACCCGATGAAGAACAAACGCATCGACCGCGACGGCGTATTCGAGAAATTCGGCGTCTATCCCGACCGCGTGGTCGATGTGCAGGCGCTGGCGGGCGATTCGGTCGATAACGTGCCGGGCGCGCCGGGCATCGGGATCAAGACGGCGGCCTTGCTCATCAACGAATTCGGCGATCTCGAAACCCTGCTCGACCGTGCGGGCGAGATTTCGCAACCCAAACGCCGCGAAACGCTGGTCAACCACCGCGCACAGATCGAATTGTCCAAGAAACTGGTGCAGCTCGACTGCGACATGGCGCTTGATTTCGGGCTGGATGATCTGGAAATTCGCACACCCGATCCCGACACGCTGTTGGCCTTTCTGGCCAAGATGGAATTCCGCACGGTGTCCAAACGGATCGCGGACAAGCT
>DAISXL010000273.1:0-1941 GCA_036825855.1 Yoonia sp.
TCCCCAAATCCTGCCTGCATTGCGACGATGCGCCCTGCGTCACCGTCTGCCCGACAGGGGCAAGCTACAAGCGCGCCGAAGACGGGATCGTGCTGGTCAACGAAAAGGACTGCATTGGCTGCGGTCTCTGCGCCTGGGCCTGTCCTTACGGCGCGCGCGAACTCGACGCCAAGGAAGGCGTGATGAAGAAATGCACGCTCTGCGTCGATCGCATCTATAACGAAAACCTGCCCGAGGAAGACCGCGTGCCCGCCTGCGTGCGCACCTGCCCTGCGGGCGCGCGGCATTTCGGCGATCTGGGCGATGCGGACTCGGAGGTGTCGCAACTGGTCGCAGCGCGCGGCGGGTTCGATCTGATGCCTGAACAAGGCACCAAGCCTGTCAACAAATACCTGCCGCCGCGCCCCAAGGACGTGGCGCCCGAATTCGACGTGCTGGCCCCGTATCTGGAGCCTGTGGCGACCGACGGCAAAGGCTTCGCGCATTGGCTCGACAAGGCGTTGTCCGCCCTGCCCGGAGGGGCAAAGTAATGCATCCCGCCAAATCCGTTATCATCTTCACGACCTTCTCGGGTCTCGGCTTCGGGCTTTTGTTCTGGCTTGGCATTGGGGCGATCACGCCCACGGGCCTGATGGCCTTCATCTGGTTCACCATCGCCTATCTGGCGGCCGTGGGCGGTTTGCTTGCCTCGACCTTTCACCTTGGGCGGCCCGAACGCGCGGTCAAGGCGTTCAGCCAGTGGCAGACCAGCTGGTTGTCGCGCGAGGGAGTCGCGGCGGTCGCAACCTTGCTGGTCATGGCGGTCTACGGCGCGGGGCTGGTATTCTTTGACACAGTGCTGGCACCCTTGGGCTGGATCGGGGCGCTGGGGGCGGTCGCGACCGTGTTCACGACCTCGATGATCTATGCGCAGCTGAAAACCGTGCCGCGCTGGCGGCACTGGTCGACGCCGGCGCTGTTCCTGACGCTGTCGATTGGCGGCGGCGCTCTGCTCGGCGGACAGGTAACAGAGGCGCTGGTGCTGCTCGCGCTTGCCGCCGCATTGCAGGTCTATGGCTGGATCACCGGAGACACGGCTCTGGCGCGGTCTGGCACCGATATGGCGACGGCGACGGGGCTGGGCCATATCGGCACGGTCCGCGCTTTTGAACCGCCCCATACCGGCACCAATTACCTGATGCGCGAATTCATCCATGTGGTGGGGCGCAAACATGCGCAAGCTTTGCGGGTCATTGCTTTCGGACTTGGGTTCGTGCTGCCGGTCGTATTCCTGCTACTGCCTTTCAGCCATATCTGGGGCGCGCTGGCGTTGGTCAGCCATATCGCGGGCGTGCTGGTGCTGCGTTGGCTGTTCTTTGCGCAGGCCGAACATGTGGTCGGGCTCTATTACGGCAAGCGCTGAGGGGGCGCTGCCCCCGCCCCGGACAGGGGTCCGGGGCCCCCCGGGATATTTCTACTCGGAAGATGGGGTTAGAGGTCCTGCGCCGTCCGGACGGACAGGCCCGCAGCGCGCAAGAGGCCGGTGATGTCATCGACATGGCGCTGGTCGCGGGCTTCGATCACGATTTCAAGCTCGGCTTTTTTCAGTGACACGCTTTGCATCATCCGCTGGTGGATGACCTCGATCACATTCGCGCCCGCATCCCCGATAATGCGCGAGATCATGGCAAGCTGGCCGGGCCGGTCGTCGATTTCGAAGACAAGCCGCGTGATCCGCCCGTCGCGCATCAGCCCGCGGAGGATCAGCGTGGACAGCAGGCGCGAATCGATATTGCCGCCGCAGATGACAAGGCCGACCTTTTGCCCTTTGAAACGCGCGAGGTTGTTCTTGATGACGGCAAGTCCCGCACCGGCGGCACCTTCGGCGACCAGCTTTTCGTGGCTGAGCAAATCAAAAACCGCGCTTTCGATCTCGCTTTCGCTGGCGCTGTCGATCCGGTC
>DAISXL010000274.1:0-1892 GCA_036825855.1 Yoonia sp.
GTGAAATCGCCGAACTTGGCCTTCGCATCCGCGTTGCTGACCGTTGCGGGGATGATCACGTCATCGCCCACGTTCCAGTTGGCGGGCGTGGCGACACCCTTGCCGTTGGCAGTCTGCAACCCGTCGAGCGCGCGCAGCACCTCGGCAAAGTTGCGGCCCACGTTCATCGGATAGGTCATCGACAGTTTCAGCTTTTTGTCTGGCCCGATGATGAACACTGCCCGCACTGTGGCGCTGTCGGCGGGCGTGCGGCCTTCGGGCAGATAGGCATCGGCGGGCAGCATGTCGAAGGCCTTGGCGACGACCAGATCCTCATCCGCGATGATCGGGAAACCGGCCTTGGCACCGCCGAATGTCTCGATATCGGTTTTCCACTTCTTGTGGTCCTCGACCCCGTCGACGCTGATGCCCATCACCTTGGTGCCGCGTTTGGCCCATTCATCGGCCAGTTGGGCCACAGCGCCGAATTCCGTCGTGCAGACGGGGGTGAAATCCTTGGGATGCGAAAACAGGATCGCCCAGCTGTCGCCGATCCAGTCATGCAGCTTGATCGTGCCCTGATCGGTTTCCACGGTCAGGTCGGGGATGGTGTCATTGATACGCAGGCCCATCGGGATGCTCCTTCATTTCGGGGTTACCGTCCTTACATAGGAAGCAATCGCCGCTTGTGCCACAGCCGCTTGCGCAAGAACGGGCCAGATGCCACACCTTTGGCAAATCGCAGGAGAGAGAGATCATGATCGAGAAACGCAATTTCTATATCAATGGTGCTTGGGTTGCACCTGCCAAGGCCCGCGACCTTGATGTCATCGACCCCTCGACCGAAGAGGTTTGCGCGGTGATTTCCATAGGCGATCACGCCGATACCAATGCCGCTGTCGCCGCCGCCAAGGATGCCTTGCCCGCGTGGTCGGCCACAGACCCCGCGAAACGCGCGGATTACGTCAGGGGCATTCTGGCCCAATACGAAGCCCGCGCCGAAGAAATGGCGCAGGCGATCAGTCTGGAAATGGGCGCGCCCATCGACATGGCCCGCGCCGATCAGGCGCCCTGCCTGCCGTGGCATCTGGAAAACTTCCTGACCGCGTTCGAGCAGATCGAATGGATCAAACCGCTGGGTCCACATGCGCCCAACGACCGGATCGCGCTGGAACCCATCGGCGTCGTCGGGCTGATCACGCCGTGGAACTGGCCGATGAACCAGGTCACGCTCAAGGTGATCCCCGCGCTGCTGGCCGGTTGCACCATCGTGCTGAAACCCTCCGAAGAGGCGCCGCTGTCCTCGCTGCTGTTCGCGGAATTCGTGCATGACGCGGGCGTGCCTGCGGGTGTGTTCAACCTTGTGAACGGCGACGGTATGGGCGTCGGCAGCCAGTTGTCGCGGCACGAAGATGTGTCGATGATCAGCTTCACCGGATCGACCCGTGCGGGTAAGGCCATCTCGCTCGCTGCGGCCGAAACGCTCAAGCGGGTGACGCTGGAACTGGGCGGCAAGGGGGCAAACGTGATCTTTGCCGATGCGGATGAAAAGGCTGTCAAACGCGGCGTGCTGCATTGCATGGACAATTCCGGCCAGTCCTGCAACGCGCCGACGCGGATGCTGGTCGAACGGTCGATCTATGACCAGACCGTCGAAGCCGCCGCCGAAATCGCCAACAGCATCGGTGTCGGTCCGGCCTCCGAACCCGGTCGCCATATCGGGCCTGTCGTCAACCGCCGCCAGTGGGACCAGATCCAGACGATGATCCAGGTTGGGATCGACGAAGGTGCGCGGCTGGTTGCGGGTGGCCCCGGCCTGCCCGAAGGCATGAACCGCGGCTATTACGTCCGCCCCACCGTCTTTGCCGATGTGAACAACCAGATGCGCATCGCGCGCGAGGAAATCTTTGGCC
>DAISXL010000275.1:0-1817 GCA_036825855.1 Yoonia sp.
GAATTGCTGATCGCGCCTTGCAGGCGGATCACGGCGACGAAAGGATCGGACTTGGTAAAGGGAATGTATTTCATGCCCACATACTTAAACCGATCCTCGCGCCCCGCAAGGTCACTGCCGGATGCGCCAGCCGGTGCGGAAAATCCACCAGATGAAACCAAGGCAGGCCGCCGTGAACACCGTGATCGCCAGCAACGATACCCCGATGCTGACATCGGCCACTCCAAAGAACGACCAGCGGAAGCCCGAAATCAGATAAACCACCGGATTGAACAGCGTGATCGTCTGCCAGACGGGGGGTAGCATCGTGATCGAATAGAACGACCCGCCCAAGAAAACCAAAGGCGTGATGACCAGCAGCGGGATCAGTTGCAACTGTTCAAAATTGCCCGCCCAGATGCCGATGATGAAGCCCAACAGCGAAAAGCTGATGCAGGTCAGCACCAGCAGCGCCAGCATCGCAAACGGATGCGCGATCTGGATGTCGATGAAGAAAAACGCCGTCAGCAGGATGATGATGCCGATAAAGAGCGCCTTGGTCGCGGCCGCGCCCACATATCCCGCCACGATTTCCAGAAAGCTGACAGGGGCCGACAGCAGTTCATAGATCGTGCCGGTGAATTTGGGAAAATAGATGCCGAAACTGGCGTTGGACGTGGCCTGCGTCATCACCGACAGCATAATCAGCCCCGGCACGATGAAGGCGCCATAGCTGACCCCTTCCACCTGGTCGATGCGGCTGCCGATGGCGGCACCGAAGACTACGAAATACAGCGAGGTGGACAGCACCGGCGACACCAGCGACTGCGTGATCGTCCGCCAGAACCGGCGCATTTCATGCACATAGATCGTCTTGACTGCATTCAGGTTCATTGGTCTTCCTTCACAAGGCCGACAAAGATGTCTTCAAGACTGCTTTGCTGCGTCTGCAGGTCCTTCATCTGCAAACCGGCGTTTTGCAGATCGTTCAGCAAGGTGGTGATGCCGGTGCGCGGCCCTTTGGTGTCATAGGTATAGGTCAGGCTTTGCCCGTCCGGCGCGCGGTGCAGGTCGTATTTGGCCAGCGCTTCGGGAATCTCGGGTGTCGCGGCGACCAGATCAATGCGCAGTTGTTTCTTGCCCATCTGCGCCATCAGTTCGGCCTTGCCCTGGATCAGCAGGATTTCACCCTTGGCGATGATGCCGACGCGGTCGGCGATCGCCTCGGCCTCTTCGATATAATGCGTGGTCAGGATGATCGTGACGCCCGATGCTTTCAGCCCGGCCACGACATCCCACATGTCTTTGCGCAGTTCTACGTCTACGCCCGCGCTGGGTTCGTCCAGAAACAGCACGCGCGGTTCATGCGCCAGCGCCTTGGCGATCAGCACACGGCGCTTCATGCCACCGGACAGGGTGATGATCTTCTTGTCGCGCTTGTCGTCCAGCGACAGTTGCGCGAGGATCGCGTCCACCTTGCCGTCGTCGCGGGGTTTGCCGAACAGGCCGCGCGAAAACTGGACAGAGGCGCGGACCGTCTCGAACGGTTCCAGACTGATCTCTTGCGGGACCAGCCCGATCATGGCGCGCGCGGCGCGGTAATCGGTCTGGGTGTCATGCCCACCCACGGTCACGGTCCCCGAGGTCGGCGTCGTGATCCCGCAGATCGTGGAAATCAGCGTGGTCTTGCCCGCGCCATTGGGGCCGAGCAAGGCAAGGATCTCGCCTTCTTCAATCTCCAGATTGACGGATTTGAGCGCCTCGAACCCGCCGTCATAGGCTTTGCACAGGTTCTTGACGGAAACGATTGCAGTCATGGGACAGCCTTTGTGTTGGTC
>DAISXL010000276.1:0-1766 GCA_036825855.1 Yoonia sp.
CGCAGACGCGCCCAGTTGGCGGTCAGCTGCGTGACGAAATCGACCCTGTCGCCGCGCGCCTGATAGGTGGCGATGGGGCATTGGGTGGCCTCGTCAAAGAACGCCTCGCCCTTGAAGCTGATCGCGCGGGACAGGATGCGGCCGTCGACCTCTGGCAGGGCCACGTTCATCGCGATGTCGCGGGCGGTCAGGCCGTGCAGGCCCTCGGCCCATGAGGATTCGGAGGCGCCCGACAGGATCACCTGAAAGACGGGGGCATTGTTGGCGAGCAGCGGGTTTTGCGGGCTGTCGTCGCCGTCATGCGGGCTGCCCACGGCGAAGGCGGTGCAGTTCAGGATCACGGCGGGCGGGGCGGCGGTGAAGAGATGGTCGAGCGTGGCTGTGCTGACGGGGTCTTTCAGGCTGGCCACGAAAATCGGCAGCGGGTTCAGCCCTGCGCGCGACAGGCTGCGGGTCAGACGGTTGATCGGGTTCAGCCCGCCACCCTGCACCAAGGCGCGGTAAAAGATGATCGGGATGACGGGTGCCCCGTCGGTCCATGTCGCTTGCGCCGTGGTCAGATCGGCAATACCGGCCCCCGGCCAGTAAACGCCTGCGCGCAGCAAGGGGGCGGGGGCGGCGGGTTTGTCGGTGCCGTCCAGCATCGCTTTGGCATAGGCGAGCGCGTTGATGCTGTTTTGCGGCCCGCCTTCGACCAGATAGGACCAGAGCGCGTCGTAATCGGTGCCGCTGACGGTGGATAGTCCGCGCAATTCGGGGTCGGGTTTGTCGTCGCCGGGCAGGAAGGCCACAGGCACGCCTGCCTCGTGCAGGCGCGCGGCATATTGGGTGAGGCCGTATTTCCAGTAGCCCGCGCCGCCAAGGATGCGCGCGAGCACCAGACGCGATTTGGTGGCACAATCGTCCAGATGCAGATCGACCGACAAAGGATGCGCAAGGTGCATCATGTTCGCCAGCCGCAGGGTCGGCGGGTCAGTCATTTCGGCGCGTGCTTCGGCCAAGGCCGCCAGTTCGGTATCGGCCGCCGAGATGATGACCACATCGGCAGGCGTCTGGCCCAGATCGACAGGTTCCGTCCCGTCCGAAATCGCACCGGGGGTCGCGGCGAGCAGGTGCATCAGCTTTTGCCTTGTGCTAAAGGGCTGTCAAACACGAGGATAGACCCATGGATTACAACGCTGCAGGAGCACCGAAGATGGCGAAAAAAGGCCCCAAGCACGAAGAGCATAACGCGCCGGGATCGAAGAAAAAGCCCTTTGGCGCGCGTCCCGACAAGGCCGAATTGCTGGCCCGCATGAAAAAAGCCGCCGAGGAAAAGAAAGGCTGACATCTACAGCCGCTTTTCCATGAAAACCGAACTGGCGATGGCCGGATAGTCGCCGAACGGTCCGCAAGGCGTGAACCCATGCCTTGCGTAAAGGCTCTGCGCCGCATGCAGGATATTGCCGGTTTCCAGTTTCAGCCACGGCAGGTCCAGATCGCGGGCCTGATCCTCGATCTGGCGCAGGATCGCGTCGGCGACACCTTGGCCGCGCGCGGCCTCGTCCACGAACATCGACTTGATCTCGCCGTAACCGTCGCAGACGCGCAGCGCACCGGTGCCAAGGATTTTGTCACCGATGCGGGCGGTGTAGAAATGGATGTCCTCTGCCACCAGATCGTCGATGGAGAGGTAGAAATTCTCCTCTGGCGGGAACAGCGCCTGCATCAGCGCATGGCTTTGCTGCAGCAGGGCTGTGGCCTGCGGATCATGCGGATCTGTGCGC
>DAISXL010000277.1:0-1737 GCA_036825855.1 Yoonia sp.
ACCGGCACGCTGGCCTATATCATCCTGACCGACCAGTTCCCGCGCAACATGTTCCGCGGCACGGCCAGATCATTCGCCACTGACCTTCTGGGGCTGGCCGCGGCCAAGATGGCAATCGACCGCAACTGGGACATGAAGATCGCCGAACCTGCGCGCCAGTTCTTTTATCTGCCGCTGATGCATTCGGAAATCCTGTCCGATCAGGACCGGGCGGTGCGGCTGTTCCATGCGCGGATGCCCGAGACCGGGCATGCCAACCGCGACCATGCCTGCGCCCATCGCCGGATCATCCGCGATTTCGGGCGCTTTCCTTACCGCAATGACGCGCTTGGCCGCCGCACCAGCCCTGCCGAACAGGCGTTTCTGGATGCAGGCGGCTATGGCTATGCGCTGCGGATGCAACAGGAAAAAACCGGCTGACCTGCCTTGCATCCGCGCGATACCCGATATGACCCAAGGTCACTGGAGATCGCCGTCAAATTAGTTTAACGTTCAACTAATTCTGAACAGGGAGGGCCAGATGGCTGCGAAAAACTTTGATCTGATCGTCATCGGGGCAGGCCCCGGCGGCTATGTGGCCGCGATCCGTGCCGCGCAACTGGGCATGAATGTCGTTGTCATCGAACGTGAAAATCTGGGCGGCATCTGTCTGAACTGGGGCTGCATCCCGACCAAGGCGATGCTGCGGTCGTCCGAAGTGTTCCACCTGATGCACCGCGCCAAGGAATTCGGCCTGAGCGTGGAAAAGGTCAGTTATGATCTGGATGCCGTGGTCAAACGCTCGCGCGGGGTGGCCAAGCAGATGGAAGGCGGCGTCAAGCATCTGCTCAAGAAAAACAAGGTCACCGTCATCATGGGCGAGGCGACGATCCCCGCCAAGGGCAAGGTCACTGTCAAGACAGATGCCGGCACCGAGGAATTGACCGCCAAGAACATCGTGCTGGCCACAGGTGCCCGCGCGCGCAACCTGCCGGGGCTGGAAGCGGATGGTGACCGTGTCTGGTCCTACCGCCACGCACTGGTCCCGCCGCATATGCCAAAGAAACTGCTGGTCATCGGATCGGGCGCGATCGGGATCGAATTCGCAAGCTTCTACAACACGCTGGGGGCCGAGACGACCGTGGTCGAGGTGATGGACCGCGTGCTGCCCGTGGAAGATGCCGAAATCAGCGCTTTCGCGAAAAAGCAATTCGTCAAGCAGGGCATGACGATCATGGAAAAGGCGACGGTCAAGCAGCTTGACCGCGCCAAGGACAAGGTCACTGCCCATATCGAAAGCGGCGGCAAGGTCGAAAAGCGGGAATTTGACACCGTGATCAGCGCTGTCGGCATCGTCGGCAATGTCGAAGGGCTGGGGCTGGAAGCCTTGGGCGTCAAGATCGACCGCACCCATGTGGTGACAGACGAATATTGCCGCACCGGGGTCGAAGGGCTTTACGCCATCGGCGATATCGCGGGCGCGCCTTGGCTCGCGCATAAGGCCAGCCACGAAGGTGTCATGGTCGCCGAACTGATCGCGGGCAAACACGCCCATCCCGTCAAACCCGAAAGCATCGCAGGCTGCACCTATTGCCACCCGCAGGTCGCATCGGTTGGTTATACCGAGGCGAAGGCCAAGGAACTGGGCTATACCGTCAAGGTCGGCAAATTTCCGTTCATCGGCAACGGCAAGGCCGTGGCCTTGGGTGAACCCGAAGGGCTGATCAAGACCGTGTTCGACGCCAAGACAGGCGAGCT
>DAISXL010000278.1:0-1714 GCA_036825855.1 Yoonia sp.
AGCGGCAGGAACTGGTGGATCGTGCGGGGCGGCATCTGGGCCGCGAACACCCGTGCCGAGGCGGCGGTGGTCGAGGTGACAAGGAAATGCAGATCAGGTGCTGCCGCCGCCATCCGCGCGATCAGGCCGCGCAGTGACAGGATCTCGCCCAAGCCCACCGCATTGATCCAGACAAGCCGCCCGTCGGGGCGGGCAGCCAGCCCGCGCCCTTGCTTTTCAACCCAGCGCGTCGGGTCTTCCTTGCCGCGCTTGCGCCTGCGGGCCAGTACAGGACCCGCCACCAGCGGGATCAGATGCGTGGCCGCAAGATAGGCGCGCAGGGCCAATCCGGCCTTAGGCATCGTGGTCATGGAAGGTCTTTTGCAGCGATCCGGTCCAGAAACCGGGGTCCGCCAGCACCGCCGCGAACCGGCCCGCCGCCGACCCGCCGCCAAAAGCGTCGTGGCGCGGATAGGACTTGCCCCATTGGGCGGTCAGGAAGGCCGCAATCGCCGCCGTATCGCCCGCATCGGCAAAGAACACCGACGGAGATTTCGCGCGGTTGGTCTGGCGCGTGCCGATATCCAACGACGGCAGCCCCAGAAACGGCGCCTCGCGTACACCAGCCGACGAATTGCCGACCATGACGGATGCGTTTTTCATCAACTCGCTGAAATGGGCGAACCGCATGGAGGGCAGCACGCGGAACCTGTCCTTGGGCAGGGTCGCGATCGCGGCAAAGATCGCGGCTGATCCGGGGTCGTTGTTGGGGGCGATCACCACGAAATTGCGCCCCGACGCCACGAGTGCCGCAAACAAGGCCTGCGCCTGCGCACCCATACTCGCCGCCTCGGACGTGACGGGGTGGAACACGCAGATGCCATAGGTGTCGAAGGGCAGGGCATAGCGGTCCTTGACCTGCGCAATCGTGACACCGGACGGGCCTGCATGGAAATCGAGTTCGGGAGAGCCGATGGCATGGATGTGGCTGGCCTGTTCGCCCAGCGACATTACCCGCCGCGCGGCATCGTCCGATGACACGAAATGATGGCTTGCCAGCTTGGAATTGCAGTGGCGGTAAATCTCGTCAATGGTGCCGCTGACCTCGCCGCCTTCGACATGGGCGCAGCGGATGTAGTTGGTGGCACAAACAAGGGCCGTCGCCAGCGCCTCGACCCTGTCGCCGTGGATGACGACCAGATCGGGGCGGTGTTCCTGCACGAAATCGGAAAACCCGATCACGGTTTTGGCGAGGATCATGTCCTGTGGATCGCCGGGGCGCTGGTTGAGGAATTCATGCACCGTGACGCCCGCCATCCGGTGCACTTCGAGCTTGGTCAGCCCGTAACTTTCCAGCATATGCATGCCGGTGACAAAGAACGACACGGTAAAGCCCGCATCCCGCGCGGCCACGGCCAAGGGTTCCAGCTTGCCGAAATCGGCACGGGTGCCTGTCACGAAAAGGATATAGCGGGACATGAAGGTTCCGTCTGGATCAGGGTCAACAGCCGAAACCGGCCTTGCAGGGCAGACTACCGTTGCGGATAGGGAAAGGAAACCGGCATCGGTCAGGGTGGCGGTTCATCGTGCAAGTTTGATGACGCTCTCCGTGTTATCCGCTTGACGGCAAGTCGCGCGATCCTTAGGGAAACAGCCCATGAGGCGAGTGGGCAGGTAGGCTATGCAGCGGATTGCAAATCCGTGTAGACCGGTTCGATTCCGGTACTCGCCTCCA
>DAISXL010000279.1:0-1688 GCA_036825855.1 Yoonia sp.
TCAAGGCGATCTCCAACCTTTTGCATTCCGAACGCGGCGAGGTGACGAAAGGATCTGTCATCTATCGCGGCGAACCTGTGCATCACTTGTCGCCCGAAGCCCTGGTCAAGAAAGGCGTCGTGCAGGTCATGGAAGGCCGCCATTGTTTCGAACATCTGACGGTCGAGGAAAACCTGCTGACCGGCGCTTATACCCGCCGCGATGGCGGGGCGGCGGTCGCGGCCGATCTCGACATGGTCTATACCTATTTCCCGCGCCTGAAAGAGCGGCGCAAAAGTCAGGCGGGCTATACGTCCGGCGGGGAACAGCAGATGTGCGCCATCGGGCGCGCGCTGATGTCGCGGCCCGAGACGATCTTGCTGGACGAGCCTTCGATGGGACTGGCCCCGCAGCTGGTGGAAGAGATTTTCACCATCGTGAAGAATCTCAACGAGCGTGAAGGCGTGTCCTTTCTGCTTGCCGAACAGAATACCAACGTCGCCCTGCGGTTCGCGCATCAGGGCTATATCCTTGAAAGCGGGCGCGTCGTGATGGAAGGCCCCGCCGCCGAATTGCGTGAAAATCCCGATGTAAAGGAATTCTATCTGGGTATGTCGGACGAGGGGCGCAAATCCTTCCGCGACGTGCGCAGCTACCGGCGGCGCAAGCGCTGGTTGGCATGACGCCCGCGCCATTCTGACAGGGCGCTATTGAATAGCAGTGCGTGCAGGGCCAGACCTGCCCCTATCCACGTCGCTGCATGGATGTGGACAGGAGACACTGATGACGACCTATTTCGACGATCTGGAAACGCGCACGCCTCAGGCCCGCGCCGCAGCCCAGCTTGACGCCTTGCGCGTGCAGATTGCGCGGGTCCGCGCGATGCCGGGGGCGTGCCTGCCCGATATCGTCGTCACCTCGATGGCGGATCTGGCAAAGTTTCCGGTCCTGCGCAAATCCGACCTTGGCAGCTGGCAAAAGGCACAGCCGCCGTTCGGGGGCTTGCATGTGTCCAACATGACCCATGTATTCCAGTCGCCCGGCCCGATCTATGAACCGGGCGGGTCGTCGCACGACTGGTGGCGGTTCGGGCGGTTCCTGCATGCCTGCGGGATCGGGGCTGGCGATATCGTTCAGAACTGCTTTGGCTATCACCTGACCCCTGCGGGCACGATGTTCGAGAATGGCGCGCGCGCTGTCGGTGCCGCGATCCTGCCCGCAGGCACCGGCCAGACCGAATTGCAGGTCCGTGCCGCTGCGGATATCGGCACCACCGCCTATGCGGGCACGCCTGATTACCTCAAGGTGATCCTCGAAAAAGCGGACGAGATGGGTGTCACCCTCAAGATCGCCAAGGCCGCCGTGTCGGGCGGTGCGCTGTTCCCGCAGCTGCGCCAGTATTACGCCGACCGCGGTATCGCCTGCCTGCAATGTTATGCCACCGCCGATCTGGGGCATATCGCCTATGAAACGGCCCCCGGCGAAGGCATGATCGTCGATGAAGGCGTGATCGTTGAAATCGTCACCCCCGGCACCGGCGATCCTGTCGCCCCCGGCGATGTGGGCGAGGTTGTGGTCACGTCGCTGAACCCTGACTATCCGCTGATCCGTTTCGCCACCGGCGACATGAGCGCCGCGATGCCCGGCACCAGCCCCTGCGGGCGCACCAATATGCGCATCAAGGGCTGGATGGGCCGCGCCGACCAGAC
>DAISXL010000280.1:0-1463 GCA_036825855.1 Yoonia sp.
TTCATGGATATCGTTACAGGCAAGACGCGGCCTGATACGGGGCAGGTGCTCTGGGGTGAGCTGTCCACCGATCTGGTCAAACTGTCCGAAAGCCAGATCGCCAAGGCGGGCATCGGGCGCAAGTTCCAGAAACCCACCGTGTTCGAGGATCAGACCGTGCGCGCCAACCTGTCGATGGCGCTGAAGAATAAACGCGGCCCCTTTGCGGTCCTGTCATGGAAAGCCACCGCCGCCGACAAGGCCCGGATTGTCGAACTGGCCGAGGAGGTGGGGCTGGCCGACCGCCTTGACCACCGCGCGGGTGATCTGAGCCATGGGCAGAAACAATGGCTGGAAATCGGGATGCTGCTGGCGCAGGACCCACGGCTGTTGCTGGTCGATGAACCCGCCGCCGGCATGACCCCTGCGGAACGCGAACACACCACTGACCTTTTGAAACGTGCGGCACAGACGCGGGCGGTGGTCGTGATCGAACATGACATGGAATTCATCCGCCGCCTCGATTGCCGTGTGACCGTCCTGCACGAAGGGGCGGTGCTGGCCGAAGGGTCGTTGGATCACGTAACGAAAAACCAGCAGGTCATCGATGTTTATCTGGGGCGCTGAGCGATGCTGAAAGTCGAAAACCTGACGCTGCATTACGGCGCCTCGCAGATCCTCTGGGGCGTGTCGCTGGACGCGCAGGCGGGGGCGGTCACGGCGGTGATGGGAACCAATGGCGTGGGCAAGACCAGCCTGCTCCGCGCCATCGCGGGGCGGCACCCCTATTCGGGCGGCACTATCACGCTGGACGGGCAGGTACTGAATCATCCCAAAGCGGCGCAGGCCGCACAGGCCGGCATCGCCTATGTCCCCCAAGGGCGCGAGGTGTTTCCGCTGCTGACGGTAACGGAAAACCTGCAAACCGGCTTTGCCTGCCTGCCGCGCAGCGACCACAAGATTCCCGACCGGATCTATGAGCTGTTTCCGGTGCTCTTTGACATGCGCGGCCGGCGCGGCGGCGATCTGTCGGGCGGGCAGCAGCAACAACTGGCCATCGCACGCGCGCTGATCGCGCAGCCGCGCGTCCTGTTGCTGGACGAACCGACCGAAGGCATCCAGCCCAATATCATCAAGCAGATCGGAAAGGTGATCGAATTGCTCCGCGACGAAGGCGAGATCGCCATCGTGCTGGTCGAGCAGTATTTCGATTTCGCCTACAGCCTCGCCGACCAGTTCTGCGTGCTGAACCGGGGCGAGGTGGTGCTGTCGCAACCCGCCAGCGCCGTGACGCGGGACGCGATCCTGCAACGGGTGTCGATCTAGCGGGCGCTACCGCGCGAAGGCCAGCATTTCCTGTTTTTCCTCGAAATGGCAGGCGACCAGATGCCCGTTGTCGGCATCGGTCATCGGCGGGCGGATGTCGGCGCAGATGGCTTGTGCCTTGGGACAGCGCGTGCGGAACACACAGCCCGACGGCGGGC
>DAISXL010000281.1:0-1391 GCA_036825855.1 Yoonia sp.
ACGATGCACAAGGACCTGTATCGCGCACGCGCTGCGGCCCTGTCGATGATCCCGACCTCGACGGGGGCTGCCAAGGCCGTGGGTCTGGTGCTGCCGGAACTCAACGGCAAGCTCGACGGTGTCGCGATCCGCGTGCCCACGCCGAACGTCTCGGTCGTCGACCTGACCTTCGAAGCCAGCCGCGCGACCACCGTGGACGAGATCAACAACGCGATCATCGCCGCCGCCGATGGCCCGCTGAAAGGCATCCTTGGCTATACCGCGCTGCCGATGGTCAGCTCTGACTTTAACCACGATCCGCATTCATCGATCTTCCATCTCGACCAGACAAAGGTGCTCGATGGCACCATGGTGCGCATCCTTTCGTGGTATGACAACGAATGGGGCTTTTCCAACCGCATGGCAGATACCGCTGTGGCGATGGGCAAGCTGCTGTAATAAAACGCCTTTCAAGGCGCAGGACCGGTCCCTTGGGGGGCCGGTCTTTTTTTGTGCGTTCCGCAAAACGCGCCATGCAGCACATGCATATCCGCTAGCGCTAACTGTCAGTTGTTCTGCGCCGCAGCATTGCTATGTGTGGGTCAAGACAATTGACGCGACAGCAAAAGGAGCACGCACATGACCGTCTTGACCAAAGTCCGCACCGCCGTGCAGAAACGCGCCGCCTATCTGCGTCTGAAGAACGAACTGGCCAGCATGCCGCAGGATGTGGCAATCGACCTGGGCCTGTTCCGCGAAGATGCCGCCAAGATCGCAGCCAAGGCGATCTACGGCTGAAATGGCCGCAACACGACCACCAAGCCGCGCCTTCGGGGGCGGCTTTTGTGTGTCTAGCCGCGCAACCGCTGGATCAGCGCCGCATTCACGGCGGGGGTCACGAATTTCGACACATCGCCGTCCAGCCGCGCGATTTCCTTGACCAGTCTGGATGCGATCGCCTGATGTTCCGCCTCGGCCATCAGGAACACCGTTTCGATTGAATCGTCGAGTATGCGGTTCATCCCCACCATCTGATATTCATATTCGAAATCCGCCACAGCCCGCAGACCGCGGATGATGACGCTGGCCCCCACATCGCGGGCACAGTTAATCAGCAGATTTTCGAACGGATGCACGACGATCTCGCAGCCGACCTCGCGGCCCAGTGGGACGCACTCCGCCTCGACCATGGCGACACGTTCTTCCAGCGTGAACAGCGGACCTTTGTCGCGGTTGATCGCGACGCCGATGACCAGCCGATCCACCAGACTGGCCGCGCGCCGCACGATATCAAGATGCCCCAGCGTGACCGGATCAAAGGTTCCGGGGTAAAGTCCAACGCGCATGACGCACCTCTTGAAATATTATTGCGCGCAAAAAACAGCATCCCGCAGCGGAATGCAACGGGGCTA
>DAISXL010000282.1:0-1318 GCA_036825855.1 Yoonia sp.
CCATCGACAACACCGGGGGCGATGGCGTTGACGTTGATGCCATGCGCGATCAGGTTCAGCCCTGCCGATTGGGTCAGGCTGATGACAGCGGCCTTGGTCGCGCAATAGACGGCGACCAGCGCCTCGCCCCGTCGCCCGGCTTGGGACGCCATGTTGATGATCTTGCCGCCTTGTCCGCGCGCGATCATGTGGCGGGCGACGGCCTGCATCGTGAACAGGGTACCTGCGACGTTGATATCAAAGCAGCGTGCAAAATCGGCGCGGCTGATCTCGGATATAGGGGCCGCAGTGAATATTGCCGCATTGTTGATCAGGATGTCGATCTGCCCGAAATGCGCGACGGTCGCACCCACAGCGCCGTCGATGCTGGCCTGCTCGGTCACGTCCATCTGCACGGCAAAGGCGGCATCGCCCAGACGCGCCGCCTCGGTCTTTGCACGAGCAATGTCGATATCGGCCAGCGCAACCCGCGCGCCTTCGGCGATATAGCGTTCCGCGAAGGCCAGCCCGATGCCGCGCGCGGCCCCTGTGATCAGCGCGGCTTTTCCTGTCAGTCGTGTCATGCGATGCGCAGCCCTGTTTCGTCAAAGCGGTGGATGACATCGGCGCGCGGTGTCAGGTGGATACGGTCGCCGTGGCGGAACCCGACCTCGCCATCGGCGCGCACGGTGATGACATCTGCCAATCCGGTCTGGTGGACGTGAAAGAACGTATCCGACCCCAGATGTTCGGACACGCCGACCACGCCGGACCATTCCCCCGCATCCGGCGAAACGGCGATATGTTCGGGGCGGATGCCGATCGTGTGGGCATTGTGCTTGGCAGCCTCGGCTCCTGCGATGAAATTCATCCGCGGCGAGCCGATGAAACCCGCCACGAAAAGGTTGCGCGGCGCGCGGTAAAGATCGAGCGGCGCGCCCACCTGTTCGATATGGCCCGCGCGCAGCACGACGATCTTGTCTGCCATCGTCATCGCCTCGACCTGATCATGGGTGACATAGACCATCGTGGTTTTCAGCCGTGTATGCAGTTCGCTGATCTCAAGCCGCATGCCCACGCGCAGGGCGGCATCAAGGTTGGACAGGGGTTCGTCGAACAGGAACGCCGACGGTTCGCGCACGATGGCACGGCCAATGGCGACGCGCTGGCGCTGGCCGCCCGACAATTGCCCCGGACGGCGGTCCAGATAATCGGTCAGGTTCAGCACGGATGCCGCCTGTGCGATGCGCCGGTCCTGTTCGGCCTTGTCCATCCCGGCCATGCGCAAAGGAAAGGCGATGTTCTTGCGCACCGTCATATGCGGATAAAGCGCGTAGGA
>DAISXL010000283.1:0-1275 GCA_036825855.1 Yoonia sp.
CAACAGGGCACAATCACAAAAACGACGTTTCAGGTCGGGCGGCCTGAGCCATGACAGGATCAGTTTACCAACAGGGTCCCAGCTTCACAACATGCAACCATGACTTGCGGCCTTTGTCCGCCTTGCCACGTTTTCGCAACCGTCGCCATATCCGTTACAAGGTGGCGGCAGTGCCACATAATCCGTTTTACTGCAAGGGCTTGACCATTCGCGCCACGCCTTGGCCAAATGCGTCGCGGCCAACGACGCCGGTTGGGTGGAACCCTTCGCGCAACCAGAATCGGCGCCCGGCAGCGTTGATATCAAGTACGGCAAGGTAAAGGTCAGAATATCCAGCCGTGCGGGCGATCTGTTCGATTTCCGTCAAAAAGGCGACACCCCGACCGGCGTTGCGCGCCCACGGGCCCAGCATCAGAAAGCCCAGATAGGCGTCCGCTTTTGCAGGAAATCCAAACGACAGCTCCGCCAGACCTGACAGGCGGTCCGTCATAAAAAGGCCCAGCCGCCGCGACCTGAGTGGGTCGCAGCCGGGTGGCGTGTCGGTGAAAAATGCGCGCGCTTTCGCGATATCCGGCGCGGCGCGGTCCGCCATCAGCCAATAGTCTGGCGCCGATTGGTAGAAATCATGCACGCGCGCAAGGTCTGCGACAGGATCAAGATCGCGGATCAGCATGGAAGCAGGTCAAGCCCCGCCGCAATCAGCGGGGCTTGCCGTGTCGGTCATTCGGCCGTCAGCAACGGTGGTTTGTTGCTGCCGGTGATGCGCCCCTGCTGCGGGGCCTCGAACGTCAGGTCGAGTTCGCCGTTCTTGACAGCGACCTTGACGATGCCGCCCTTGACCAGTTTGCCGAACAGCAACTCTTCTGCCAGCGGTTTTTTGATGTGTTCCTGGATCACGCGGCCCAAAGGACGCGCGCCCATTTTCGCATCATACCCCTTGTCCGCCAGCCATTCAGAGGCAGCGGCCGAAAGCTCGATATGCACGTTGCGGTCGATCAGCTGCGCCTCGAGCTGGAGGACGAACTTTTCGACGACCTGCATGATCACCTCTTTCGGCAGGGCGCCGAAGCTGATGACAGCATCCAGACGGTTGCGGAATTCCGGCGTGAAGGTCCGTTCGATGGCGGCGGTGTCTTCGCCCGTGCGCGTCTCACGCCCGAAGCCAAGCGCGTTCTTGGACATCTCGGCCGCACCCGCGTTCGACGTCATGATCAGGATCACATTGCGGAAATCCGTTGTCCGGCCGTTGTGGTCGGTCAGCTTGCCGTGGTCCAT